>URHE01000001.1 GCA_900547595.1 uncultured Desulfovibrio sp.
CGGCCCAGCCCGCTGCCCCCAAGGCTGCCGCTCCCGCGGCCGCGGCTTCCACTCCCAAGGCGGCGCCAGCTCCGGCCCCGCAGCCGGCTCCCGCGGCAAAGGCCGCCCCTGCCGCACCCGCAGCGGCACCCGCGGGCAACGGCAAGGCAGCGGCGGCTCCGGCCAACAACAAGGCCGCGGCTCCCGGCGGCGATCACAAGAGCTCCTCCACCATCCGCGTGGATCATGAGCGGCTGGACCACCTCATGAACCTCATCGGCGAGCTGATCATCAACCGCAACCGCTACACGCTGATCGCCCGCTCGCTGGAAGGCAGCGAAGACAACATCAACGTGGCCGAGGTGGCGCAGAGTCTTTCCGAAACCACTTACGCCATGGCGCGCATTTCCGACGACCTTCAGGATACCATCATGAAGGTCCGCATGGTGCCCGTTTCCTCCGTCTTTTCCCGCTTCCCCCGGCTTGTGCGCGATCTTTCGCGCAAAAGCGGCAAAGAGGTGGACCTCATCATGGAAGGCGAAGAAACGGAACTGGACAAGAGTGTGGTGGAAGTCATCGGCGACCCGCTTGTCCACCTTATCCGCAACTCCGTGGACCATGGCATCGAACCCGAAGATCAGCGCCTTGCGCAAGGCAAGCCGGCCAAGGGCAAGGTGACCCTGCGCGCCTTCCACAAGGGCAATTCCGTCGCCATTGAGATCGAGGATGACGGCAAGGGCATCGACCCCAACAAGATGCGCGAGGTCGCCGTCAAGAAAGGCATCATCACGCCGGAAGAAGCCGCCCAGCTGGACGACCGGGAAGCCATTGAACTGATTTTCGCCCCCGGCTTCTCCTCCGCCGAAAAGATCACGGACATCTCCGGACGCGGCGTGGGCATGGATGTGGTGCGGACAAACATCAAGAACCTCAAGGGCAGCGTCAATACCTACTCCGAGGTCGGCAAGGGTACGCGCTTCACGCTGAGCCTGCCGCTGACGCTCGCCATCATCGACGCGCTCATGGTCAATGTTTCCGGCCAGATGTATGCCATCCCGCTGGATGCCGTCTCCGAGACCACAAAAATCGAAACCGTGCGCCTTACCGATGTCAAGGGGCGCAAGGCCGTGACATTGCGAGGGGAAGTGCTCGGCATCGTTGAGCTTTCGGAAATGCTCGGCCTGCCCCGTTCCACGGAGACCTTGCCGGAGGTCCTTTCCGTGGTCGTCATCCATGACAATGAACGCCGCCTCGGCCTGGTGGTGGATGAACTGCTGGAACGTCAGGAAATCGTCATCAAGCCGCTCGGCGCCTATCTGGGAGACCTCAAGGGCATTTCCGGCGCGACCATTATGGGAGATGGCTCGGTCATCCTTATTCTGGACCCGCACGAGATATATCTTATGTCCACATCCAAGGCGGCCAGCATCAGTCCCGTGGATCAAAACAAGCAACAGCCGCAGCTGGTGAAATAACAACGACCGGAAAAATCTGGAAAAGGCCCCCGGCTATGCCGGGGGTTCTTCATATGCGCCTGTAAGACTCTCTTGCCGACAGCGCCCTGGATTGAAGGCGTGTCGCGCAACAGCGAGAACCACTTTTTGTGATGCCAATTCGTGCCAGGTTATTTGCAAAACAGTGCCAATTTCCGCGCTTCCTTATTTTTTATGGATTAATAAATCTTCAAATCTGTGGGGCAAAATGTGGGGCAAATTTGCCCCACAGATAAAAAAAGGGCTACATTTTCATGTAACCCTTTGATTCTATTTGGCGTCCCCAAGGGGATAAAAATCAAACTATAATAATTTGAATTTATTGTATTTTATAGATTTACTCTCTCTGATGCCTACAAAAATACCTCAAAAATGAAAGTTTTTTAAAATTCTTTTTGGGACGAGGCGGGACAACTACCTACTCGCGTCCTTTTTTCCAGCAATTAAGGCTTTTACGGCCTTATCAAAATCGCTGTCTTTTTTTGGGGCTTCAAGCTGCCGCCGCCTGTGGAACTTGTCATATTCCTGTTCCGCATGAGCAAGAGCCAACTCATGAGAAATACTTCCGGCATGCGTGAGAATGTTGCCTTCGTTGAGCGTAAGAAAGGCGTCCAGCTTGGCGATCCAGTCGGTCATATGCATGGGGTTGCGTAAACGAGCCTGCCTTTCGGCAAAGAGCAGATATTGCTCCACCAGGTTGTTGAGCGCCAGAAGTTCTTTTTCGCTCAGATAGTTTTTGGCAATGCCCACATCCTGCTTGCGAACCTTTGCGCCGCGCCATGTGGTCAAGCCCATATATGGCTTGCTGCTGTCCGCACGGCTGTGGATGAGTTCCGCCGCCGTCATACCACTCACAGCCCAATGCAGTTTGTTTTGCACTGTTTTGAAAAAGGCGAGGCTTTCCTCGGTGGTGGGATCGTAATCAATACTGGTGGCGTAAATGTCGGTAATTTTTTGGTAGAAACGGCGCTCCGAGGTTCGGATATCCTGGATGCGACGGAGGAGTTCTTCAAAATAGTCAAAGGGCAGATCCGGATTTTTCAGCCGTTCGTCGTCGAGTACGAAGCCTTTAACGATGAACTCCCGAAGCTGCTGCGTGGCCCAGATGCGGAAACGCGTGGCCACATGGCTTTTGACCCGATAGCCCACGGAGATGATCATGTCGAGGTTATAGTATTCCAACTGGCGTTGAACCCGACGAACTCCCTCCTGCTGAACTGTCAAAAATTTTTTGACAGTTGCCTCAGAAGAAAGCTCTCTTTCCTCAAAAATACTTTTAATATGATGGCTTATGTTTTGTTTAGAGGTCTGGAACAAATCCGCCATCATCTGCTGGGTGAGCCATACGGACTCATCCGCAAAGCGGACGTCAATTTTTATCCGGCCGTCTTCGGTTTGATAAATCAGAAATTGGCTTTGTTGGGGAAAATTTTGCACGTTTTTGTCCTGCTATACCATTTGAGTGCGGGCTTCTCTCTGAGACCACAAGCGGGTCAAAATGTTTAGTACCGCAGGGGCAATAATCGACAGCCATACATCACGGTGTTAAATTCGGTAGGCTTTTTGAGCCAAGCGTTCAAGGGCCATTATCATATCATCAAGCCGTCCATCGGGAAGGTCTTTACGAGATTTCACGCCAAAGTTCAGATAAAGCCAATTGCGAAACTGGTCATCTTTCCACCCTAGATTGGTGATAGCCTCCACTGACTTACGCATCAAGTGGGCCCTCGTATGCTTGTAACCGGGCCGGGATGCCGCCTTTTCTATTTTTCCTGTAATTGTTTTGCCGTATAAAAAATTTAAGTATTCATACACTTCCGCATACATAGATTCGTCTTTCAGCCATAGGTCTTGAATAGAGTCTAACCCAAATCGGTCATTGAATTTTTTATTAAATGCCTTTGGCCCGCTGGGGCCAAACTGCTTGTATCGGTAATCCCGCATTTTTTTCAGCATATCTTGGATAGTTTTTTTCATGTTGGCATTAGCGCCAATACTGGTCGGCGGGGGACCTACCTTCTTGACCTCTGTGACTGGGCCGTAATGGTTGTGCTGGTGGATATCTCTTGCAGCTTGAAGCATTTGCCCATTGCCAGCATTTACTTGGAGCATGAGAGTTTTTTTCTTGAAGCTTTTAGTGGACTTGCCTTGCGTATCGCCATTCCCAGGTCGTACCTGCGGAGAGTTCATCGTTTTTACATATTCATACCAATTGTCTCGGTGCTTGCGCAGTTCTTTTGGTGAATATTTTCTTCCCCTTGGATGCTCGTTATTATAATGCTCAACATCGGCGTGGCAGTCGAAACATAGCGGGATGCAATTGTCGAAGCTGTCATCGCCTCCTTTAGATTCAGGAACAATATGATGCCCCTCTATCTTGACTCCGCAAAATTTTTTGCAAATACAACATGTACGCCCACAGGATACAAGGGCTTCGTCCATCACATCATGTGAGAAACTCATTTTATCTCCTACTACTGATTGTATTTACTTAATCTATCATCAAAAGCTTACAAGGAGAAGGGTCGATATTGACTTGTAGAGGCCTTGTAAGCGAAGCAAATGAGCAAAGAGCTTGCCCTGGAGCAAGTGTTAAAAGATGCTTCCATTGGCTGTCAGTAAATCCACCAATATTCTTTTTTAACTGAGAAATTACGGATACATCGCCTATTTTATGCAGAATCCAGTTATTAATTAGGCCAATCACTTCACTGGGTAAATGCTGCGGTAATTGTGTGATGAAAACGAGTCCAAGCCACCGCTTTCTTCCTCTCTTTGCGATGCGGGAGACTTGGCCAAAAAGTACAGGCATTTTTGAAATTCTTTCTGCCGATAAGAATTCGTGAGCCTCTTCGATAAATAAAAGGACGGGTGTTATTGGCGCATCCTTTTCTACGGCTTCAAAATACTTTATATCTTGTGCTTTTTGTACCCCACGCAAAAGTTCCGCTATCACTAGATTCCTTATTTTGGACTCTTCAAGGTCGCTTAAGTCTAAGATGTGGACTGTACCACCTGTGAGCATTTGCTCAAAATTTAGGCCAGAAGTCTTCGGCTGGTCAAAAATCTTGAGTTTTCTCAGAGACAGTAGCCTTGCTTTTACTTTTCCCCAACTTGCTGGGCTTTTGTCAGTCACTTCTTGATTAACAAGTGCCTGTATTTCAGAAAACGAAGGAAAGGCAAATAAATGAGGGTTGGACAGCTTGTTAAACTTTGCAAGGGCACCATTCACAACATCAATCAAATGTTCCAAGCGCATCTTTGGTATGCCTTCGCTTAACTCATCTATTTCCATATCCTGTATTTGTTCCGCATATGTGCTAGGCCAAATCTTGAATTGTTTGAGCAAACGGCGCGCCATTTCATAGGCTTGAAAAAAGCGTGTTTCCTGAGGTTCGTTAAAATCTAAAATTTCTGCAATCGCATATTGAGATAGAGCGCTAAACTGTAATGAAAAATTTGAACTTTCCTTGCTTCGAGATTTTCTTCCAATAAGGCTATGAATGTATACGTTATTAACTCCTGTCGGCTCCAAGCCACGGGCATCTAACTCCCTTAGCATTCTTTCGTCATCAGTTGGCTTGTCTATGGCGCAATATTCACCCTCGGTATCAACTACAATACAAGCAATACCTTCACTTTGGCATTTGGCTATAAATCCGGAAACTGTCGTTGACTTACCGCCGCCTGTTGTTCCCAAGATACCTAAATGTCTGGGGAGTACTTTCTTCTCCTTCGTGATCTTAACTGCTAAATCGTCAAATCCGGTAGCTAGCCCGAGTCGGAGCTCTCCTTTCGTGCATTGCAGAACCTGCCCCGTTTCTTCTGCTGAAAGAGGAAATACGGGACTGTTAGGCTTAGGTCTGTAGCGAGGTGTTCTTAAGAAGCTATCTCCAGAGTCTTCACCCATTATCTCAACTTGCGCTCTCCCATGATACCTTGGGGAGAATACTTTTCCTTGTGAAGTAGTGATTATTAGTGGTGTTGAGTCAGCCTTCAACCCATCAGGTTCAGCAAAAGGCCCCTTGACGACAGCACCCAAATATTCTCTTTTATCCGCTCTGCTTTTTATCCTCACGAGAGCCTGGCTGGGTAAAGCGTCTATATTATCGCTAGGCATGAGAATTGTAACAGTACCATCCTCACTGTTTGGCATATCGAACATGGTGCGGCCAACTGCCCCGATATCATCAGGGTGTTCCTCAAAAGCGCCACCTACTTCGGCAGCATGCTCTTCAAGCACATCGAAAGTAGCAGTCGGGGCATCCATTATATCTTCTTTTTTTTGATTTCTTTTTTTATCAGACATGTTATTCCTCCTTATTAAGCGCGAGTTGATCGTTCTGATTGATAACGAAAAGGCGTTCCGGCCAAAGCATATGCAAGCTGTGTTGATGCTAAAAACACATCAGCGCCAAACGTCACGGAACAGGTATTGTCGGCTATATCGAGTAAAAGCGGGAAGCCTCGATAATCCTGGAGGACACTATCCGCTAGCGCAATGTGGACAGCCTCATGGACATAGTCTTTATGGGCATAAAAAACTTGCGCAGGAGCGTAAGAAGAAGAGCGATAAAGCCCCATGAGAACTTGAGTTCCAAATTCTGAGATAAAATCTTTGATGTTTTCAACGTGCGATTCCCAGGCACCACGATAATGGCCGGCAGCTATTTTTTTGAGGTCATCCTCAAGATCCGTTAAAATGGCATACTCAAGTGGCTCCAGGGCTTGACCTATGGTGAGCCAGTGCCGCTGCTTCGTTGAGCTTGGGATAAAGACAAATTTCTTATGCGAAATTAACTTCCTCATTAACTCCAGGCTTGGAGCCACGAGCGGTTCGATGCCCGACCCTGTCAATAACTCATATGGAGTAGGAGAACCGTGTCCCAACCGCCAAACCGCGCTGGACTTTTTCAGCAGGACTGAGCGTTCGGCAAAAGCCATGATCGCCCGCCTCGCCATACTAGTAAGGGCATCCCCTTTCGGTGAATCCACAGACTCACGCTTTGCTCTTTTATCCAAAACGTCGAGAACTTCTTGGATTGGGTCTTGAAGGCTGGTAGACCGAAGGTCACGCCTAAATATCCGATGACCCCATGAGCCTTGATTTCCTTGGTAGGATACTAGGCAAACCCCTATTTGGGTAATGGTTACAGGTATTGTGTCATGAGAAACGACTGTACCGTCACATGCTTCAGTCCCGCCGTTGAATAAAATCAAATCATGCACCCTTTTCAAAGCATCAGGAGAGGTTCTATATACGCCTGCTTCCGTTGGAGCGCCTTTACGGGTCTTTAGCTTTCCAAAAATCTGCTCGCGGATAGCTTTTTGGTAGTGGGCCTCTTGGCGTGTAGCTTCGGCAATTTCCTGCTCCATGCGCTCGTATGTGGCGTTGATGTCCACACCGACATGCCAAGTGTTAAGATCAAGAGTTCGCCCAAGCTTTTCGCCCGTGGCTCGTTCGTAATCATCGGCCCCGAGTTGAGGAGCCTCGGAAGCTGGCACTTCCAGGGTAGTTTCACGAGGAAAGAAAATAGGCTGTTCAGGCATATTGCCTCCTGCTTCCTGTTTTTCTATATATTCCCATTAGCCCCTCAAAAGTTCGACAAAGCTAAAAGCCTATCCAGTCCCGAAAACGCTGTTGCTTCATCTTTTTTATTGAACGAGAGGAAAAAAAGGCGCTCACTATATGAGCGGGAATACCAAATTTCTGAGCAACCATCGGTACATGATTTATGGAAAATGGTGACAACAGCTTGGTGGGTGCGACTATTTCTAGGGCGAGGTTGTCCGCCTCAATTTCTGAACGCTTGGCCGAATAGTGTAAAAAACCACCACCTTCGCCACGAACAAACAGATGATTGTAAGTTCCTAAGCATACATCGCCCCACAGAGCATCAAATCGCTCATCTGGCGTTGCTTCTCTTTCGCCATCCAAAACTGGAAGGATCTTTTCCCCCATACTGGCTACGGCTCTTTCCCGTGGAAGCAGATAGTCTAAAATAAAATGAGCAACTTCATGCGCTATAGAAAAGCGTTGTTCTTCAGGGGAGTCATCCGAGTTGAAAAAGAGTAGACCTGCTCCTTTTCTGGACACTAAGCATGCATGAAGCGGGCGGTTCTTATATATTGGAGAAATAAAAATTGAACGCTTTCCAAGCCAGTTTTGCAAAATGGATGTGCATAGAGCCGGTAATGGAATAATAGCTAGCGGGGTAGCTCTTCTCGTTGCTTCAACGATATTGCATGGCGGATTATATTCAAGTCCGCTTTTTTCCCAAAAATCGGCAGCTAAGGTGGCAAAGTCATTCTTCGTCATCTTTCGCTTCCGAACTTGTTTTATCACGAGCAGCGAGTAGCATGGTTTCTGTTGAGGATTGGCAATTTGTGACTAACCGAGCAATAGCTGTACTTTCTCTGATTAACTGGAGAAGTTTAGAGGGTTTTATTTCAAAACGGCTGCTAATCCTGTCCACTTTTGAAAGAAACTGCTGGTCATTTTCATGTGGCAAAAGACAGAGTGCCAACTTGTGAAGTTGATCCTCAGAGCATCCGAGATAATCAGCTAAATTAGCTGCTGAATAGTCATAGGATTTTGAGAATTGCTCTAGCGCCCATCCCAAAAATACATCGTCCTTGGAGCTCTTGGCGGCTAATAAGCTGAGGTCAATTGTCGCCATACGGTATTCCTGCCCGTTCAAGGCGTTTCTTTATTCTGTCTTTATGTCTTTTGACGATAGCTTTTTGCTCAGAGAGAGAGCGGAGCTCTATGCCTAACATACTAGAAAACTGAGCTGTTGCCCTAACTCCCACGATAATCAAATGCGCCATTCGCTGGTCTGTGCTATTGTCAAAAATCTCAGAAAGACGGTCCGTCTGCGGCAGCAAGACCTTCTTTTCACTATATTCAATATTTGAGTCAAAAAGTTCGACATTGGCTTCTTCTGACTGGAACACCACTTCCTCAGACAAACTCTCTTGAGGCTCAGAAAAGATATCGTTATGTGATAATTCTCTGGATTTTCTCGTCTTTTCTTTTTGATAGTAGTTTAGAGTGAGGCCTATTATTCGCGTATATAGATAGTTAAAAAGTTTTATCCCTTTGTCGGCAGGATAATCTTGAGGATGCTTTAAGTAGGCTATAACTGCATCTGCGACAGCATTTGCTATCAATTCCTGCTCAATGCCAGAATATTTTTTGGAGAAAATTCCAATGAAGGCTGGATAGATTGCCGAAGCGATATCAGACGAAGCTAAAGGATCGCCATCAATGAGACGCTGATGTTGTTTTTGTAACCACGGTTCATCAATATGCGCAGCCATGATTATATCTTGCTGAACGTCATAATACTTTCCGTTCCCATACGCCTGCGGAGGCTTTCGTGGGTGTCGGATGCAGGTGGGGGCAGATAGCGTCTGCTTGCGAGAATTTCTCTTTTATACTCTTCATTCAACCGCATCCCACTCCTTGCGGCCGCTTGTTTTACGATGCTAGCATTGTCTATATATATTCCGCGTATGTATGAATTCCCAACAATATAAGTGGCTCGACCATCTTTTTTAAGAACTCTTGATGATGATTTCATCATGGAATTAATATCAATAGCGTACTTTAAAACCATTTTTTGTTCACTTTGACTTAATTCTTTGATTTCACTTTCAATACATAGCGATTGAGCCAAACTTAGATATTGATTTTTTTGAATAACTCGCATTGTACCAATATTATCAGAACGAATTTTTGTTAACTCTTGCAATGTAAATCCTAGCCATATTAAAGATAGTTTATGCCCTCTCATGTAATCAATTGCATTCAGGTACGGCGGAGATGTAATTATACCATCAATGCTTTGAGTAGCTTCACCTCGTAGCAGCCTGGAATCCCCTCTTTTTGCATTCGCACTTACCCTCAATTCTGACTGCTTGAGCCTTGAAACCATTCTTTTGGCAGATGCTATAAATTCAAAAAATACATCAAAGTCATTCGACGCGCGGATTCGATGTGGCCGGCTATGAGATACGTCCCCGGCTAAGGAAGCTCCCTTCTTTTTTGTAATAATCAGCCTGCTCAATACGACTTTTAGAGCGGCATTTAATGGGCCTCGCCCTTTTGCCAAGAGGTAGGCGATAGGCCGGAGTTGTTTTTTTTGCTCAGCCCCAAACCAAAAATTTATAAAATCAATTGATAGCTTGTCGTCATCAATCCAAGGCAAGTAGACATCACCTTCTTTGACAACCTTCTCTGCTTGTTGAATCAGCTTTTCTGCCGCAAGAAAAAGAGCATCATGGTCAAATGCGGTAGTCCAAACCCTGCTAATAAGCACGGCTAACGGGTCGAGGTCATAGCCAATAGCCAGTAAGCCTTCCCTTGCTGCGGCATGAAGTACGGTTCCCGATCCCATCATGGGATCAAGTATTCTGGCTGTCTTAGGAAATGTTTTTAGATGCTCCAAAGCAATCTCTGGAGCCATTCGAGCCGGGAAGGGATGGATAGTAGGGTAATTCATGAAATCTCCATGATGCTATTTGCCATCCTATAGAGAAAGCCGACAAGTGGTCAAGGGAAGCTCCCTTGACCACTTGCGTGACCCTCCCCAGAAAAACTGACCCATTGAAAAGTTAGTGCTCCTATCATAGGAGCACAGAGATGAAACGGAGTCGATTCAGCGAGGAACAGATCCTTGGGATACTGCGCCAGGCCGGGGTGCGGGTGGTGGACTTGTGCCGCCGGAACGGTATTTCCGACGCCAAGCGCCTGCGCCAGCTTGAGGAGGAAAACGCCAGGCTGAAGAAGATGGTGGCCGAGCAGGCGCTGGATATCTCCATCCTCAAGAATGTCCTGTTAAAAAGCTTCTGGAGCCCGCGTCATGCCGGAAAGCCGTGCGGTATGTTCAGGCGGCATACAGCGTCTCCCAGCGGCGGGCTTGCGTGACGCTTGGCGTCGACCGCGGCACCGTACGGCGTCCCCCGCCGTCAGATCGCGATGCGGACCTGCGGCGGCGTTGCGTGAACTGGCAGAGGAACGGCGACATTTCGGTGGCCGGCGGCTGCATATCCTTTTACGCCATGAGGGGCTTGTGCTGAACCACACGCGGACGGAACGCATATGCCGCCAGGAAGGTTTGGCCATGAGCTTGCGGCCTGTCTTTTGCTCTTTCTGGCTTCTTTTTGACATCTGGACTCGGTCAGGTATTTGGTCAGGGTTTGGGGCTTGACGATTGTTTTTTGACGATACAAGAGAATTATTACGATTTTTTTACTACTTGGCTTTAGCTGGAGCTATTTTTGAATAACCTTTCCATGCAAATAATGGATTTTCATCCTCATCTCCATAAACATTTTCCACATCGCAAATGTAGAAATAGTGGTCGCTCACATCAACAAATTCACGTAGCGCACATTGGATGGCAACGACGCTGTGGACGGGAATCTGGATATCGCAGTCAGGAATGTTTTTGAGTTCGATACCGAAATCTTTTGCCTTGTCTTTTGTCCTCCCCGTTGAGCTGCCGCACTGCATGACCTGCTTTGCCAGCCCCTCGCCCGGAACGGTCAGCACGACCTGTTTGTTGGCTCTGACCATCTCGCCGGTATAGGAGGTCTTCATCATGGCAAAGCCGATGGTCTCCGGTTCAAGGCTCAGATATGTCCACCAGGAAACGGTGGCAAGATTGGTAACGCCAGAGGGCGCTTTGGAACAGATGAGAGTGACGGGATTGGGGAAGTAAGTTTTGCGGAATCAATGAGGGAAAGTGCTTTCATGAGATTTCGTCCTGTTTGAATATTATTGCGCGCCATCAGGCATTACGGCCCATCTGCTCCGCAATCGCCAACGCCTTGTGACCCTTCATGTCGCCGAACTCGTGAACGCCGGTGACAAAAAGGCGTCCACGATCCGCCCAATGTTTGAGTCCCAGCATCTGCCTGTAGGCTTCCGCAGCTCCGGCGAAGGAGCGGGGAAACAGGCTTTCTCCACACATGAGCAGCATAGCTTCCTTCACCTTCATGTCGCGGAGCCGATTTTTCCGTGAATAGGGATACATCCTGTCCATAGCGCACTTGATATGTCCGCTGAAATTGTACCAGTACAGTGGGCTGCAAAAGACAAGCATCTGAGCCTGTTCCAGCAGCGGCCAGAAGGCGTCGAAGCCATCCTCAAGCACACAGGGGATTCCTGTACTCCAGCAGCCGTCGCAATGCAGGCAGGCGCTGATGGGCGTCCTGCCGCAGTGGAAGACGCTGACCTCGTGCCCGGCGGCCGCTGCCCCGTGCATGAATGCGTCCGCCAGCAGCGCGCTGTTGCCGTTGCGGCGGGCGCTGCCTGTAACGACAAGAATGTTTTTCTTCCCTCCCGTGCCGGACGTTGCAAAGGATTCCACCCTGATGCTGGAAGTGGATGAAAAATGCCTGTACAGCGCGCCGCCTGCCACTGCCAGCAGGGATGCCGCCCCTGCCAGAGAAAACAGCCTGCGTCGGGAAAATCGCCTGCCGTTTGTGGAGTCGTGGACGGAATCCTGCTGATTCTGCATGGGGGCATCCTTTGTTACAGCGACGCGCCGAAGCGGAACGCCTCGTCAAGCACGGGGCGGCCGGAAACAGCGCCGGCGTCCAGGATACCCCCGGCCAGCACCTGCCCCCTGTCCGTCCAGTTCAGAAAACCGGTCAACGCATGGTAATAGTCGAGCACAGGCTTCCAGTTGTCGGGGGTGTCACCTTCGGCAGCCATGATCAGGGCGCATTCCTTGCGCGGATTGGCATAGTTCGGATCACATTCCGCCACGGCAAACAGACGGTCAAACACGGTTTTCAACTGCCCAGAAACGCTCCAGTAATACATGGGCGAAGCCAGCACCACCAGATCGGCGTTTCTGTATGCAGGGTATATCGCTTCCATACCGTCTTTCTGTACGCAGGGGCTGGCAGGGTTCTTGCCGCCCTTCATGCAACCGAGACAGCCGTGGATATCCAGTTTTTGCAGGTCAAAGCGCGTTACCGCATGGCCCGCGCTTTCCGCGCCCTTTATGAAGGCATCGCACAGCATGGCCGTATTGCCCTTGAGACGGGGACTGCCATTCAAAATGATGATGTTCTTGCTCATGATATTTCTCCTTGTTTCTTAGCGGGGGAATTCCCGCTTTTTTTACAGAGAGTGCTTGAGATGGCGGCTGACCATCATTTCCAGTTCATTATCCGTGCAGGAGCGCAAGACGTCGTCAATATCCTCCAGCACACGGCGTTTTGCTTCTGCGTCATTATTGGCAAAACGGTAGTTGAGCGGGTTCAGGTAGTGGATACCGTCGTAGAAGGTATTTATGGTCAAGGCCTTCAGAAATGCCTGAAGCTTTTCGATTTTCTCCCGTTCTGATGCCTCAACGAATTCATGCCGCGTTTTCATTTCCGCCAGCGGGGTATGAGGGAAGACCGTCATGCCCGTCGTGGTGATACGTTGCGGGTGCGTCTGATTGAACATCCGTGCCGTGGCTTCACCACTGGCGATTCCCATTCCTTTACCGCCCATGCCGATAATATAGAATGTGGTATACGTTATTCCCGCCTCATCCAGCCGCAGCAGTTGCTCCACAGTTTCGGAAGCGGAATGTCCCTTGTTCATGAGAGCGAGTACGGCGTCATTGCCGTTTTCCGTGCCGATATAGAGATGACTCAACCCGAGACCACAAAGTTCGCGCAGCTCCGCCGTACTTTTGCTCGCGATGTCGTTAATACGGCTCTGCATGCTTACACGTGTAAAGAGAGGGAAATGCTTGCGCAGCACGGAAATGTATTTTCTCAGTTTTTCGGCAGGCAGAGCAAAAGGGTTGGAACCTGTCATATAAATGGCGGTGTTGCTGGGGAAAAAAGGTTTCTGGGTCAGAATTTCCCGTTCTAACTGTTCGGGCGTGACCGCCATGAAGGGGTAGCCCCTCGATACATAGCAGAAACGACACTCATTGTAGGTGCAACCCTGCGTTGCTCGTGGCAGGAGTGAACGACTCTCCTGTGGGGGCCGCATAGGCTGTTCGGTAAATTCCATGTAAGGTATCCCCCTTTCCAACTATCAAAATGTTGTTTGATTATTTTTTAGTGATTACTAAAAAAATGTCAAGAACATTCTCCCACTTCTTGATCTGCTTGGCGAGGATGCAGCTATGCCTCGCGAGAACGTAGCGGCAGCATGCGTACTGCGTGGGCGGCAATAGCCTTCAACTCAGATTGGAAAAGGCCGTCTCGGGCCTGAATGGATAAGCCTTCAAGCAGGGTGTTGAGCGCCCCGGCCAGGGCCGGGACATCGGTGTCCGGGGGAATTTGACCATCCTGAATGGCTTGCCGGAGTCTGTCGGCAAACATTTTCTTTGTGGCCAATCTGAGTTCACGCACGGATTCGATAATCTCTTTCTCGTCTTCAGAGATATTGATGGCTGCCAGTACCACCATACAGCCGCACGGAGTCTCCGGCGAGAGCAAGATTTGGGCCGACTCCTGGAAAAAGTTTGCAACCGCTGTGTACACGTCAGGTTCGGCCAGAAAATGTTTGGCTGGCGCGTCCCAGTAGGTATGCTCGTAATGCCGGAGGGCTTCGAGAAAGAGAGATGCCTTGTTGCCGAAGGTCGCATACAGGCTGGGTGGATTTATTTCCATAGCCTTGCACAATTCTGCTACTGAGGCAGGTCCATACCCCTGCTTCCAGAAGATTTTCAGGGCGCTGTGCAGGGCTTGCGCACGGTCAAAGGCACGCGGGCGGCCTTTTCCCCGACACACAGAATCGGCGGTGTGCTTTGTGGACATAAGTATTCCTTTGATTGACTGCGGCTGATATTTTTATAGTAAGAATTTTTTAGAAAAAATTCAAGATATACTTTTTATTGCTATAAATAACTTAATAAAATAAAAAAATTTCATATCATATTTTTATATTTATTATTAAATAAATATTCGATGTAATGTCGTATCTCGTTGTTTATCGTAGACGGACTTTGCACCGAGCAGATTCAATTTCTTTTTGTGCTATGGAATTTGCTTCCTTGTTGAACTTTAGAATATCTTCTTCCGTAGGCCGCACATTTGCAATATCAATATCTCCCGCCGTTCCAAAAGCGTACCAGACCACCCTGCGCCCGTACTCTATCCGCTCATCACGGCTCTGCCCGTTGGGGCGGGCGGGGGCGTGTCTGAATACTTCGTTGGCAACTGCCTGCGGCGTGTACCCGGCACAGCGCATATACAGAGCAATGGCCGCATCCAGCCGTGACTCATCCATCTGTTCCGGAAAACGCTTTTTGACCATTTCCCGGTAGGCGGCATACGGAGAAGCCAGTGTGCCGACCCTGGGGAACTCGCGTTTCCTGACTTCCAAGCCGGGAGCGATCCGTTTGCGGAAACGCCACAGATTGCCAAGATGCGAATCGCGTTTGCCCAGCCAGTGCTTGAAGCGGGGAAGCCGCTCCGGTTTTTCTGCTTGAGACTGCCTGTCCCGCAACGCCGCTTTCTCTTCCCGATCCTGTTCCTTCAGGAAATGCCGGGCAATGTTCAGCACGGAAAGCCCGTGCCGAGCAAGACGTACCGTTGCCGCCTCACGGCGCTCTTTTTGCCGCCGTTCCAGCGCTTCCCGTTCTTCCTCTCGCGTTACCCTGGCGTGATATTGTTCTTCCGCCAGCCTTTGCCGCTCCTTCTGATACTCCTGCCATTCCTCCCGACAAACGTGACTGACCGGCTCCGGAGCGGGCTTCTTGAATGTCCGTTCGGAGTAGTAGCCGGGTTTGAACTCGCCGAGCCGCTTGCACAGCCTGGACATGTTGAAATTCCTGTCCACGCTGGACGCCTTGACCGCCGTATCTCCCACGAAAATCACCGCGCCGGAACCCTTGCGGGAAAAACGCAGACCGATCGCATCCAGTCCGGCATGAAGCTCTTCCCAGCATGAAGCGTTCTGGATGACGGCATGGCCGCGTTCCTGCGCGATACGCTGCGCGGACTTTTCGCCCGTGGCGCTTTCAAAGTCCTCGGCCTTGGGCTTGGGTTTTACCTGTTCCCGCCGCTGGATGTTTTTGACCACATATCCCTGTTCATTGACGCGATAGCGGGCGTTCTCCTGCGGTGCCCAGCCTTGTCTGTGTTCGATTGCGGCAACAATCTTGTGCGCCGCTTCGATATCGAAACCTCTGTGCGGCTGAATTACCTTTTCCGTATAGGGATGCGTCCGGTTCACGACGATATGGAGGTGATAATTTCCCGTGTTCTTGTGCAGGGCATAAAGCGTCTGATGTCCGGCAAGGCCCATTCCCCGGAGAAAGAGATTGACCGCTTCGTCCACCTGTTCACGGGTGGGCTGCTCGTTTTCCTGCCATGACAGAATCCAGTGCGTGACCGGCATCTTGCTCTGGATGGATTCTTCAGCCAGAGAAATCATTTCCCTTTTCTGCGCGGCGACGGTCGTGGTCAGGAAATTTCTGCTTCCGGCATAGGCGAGCTTGTCCTTGCCCCTGTCGTCATGTTCGGCAAGGATATAGTTCACCAGACCGCCGATCATGGTGGACTTGGATTTTTTGAAGCTGGTACGCTTGAGCTTTTTGATGATCATTATTTTTCGCTCAGGGCTTCAATGGCTCGCCGGACTTCCCGCAAGGCGGCGTCCAGTTCCGTGAGAGTGGTCGCATTGCCCGTCCGCTTCACCACGTCAAAATGATGCTTGAGCAGTCCCCCAAGCCGCCGCAATTCCCGGATGGTCTGATCGTCCGTCTTGGCGATGATGGGCCTGCCGCCGAAGAACAACCGCCGCATGTACTCGGAAATGGAGATTCCGGCGGTCGCGGCTTGCCTGGCGATTCTCTCGTCCTCTTCATCGGTAAGCCGGAGTGTCCGTCGCCTCTGAAATCTGGTTGCCGCCTTCCGCTTTTCCATCTGCCTTTCCTGCCTTTTTGCGAGCGTGAGAAGCGAAGCGCCGAACGCTCTTTGGAGTCCAGAGGCGAAGCCTTTGGCAGGATGCCAGCTGTTGTCAGACAGCTACCATCCTGTAAAGAAGAACGCTCCTCAGTCTCTGGAACACTACCTTCACGCTTTGGCTGGCGCATCAGTTGCGCCATGTTTCCTCTTTTGGCGCAAGCATAGATGAAAAATGCGCTTGAAGGCCAGAGAAAAAGACAAAAAGACGGTATTGTTTTTCCTTGAACAATACGTTCCGTCGGCAATAGGATTAGAAGATGAAAGAGTGCAAAAAAGGAATTGTCTGTATTTGTGGAATAGCGTCCGTATCTATCCATAGTTGTACGCATTTGTCCGGAAAGAAAAGTTGTCAGTAAAGTTTTCACTGTGATATGGGGAACGGAGGAAGAATTTTTGACAAGGAAGGTGATGCTTATGGTAACAGCTCGGCGCTATACGATGGAACAGATAGAGACCGCCCGGAAAAAGCTCCGTAGTCTGCCGATAAAAGAGGCTGGGAAGACTCGCGCGGAAGTTGCGGAATTTCTGGTCAACGATATCAAAAAGGCCATGCGGCGGGGCTACACGCTACGGGACATACGGGACTTGCTGGCGGAGGCCGGGGTATCGGTTCCGCTTGCCAGGCTGCGAGAAGTGCTGACGAGTTCTGACGGATCGAGAGAGGCAGGCTCCTCAAAGGAATCGGAACCAGACACAGCCCCTCGTCTTGCCAAGGAGCCACTCGTTTCCACTCTGGAGGCGTTCCCTCCCAAAGCCGCGCTCGACGATATGGCTCCATAAGAATGGCGGCGTGGTCAGAATGTATTCTGATCCCGCCGCCGAACGGGTGGTTTATTTCAGCTCGAAGAGCAGCAAGGGGCTTCAGCTGTACCACGTCCGGATCATGTCCATATCATCATAACCGGCCTGCCACATGTGCTCCTTTTCCTCCTCGCTCCAGCCGGTATCTCTGGTTGTTATCTGAGATTCTTTTTTGATTTTTCCAATGGAGACACAAATATCATGGTCATTCATGGTATCCTCGTTCATACTTCCTCCTTTAGATTGATTTTTTCTGATATGCAGCGTCGCGTAATCCTGTCAGATAGTCAGCCCATTCCTGCATCATCTTACGGCGTTCTGGAAGATATTCGGCATAGTTGTACGCTGCTCGCACTTCATTCTGTTCCCCATGGGCAAGCTGGCGTTCTATCCAGTCCCGATTATAGCCGAGTTCGTTGAGCAGCGTGGAAGCGATGGAACGGAAGCCGTGTACGCTCATTTCGTGTTTCTGGTAGCCCATGCGCCGGAGGGCGTTGAGCATGGTCGCGTCTGAAAGAGGTCGTGTTTCTGTGCGAATGGAGGGGAAAAGGTATTTCCCTTCGCCGGAATATTTCTGAAGTTCCCGCAGAATGGACAACGCCTGTTCGGACAGCGGCACGAGATGCTGTCGCCGCATCTTCATGCGTTCGGCCGGAATGCGCCATTCCTTTGCCTCAAGGTCAAACTCCTGCCACTGGGCGGCGCGGAGTTCGGTGGGACGGGTAAAAACCAGCGGAGCAAGTTTCAGAGCACAGGCCAGAGGAAAATAGCCCTCGTAGTTGTCTATATCCCGCAAAAGCTGCCCGACTTTCTCCGGTTCCAGCACTGCCGCCCGATGGATGGTTTTTCTCGGCCGCAAGGCTCCTCGCAGATCGGCCGCGACGTTATGCTTCGCTCTGCCAGTGATGACCGCATAGCGGAAAACCTGACTGATGATTTGCAGGACACGTCGGGAAGTCTCATAGTTTCCCCGCTGCTCCAGCGGTTTGACCACATCCATGACATCCCGTGTTTCCAGTTTGGCGATGTGCGTCTTGCCGATAGCTGGAAAGATGTATGTCTCCAGCCTGTACATGACGGTTCCCCGATGTTTTTCGGAAAACTCGGCCAAGCGGGTTTCATGCCATTCCCTGGCGATGCTCTGGAAACTCTCGCGCTCGGCTGTGACTCTGGCCTGTTTTGCCTCCCGTTTCTGCAGGGAAGGATCAACACCCTTCGCCAGCAGACGCCGCGCATCCTCGCGCCGCTCTCTGGCATCCCTGAGCGAGACGGTGGGGTATTCCCCGAAACTGAGCAGTTTGCTCTTGCCGGCGTAGCGGTACGCCATGCGCCACAATTTGCTGCCGCTGGTGGGCACATAGAGGAACAGGCCACCGCCATCGAAATACTTGCGGGGCTTCATGTCGGGTTTTAGACTGCGAATGTGGGTATCGGTAAGAGGCATGGGCACTCCCTGGTTGTCGTTGGACGGAGAGATGCCCACATGGACAAAAATTTTTGGATTCCGGCCGGTTATCCATGTAGGTATCGGAAATGTCGTACCACATTTCTACCTACGGATATACCTACAAAATGTTTGGATGCAAGCGGACGAGGCTGGACTTCGGGAAACCGTACTGGAAGGAAAAAACAAAGAATGCCAAGGCCTTTTGGACGTTGGCATTCTTCTTTGTACCTAGGTTTGGCGTCCCCAAGGGGATTTGAACCCCTGTTGACGGCGTGAAAGGCCGTTGTCCTGGGCCGACTAGACGATGGGGACATTGTGGCTGGGTTGCAAGGACTCGAACCTTGATTAGCGGAGCCAGAATCCGCCGTCCTGCCAATTGAACGACAACCCAGTGTTGCGTTCAGAGGGTATAGGCCAAGCGCTGAAGGATGTCAACCGAATTTTTTCATATCCATGGACATCATTTTCACGGCGCGCTCGGAGATGCCCGCAGGAAAATCCTTCAGATGCCGCGTGGCGCGGTGAGGCCGCGCTAACCGGCCTCATTGGCAACATCGCCTCTTTCCGGACGCAGCCGCCGTTTTGGCCCCCCCTTGAAAACACGTTGCAGCACATACACCGCGCCCATAAGCGCAAGGCCGACAATATCCGTCTTGAGCCCCGGCGTGATGAGCGTGATGGCCGCGCCCACAAGGATCAGGCGTTCCCAGAGATAGAGGTCCCGCAACCAGTACCCGACGCTTGCAAACGAGAGCGAGGCGATGCCCACCGCAGCCGTGCAAACGATAAAAACGACTTCCCAGTTGCTCGCGCCAATCATCAGCAGACCGGGGTTGTAACAGAAGATATAGGGGATGAGAAAACCCGCGAGCGCCAGTTTGACCGCCATGAAGCCGGTGGCATTGGGTTCGGCGCGGGCGATACCCGCAGCGGCGTAGGCGGCCAGGGCCACCGGGGGCGTCAGGTCGGCGAGAATGCCAAAGTACATGATGAACAGATGGGCCGCGAGCATGGGCACGCCAAAGCTCTGGATGGCGGGCGCTGCAATGGTGGCGAGCACGATATATTTTGCCGTGGTGGGCAGCCCCATGCCCAGGACGATGGACGAGCACATGGTGAGCACCAGGGTCAGGGCGAAGCTCCCGGCGGAAAGCGCGAGGATGGCGTTGGCCAGCTTGAGCCCCACGCCTGTGAGCGTCACCACGCCGATGACAAAGCCCGTGCAGGCGCATGCGGCGGAAACGCCAAGCGCCAGACGGCCGCCATTCTCCATGGCCATGAGAACATCTTTCACCGCCAGCCGGTTGCATTGGGCGAGGCTGCGCCGCACGCTCATGCCGCCTGCGCCGGCGCCCGCCCATGCCTTCCAGTTGTTGGCCACAAGCGAGATGACCACGGTGGTCACGATGCAGTAATAGGCCGACTTGAGCGGCGTATATCCCTGCATGAGCAGATAGACAAGCACCACGATGGGCACAAGCAGGTAGCCGCCCTGCCGCAGCACGAGCCACGGCTTTGGCAGGCGCTCCCGGGGAATGCCCTTGAGGCCCAGGCGCTTGGCTTCCATATGCACCATGAAGCCCACCGCGAGATAATAGAGCAGGGCCGGGATGAGGGCCGCCTTGGCGATCTCCACATAGCCGATGCCCAGGAACTGCGCCATGATGAAGGCCGCGGCGCCCATGATGGGCGGCATGATCTGGCCGCCGGTGGACGAGGCGGCTTCCACCGCGCCGGCGAAGGCGCCCCGGTAGCCGACGCTCTTCATGAGCGGAATGGTGAAGGTGCCGGTGGAAACAGTGTTCGCCACCGAGGAGCCGGAAATGGTGCCGAAAAAGCCGCTGGCAAGCACGGCCACCTTGGCCGGGCCGCCCACGAACCTGCCCGCCGCGCCGAGGGCGAGGTCGATGAAAAACTTGCCCAGGCCCGTGCTGTGCAGAAAAGCGCCAAAAAGGATGAACAAAAAGACAAATGACGCGGCCACGCCCAGCGGCATGCCGAACAGCCCTTCGGTTGTCAGATACATATGGCCGACGATGCGCCGCAGGGAAAAGCCCGGATGGCCCATCATGCCGGGAATGAGGTTCCCGAACTTGGCATAGAGCAGAAAGACGATGGCCACCAGCGTAATGGGCAGGCCCACGATGCGCCGTGTGGCCTCCAGCACCAGCAGGATGGATGCGCAGCCAAAAATGAAGTCCAGTTCCGTCGGCGGCCCGGCATCCAGCACAATGACGTCATAATTCCAGATGATATACCCGCACACCGCCGCTCCGGCGGCGGCCAGCAGGACATCATACCAGTTGAGCCGGTGCTTGTTGCCCGTGGCCCGCGCGGGATAGAGCAGATAAATGAGGACGAGGACGAATCCAAGGTGGACCGAACGCTGGATCTGCGGCGGATACAGGCCGGTCGCCGCCGTAAAGAGCTGGAACGCGGAAAAGAGGATGCAAAGACCACTGATGAATATCCGCAGCCAGCCACGAAACGTGCGGAACGTGGCTTCCTTGTCGTATTTGGCGACAATCTCCGAGACGTCCAGCGTGTCCTGTATCTTGGCCGCCGCGTCGGAATCCAGCGTGCCTTCTTCAAGGGCAAAACCGCCGGAACCTTCCTGTTCGATGATCTTCATCCGCTCTTTATGACTCATGGCTGCCTCTGGAATGGCTCATGGACGCCTGGGTCCGGCACCGCATCCGCACGGTGCAAAGGTAAAGGTAAGGGCACTCCCCGCAGGGGCCAGGTCCGCGAGAGGGATTTCCCGCGTTCCCCCCTGGGCGGGCAGCAACAGCACATGCCCGGCCACGCGCCCCACGCGCACATCAAACCGCGGGAGCGGCCTGTCGTATCCGCTCATGACGATCCGTCCATTCCCGGAATCCATGCTCTGGCCGGACTCGGGGGCCGAGGGCAGCCCCGCGCCGAAATCCTGATACACGGTCTTGTCCAGATGGATGATCCCGTCCCTGATGACAAAATAATCCTCGACCGGCGTCAGCGCCACGGAATGGGTATAGCGAACGGAAAAACCCCGTCCCTCATCCATGGACCACGCGCCCAGTACCGCGCCGTCGGCGTCAAGGACGCACAGTTCCCCGGCTTTCCCGGCGCAATCCGCCGGCTGCGCCACCAGCAAAAGAACCGCGCACAGGCATAGCCGAAGTGCCGTCAGCAGGCAACAGCGTCCGCCGCCCACCCCGGAAGAAAAACGGAATGGAAAAAAACCGCACCGGGCGGGAGCATATCCCGCCCGGCCGTTGCAAAGTCTGAGTTCAGAAACGCTGTTCAAGGTCTACTTCAGGACGCCTTTTTCCTTGAGGTACTTTGCGGCCCCCGGATGGAACGGAATGGTCACGCCGTCAGCGGCCTTGTCCAGAAATATCTCCGCGCCCTTGTTATGTCCCTTGGCCACATCGCCGAGGTTTTCAAAAAGCGTCTTGGTAAGGGCATAGGCCACATCGTCGGGCATGTCCTTGTTGGCGACGAGGATGGCCTGCACCGAAAGGGTGGGAACGGCATTCTCCTGCCCCTTGTAGGTCTTGGCCGGGATGGCGTCCTTGACGAGATACGGGAACTTGGCGATGACCTGGTCGGCCTTGGCCCCCTCAAGGGGCACAAAAACCACTTCCTGAGTGGTGGTGATGTCCTGGATGGCCGGGCTGGGCGTGCCGATGGAAAAGACAAAGCCGTCGACCTGACGGTCCTTGAACTGGTCGGCAGTTTCGCCATAGGGCAGGAAGATGGGTTCCACATTCTTGTAGTCCAGCCCGTAGAAATCGAAAATCTGGCGGCAGTTCACCTCATTGCCGCTGCCGCGCGCGCCCACGGAAATTTTCTTGCCCTTGAAGTCCTCAAGGTTCTTCACGCCGCTGTCCTTGCTGGCGACGACATGGATATATTCAGGATAAAGACGGGCGATGGCGCGCACATTGCCGAGCTTGGAGCGGAAGGGCGCGTTGCCGTTGAACGCCGCATCGGCCACGTCATTCTGGACAATGGCGAAATCCACATCGCCGGATTCCACCAGGCGCATGTTTTCCCCCGAAGCGCCGGTGGCCTGGGCGGTGATGGCAAACGCGCCGTCGCTCTTGTTGCTCAGCACCTGGCCGATGGCGCCGCCCAGGGGGAAATAGACACCGGAGGTGCCGCCCGTGGCCAGGGTAAGCCGTTTGGCATCGGCGGCAAACGCCGTGGCCGAGGCGAGGATCAGGGCGCCGGTCAGAAGAAGGCCCAACACGTTTTTCATCAGCGGTTCTCCTTGCAAAGGGATTTTCCTCAATGGACGCCCGCAAGCCGCGCCGCGCGCCGGAGGAACATGTATGGAAAGCGGTATCTCATATCCCAAAATCTCCCTGATGGCAAATGGCGCTCCCGCAACCGCCGGACCCGCAGCGGGCAAAATGCTTGAAGCCCTGCCCCACCCCCTGCTACCATAGCCGTCACTGCCTTCACGACACCTTGCCACGGGATGCCCATGCGCGCCACACTAGTTCCTGATCCGCATCGAGGCCCGGAGTGCCTGCTCCTCGAACTTCATGACGCGGCCCTGCCGGACTCCGGGGTCTTTCTCCTGCGCCGCGCGTCTGACGGGGCGTGGCTTTCCGGCTCCGGCTGGCAGCGGACCGAGGCCGCACTCCCTCCCCATGGCTGGAGTGCTGACGGGGGGCGCCGGCGCCTCATGCTCGGCCCTGACATCGTGAAATACCTGGAACCGGGAGATTCCTACTCCGTCACTGTCCCCGGCGCCGGTTCCTGCGTCCTGGAAATGGATGGTCCTGTCCTGTCGCGCATCACCGGCAGAAAGGGCGCCGAAAGCCCCCAGCCGGCACCGCCGCGCCGGAGACGGCTGGGCTGCGCGCTTTTCGGAGTCCTCCTCTTCGCCGCATGGCTTGCGGGGGGCTTCGCCCTGTGGCACGGCAGCATGACTGCCCCGGTCACTCCGGAACCGGGCGCGAGTTCCGGCGACACCGCCGAAGAGTCGTCGTTTTCCCTCTTTCCGCGCACCGACCCGGATGGCGAACCTACCTATGAACAGGATGAAACGCCCAAGCCTTGAAAAAAAACGCCATCTGGGAAATACTGGTGTAACGCGATCGAACGGCGGGACATCCATAGTCCATACGGGAGCGCTCCATGACGGCACATGAAAGGAAACAGGACACGCGGCTGCGCATAGGCTGGATCGGCACCGGGGTCATGGGCCACTCCATGGCCGGACATCTGCTGGATGCGGGCTGGCCGCTCACCGTCTACACACGCAGCAAGGCCAAGGCCGAGCCGCTGCTGGCCAGGGGCGCCGCGTGGGGGGAAAGCCCTGCCGCCGTGGCGCGCGCCTCGGACGCGGTTTTTTCCATCGTGGGCTTTCCCGCTGATGTGGAAGCGGTCATGCTCGGCCCGGACGGCGCGCTGAACGGTCTGGCCAGGGGCGGCATCCTGTGCGACATGACCACCTCCAGCCCGGAACTTGCCCGGCGCATCGCCGCCGAGGCCGAAGCGCGCGGCTGCGCCAGCCTTGACGCCCCTGTGACGGGCGGCGACGTGGGCGCGCGCGAGGGCACGCTCTCCATCTTCGTCGGCGGTGACGCCACCGCCCTTGCGACACTCAGGCCCTGTTTCGAGGCCATGGGCAAACGCCTCATGCACTGCGGAGGCCCCGGCTCCGGCCAGCAGGCCAAGCTCGCCAACCAGATCGCTGTGGCTGGCGTCATGTTCAGCGTGTGCGAATCCCTGCTTTTCGCCAAAGAAGCAGGGCTGGATGTGGCCCAGTGGCTCGAGCTCGTGGTTCCGGGTGCCGCCGGGAGCACGGCCATGAACACGCTGGGGCGGCGCCTGCTCAAGCCGGACTATGCGCCGGGCTTTTTCATCGACCATTTCATCAAGGACCTTGGCCTCTGCCTTGAGGAATGCCGCCGGATGCGTCTGGTGCTTCCCGGCGCCACCCTGGCCGAGGAGTTTTACAGAATGATGCAGGCCCAGGGCCAAGGCCGCGACGGCACCCAGGCCCTCATCCGCTGCCTGGCCGAACTCTCCGGCAAGGAGTGGCGCGGGCAGGCATAATCGCCGCGCCTTCGGACGCGCATTCGCGCGGCAGGCGACGCGCGGCACAACCGCCGTGTGCGGGGAGCTTCCGCCATGTCGTACACGCCGCCCCAAAACCCGCTGGAAGACCCGGCGCTTGCGCCCTACCGTGACTTTCTGCTCCGGCGCAGCCGCGACTTTGCCGCGGAAATGGACCGCATTGCCGCCAGCTTCGGCTCATTGCGCGCCTATGCCGACCTGTACAAGGTCTTTGGCCTCCATCTTGTCCATGACGCCAATGGCGGCGAGCACTGGCGCTGGCGGGAGTACATGCCGCACGCCGAGGCGCTGTGGCTGACCACCAGCCGTCTCAACTTTCAGCGGCGCGCGAGCCATCGCTTTGAAAAAAAGGAAAATGGCGTCTTTGAACTGACCCTGCCCCGCGAGGCGCTTGCCCACGGGGAATATGTGGAATTGCGCGTCCAGCCGCAAGGCAGCCTGAGCCGGGGGCTGGACAAAACGCCGCCGCCCTTGCGGCGCGTGCCCGCCTTCGCCCAATGGGTCGAGCAGGACAGGGATGTTCCGGAGCAGTGGTGCGCGCGCGTCTGGCACCCCGCCGAGCCCTATCGCTTCCGCCACCGGCGCCCCGGCGCCCTGGTGTTCCCGCGCATCTACGAAGCCCATGTGGGCATGGCGCAATCCTCCCTTGACCATAGGGGAGACAGCGTCGGCAGCTATGAATACTTCACGCGCCAGATACTGCCACGCATCAAGGCCGACGGGTACACCGCGGTGCAGCTCATGGGCATTCTGGAGCATCCGCTCTACCGTTCGTTCGGCTATCAGGTGAGCGGCTATTTCGCGCCCAGCTCGCGCTACGGCACGCCCGACGGCTTCAAGGCGCTGGTGGACGCGGCCCACGGCCTGGGGCTTGCCGTCATCCTCGACATCACCCACAGCCACGCCGCGTCCAATACGGAACAGGGCCTTGCCGCCTATGACGGCAGCCACTACCTTTTCAGCAGCAAGGTCAACCAGTGGGGCACGCCCTCGTTTGACTATACGCAGGAAATGACGCGGCGCTTCCTGCTCTCCAACTGCCGTTACTGGCTGGAAGAGTTCCGCGTGGACGGCTTCCGCTTTGACGCCGTGGGCAACATGCTCTACCTCGACCATGGCCGGGATGACGACTTTTCCCATGTGGGGCGCTGTTTCTTTGGCAAGGACGGCGCACCGCGCGAGGACGCGGCGGGCGAACTCTATCTTTGCCTTGCCAATGCCCTTGTCCACGAGGAAGTGCCGCACGGCGTGACCATCGCCGAAGAGTTTTCCGGCATGCCCGGCCTTACCTGCCCGCCGGATCAGGGCGGTCTGGGCTTTGACTACCGTTTCGCCATGGGGATCCCCGACTATTGGGCCAAGGTCGTGGAACACCCGCGCGACATGGGCAGCCTCTGGTACGAGATGACCAATCACCGCCCCTATGACCGCACCATCAGCTATGTGGAATGCCATGACCAGTGCATCAACGGCGACGATGCCATGATCTGGCGCCTGCTCGGCGATGCCATGTACCACAGCATGGGCGCCTCGGCGGAAACCTGGAACATTTCCCGCGGGCTGGCCTTTTACCGCCTCATGCGCCTCATCACGCTGGCCACCGCCGATGCGGGCTATCTCAATTTCATGGGCAACGAGTTCGGCCATCCCGAATGGCTGGATGCCGAGGAACACGCCCACCGCCAGTGGCATCTGGCCGATCAGGCCGGGCTCAAGTATTCCGGGCTTGCCGCATGGGACAAGGCCCAGCTTCAGGGGCTTGTGGCCAAACATCTGGAGGACTTTTGCGCGCCTCCCCTCTTCCGGTTCATCCATGAGGAGGAGCGGCTGCTCGCTTTTGAACGCGGGCGGCTGCTGTTCGCCTTCAATTTCAACGAGACCCGCGCCCGGCAGAATCTGCTCTTTGCCGTGACACCCGGCAAATATGTGGAAGTGCTTTCGTCCGACGAGACGCGGTTTGCCGGACACGGCAACCTTGCGTTGACGCACCCGCCCCTGGAACATTTCACCGTGCCGCTGGCGGACAGGCCCGAACAGGATATCGAGCTCTATCTGCCGCCCATGGTGGCGCTGGTGCTCCATCGCGAGGATTAATGCGTCCCGCCGCCACACTTGCGCCGCCATCAGGGGAAACACGCATGCCCGAAAGCGCCCCGCGGGCGACATCCGGCTCCATGTCATCCACGGAGCGCGTGGATGTGGCCGTCAACATTTTCGCCAAACCGTTTCAGACGGCCCTTGCCCTTCTGTCGCTTCTGAAACAAAGCTCCGGCCATGTGGGGACCATCTGGCTCCAGTATGAACCGATGGGGTCACGCTATGACAACATCAGTCCATATGTGATTGCCAGATATTTGCGGGAGGAAATGGAGTGGCCCTGCCGCATCTTCCAGCCGGAGTACTGGCTGGCCCGCGAAGCCGTGGACCGGACGCGCCTCAGTGATGCCGTCTACCGCATGGGCATCCGCTATCAGTACGCTTTTGAGCACAGCCAAAGCCGCAGGCTGCTGCTCATGCACAACGATGTTTTTGTTTTCAGGGATGCCCTAGGCGACATGCTTGCGGCCATGGGCGACGCCTTCGCCATCGGCAGAGTGGGACAATGCTGGAACTGCCCCGCCAGCAAGGCGGCGGTGGTGAACGATGTCATGGGCAGCAAACCCTGCGCGCCGGAACGGTATGCGGAATTCAGGCCGGATGCCGCCACCTTGCGGCGCCTGTACGCGCGCACCCGCGAACTGGGCATCTTCGTGCGCCCCTATGACCAGGGCTTTGCGGACGGTTTTGACGAACAGCCCTGGCCGCTGCCGGAATGCCGCGTCAATGAATGGTTCTGCCTGCTGGACCTGGAACGGACACGGCCACACTGCGCGCCCCTGGGCCCCGCCCTGCCGCCAGGGGCCTTCGGCGCCTGCGGTCCCTGCAATCTGGATACCGCCGTGCCCTGGTTCCGCGCCATGCACGCCCGGGGCTTCCACGCCCGGCACTTTGATCTGGACCCGTATCTCCGGCACTGGGTGGGCACCGGCAACAAGACGCCGCGCCGCTATGCCCTGGCGGAGGACAAGGCGCGGCGGCTGCTGCAAACCCATTTTCCGGACTATATGGCGTGGCTCGGGCGCACAACCGGTGCTGGCCGCCCGTAAGCGTCCCTGACGGGAGACACGCCTCAGACAAAGGTGGGACACTGGGCAAGCGGGAGCCCGCGCGTGTCCTTTTCCGAAAGGATCGGGCCGCCTTCGGGGAACGGCCAGTCAATGCCAAGCGCCGGATCATCCCACTTCAGGCAGTATTCATCATCGGGGGCATAATAGGTCGTGCACTTGTAGACGAATTCCGCCCCATCGCCGAGCACGAGAAACCCGTGGGCAAAGCCCGGCGGCACCCAGAACATATGGTGCGCCTCCGCGTCCAGCACCACGGCGTAGCTCTTGCCAAAGGCGGGGGAGGAACGGCGCAGGTCAACGGCCACGTCAAAAACGCTGCCGCTGATGACCCGCAGGAGCTTGCCCTGGGGCTGGCGCAACTGGTAATGCAGCCCGCGCAGGACGCGTCCGCGGGAACGACTCTGGTTGTCCTGCACGAAGACATGGCCGCCGCAATGGCGGGCAAACTCGTTTTGCCGGAAGGTTTCCATGAAAAAGCCGCGCGCGTCCCCATGCAGGGTCGGCACCATCACCACCGGCCCGTCAGGCGCAAGGGTATGGAATTCCATCTGACCAGATTCTCCCGTTTCCATCTCCGGAACATCAATACCGCTTTTCAGGGGGGAAGGGAAAAGCCCTATCCTTCGCTTTCCGCCCGTTGCGTCGAATCCACGAGCCGCAGAAGGTATTGCCCATAGTCCGTCTTGCCGAAAAACTCTCCGGCGCGCCGCATCTCCGCATCGCTGATCCAGCCGTTCTGCCAGGCGATCTCTTCAAGGCAGGCCACCTTGAGCCCCTGCCGGGCCTCGATGGTCTGCACATAGGAAGAGGCTTCAAGCAGGCTCGCGTGCGTTCCCGTGTCCAGCCACGCAAAGCCGCGGCCAAGGCGTTCCACATGAAGCTGTCCACGCTCCAGATATGCCTGATTGACGCTCGTGATCTCCAGCTCGCCCCGCGCGGAAGGCTTCAGGCTGCGGGCGATGTCGAGCACTGACGCATCATAAAAATACAGGCCGGTCACGGCATAGCGGGAACGGGGCCGGGCGGGCTTTTCCTCAATATGGACGGCTTTTCCGGAAGCGTCAAAAGTGACCACCCCGAAGCGTTGCGGGTCCCTGACCTGATAGCCGAAAATGGTGGCGCCCTGCGTGCGGGCCACCGCCCGGTTCAGTTTTTCCGTGAAGTGCACGCCATGAAAGACATTGTCGCCCAGGATCAGACAGACGGGAGAGCCGGCCAGAAACTCCTCGCCAATGAGAAACGCCTGGGCGATGCCCTCCGGTTTCGGCTGCGCGGCATAGCTGAGATGCAGCCCGAAACGGGAGCCGTCGCCCAGCAGGCGCTGGTATTGCGGCAGATCCCCTGGTGTGGAAATGAGCAGAATCTCCCGGATGCCGCCGAGCATGAGCACCGAGAGGGGGTAATAGATCATGGGCTTGTCATAGACCGGCAGGAGCTGCTTGGAAACACCCAGGGTGATGGGGTACAGGCGCGTGCCCGTCCCACCGGCAAGCACGATCCCCTTGCAGGCGGTCATACGTCCTCCATGCGGCTGCCCGTGCCGAGCCGTTCGCAACGGTAGGTGCCGTCCAGGACCTTCCGCCACCACGTCTCATTGTCCAGATACCAGCGCACCGTGTCCGCAAGGCCGTCGCCAAAGGACACACGCGGCCGCCAGCCCAGTTCCCGCCGTATCTTGCCCGCATCAATGGCATAGCGGCCATCATGGCCCGGCCTGTCCGCCACCAGGGTGATGAGGTCTTCATAGCGGCGCACGCCCGCCGGCTTCCGCGGCGCGAGAGTTTCCAGATGCCCGCAAATGGCGCGGACAACGTCGATATTCCTCTGCTCGTTGCTGCCCCCCACCGCATAGGTCTCCCCCACGCTCCCCCGGGCCAGCACCAGAAGGAGGGCGCGCACATGGTCCTCCACATGGAGCCAGTCGCGGATCTGCGCGCCCGTTCCGTAGACGGGCAGCTGCCGCCCGGCCAGGGCATTGATGATGGTAAGGGGGATGAGCTTTTCCGGAAATTGCCGGGGACCGTAATTGTTGGAACAGTTGGTGATGAGCGTGGGCAGTCCGTAGGTACGCTGCCAGGCCCGCACAAGATGGTCGCTTGCGGCCTTGCTTGCCGAATACGGGGAACTCGGCGCATAGGGGGTGGATTCGCTGAACAGCGCGTCCCCGGAACCCGCGCCGGCATCGGCAAGGTCGCCAAAGACCTCGTCCGTGGAAATATGGAGGAAACGAAAACTGGCGGCTTTTTCCGGCCTCGCGGCGGCAAGCCCGCGCCAGTAGCGGCGCGCCTCCTCCAGAAGGACGAAGGTGCCGCGCACATTGGTTTCCAGAAACGCGCCCGGGCTGTCGATGGAGCGGTCCACATGGCTTTCCGCCGCCAGGTGCATGACCGCATCGGGCTCGAACACCTCAAAAGCCGCGCGCATGGCGGCGGCATCGGCAATATCCGCATGGATGAAGTTGTAGCGGGGATGTTCCTCCACTTCCGCCAGGGAGGCGCGATTGCCGGAATAGGTGAGCTTGTCGATATTGACAACGCGCCAGTCATCCCTCAGGAGCGCCGCGCGCACAGCCGCCGAGCCGATGAAGCCCGCCCCTCCCGTGATCAAAAGCGTATGCGCCATACCGCGATCAACCTCCGGGGAAAGTATACAGAAGAGGATGCCGCCATGCAAACGCGTCCCACCGCAGGCCGGCAGCTCAAAGGCGCATGTCCGTTTCGCATATCCCCAGCGCGCGCAGCCGGGCATAGACCATGGCGCAGGCTTCGGCGTCCGAAGCGGCATTGTGATGCCGGAGCGGAATGCCGAAATGCGCGCATACGCAGTCCAGACTGCGGGAGGGAAGCGCCAGGGGAGCCCGGCGGGCCCCCCTGAGGGTGCAAAGAAAGGGCTGCGCCGGCGGGGCCAGACCGGCGGCACGGCAACAGGCATGAAGGACGCGCCGGTCAAACTGCGCGTTATGGGCCAGCAGAAAGCGGGCCCCTTCCAGAAGCTTCGCGGCGCACGGCCAGACCTCGGCAAACGTGGGCTGATCTTTCAGATCGCGCCAGCGCAGACCGTGGATATGGGTGAACCACACGCGCGAGGAGGGCGGCCGTAACAGGCTTTCAAAGCGCGCCACGACGGTTCCGCCCTCAATGCGTGCCAGCCCCACGGCACAGGCGTAATGCGCCTCGCGCCCCGAGGTTTCAAAATCAATGGCGACACAGGGGGCTTCGCCCGGACGCTGCGGCGCCGTTGCCTCAACCGGCGGCATGGCGGGCCGCCTCGGCCAGGCGCGCCGCGATGTACTCCCGCATTTCCGAAGAATCTTCATCAAGATTGAAGCACATGGCATCCTCGCCGAGCAGCCCCTGGGGGACGAAATCCCCCTGCTCATCCGGGTCGCTGACCATGTCCGCGTAAAAACAGACCGAGAGCCAGCGGCTTTCCGGCTCGTCATCCACAACGTCCACAAGAACAAAGAGTTCCCGCGTTTTCTGGGCGGCGTGCCTGGCCCGCAGCGAATAGCTGATGCCGGGGCGGGCCTTGAACTCCAGCGCCACATCCGGCAGCCCGGCGAGAAAACGCCGCCAGGCTTCAAACGCCGGCTTGACGTGAAGCGGGTCCTGCCGCCAGTCCTCCTCAAAGCGCTTCAGTTCCTGCGTAGCGGATTCATTCATGGCTGTTTCCCGTAGGGCGCCGTTTTTCCGGCGTTCCCGATTTGCCGCCCCACTGCCAGGGCGGGCTTGTCATATTCAGGCTCCATACGCCGCGCCGGGCCTTGACGGCCCCATGTTCCTGGATATGCCAGCGGCGGCAGAGCATGGCCCGGCAGGTGGACCTGTCCACCCATGCCAGCCCCTCCTCGACCAGGAGATTGTTGACCGACCGGTCCTTCACCTGCACCAGGGCGCTGACCACGCCCTCGGCATCGGAACCCACGATACTGAGGACGACCTTCGTCCCCGGCGGCAGCAGACGCATGAGCGCGTCGCGCGTTTCCCTGCCGAAGGGCTGCTCGTCGGTGGGCATGCCGATGCCGTACAGGCTGACGGTATAGTCAGGGGGCTTCCGCAGCCAGCGCTCGGTGACGGCGATGAGATTGCCCTCCTCCACACGCACCACATAGGCCGTGGCCCGGTGGGGGGTAATGGTCTCCCAGGCAAAGGCCGCCTCCGCGGCCAGCAGCACGGCCCACAGGGCCGCAAGAATACCCCAGCGCATGCCTCCCCCTGTTGCAGCAGCAAGTCGCGCGTCCTGTATCCGCAGGGTATGAACATGCCCGCCCTTCCGCAGCCTTGTCAAGCCGGGGAAGGACGGGCAAAAAAGAACGCCGGGGAGCGACCGCGTCAGGCCCAGAGAATGCGCCCCGCCTGATAGACCCCCACGGCCACGGCATAGGCCAGAGCGGTGTTGAACAGGATGCTGAAGGCCACCCACCCCCAGTTGCCCGCCTCCTGCCGGATGACCACCAGGGCCACAAAGCACGGCGAATAGAGCAGCACAAAGAGCATGAGCGCCAGGGCCGTGGCCTTTGACCAGCCGGGATCGCTCTTGAGACGTTCGGCCAGGGGTTCCGCATCGTCCGGGTCCTGCTCGCCCAGAGCCCATGCCGTGCCCATGGTGGACACCACCGCCTCCTTGGCGGCCACGCCCGCGATCAAAGCAATATCCGTGCGCCAGTCAAAACCCGCGGGGCGTGTGACCGGTTCCACCCATTTGCCGAGGCGGCCCGCAACGGAATAGGCCAGCTTTTCCTCGCCAAAGGCATCGCGCGCGCGGGCCAGTTCCTCCTCCACATCCTCCCGCTCCGCCGCCCCGGCGGGAAGAGCCTCGAGGCGTCCTTCCAGAGCGGCGATACGCGCCTCATGCGGCGCGGCGGCCTCTTCCGGGAGGGAAGGAAACGTCATGGCGGCCCAGATGACGACCGAAATGGCCAGCAGGACCGTGCCCGCCTTCTTGATGTACATCCAGGCCCGCTCCCAGCAGTGCAGCAGGACGCTCAGGAGCGTGGGCATGCGGTAGGGGGGCAGTTCCATGACAAAGGGCGTCGCCTCGCCCTTGACGATGGACGAACGCAACAGACGCGCCACCACCAGGGCAAAGATCCATCCCGCCAGCATGATGCCGAACATGACGGTGGCCGCGTTTTCCGGAAAAAACGCGCCGGCCAGCAGCAGGAATACCGGCAGTTTGGCGCCGCAGGTCATGTAGGGCAGCGTGAGCAGGGTGGCGAGTTTTTCCTTGGGGCTGCGCAGGGTCCGCGTGGCCATGGCGCCGGGGATGGCGCAGCCGCCCGCAATGCCGCCGGAAATCACATAGGGCATCACCGAAGCGCCATGGAGCCCGAAAAAGCGAAAGACGCGGTCCATCATGTAGGCCATGCGCGCCATGTAGCCGCTGTCTTCAAGAAAGGAGATGAGCGCGAACATGATCATGATGAGCGGCACAAAACTCAGCACGCCGCCCACACCGGCAATGACGCCGTCCACCACCAGCGAGCTCACAAGCCCCTCGGGCAGGACATCCTTGAAGAAATCGCCCAGCAGGCCGAAGCCGTCCTCCACCCAGCCCTGGGGATAGGCGCCCACCTCAAAGGTGATCTGGTACATGAGGTAGAGAACGCCGAGCATGATGAGCGGCCCGAAAAAGGCATTGGTCAGCACCCTGTCAAGCTTGTCGGAAAGGGCGAGCCTGTCCCGCGCCGGGTCCCTGTCCAGAACACCGTCGCGCAGGATGCTGTGGATGAAGCCGTACCGGTGATCGGTAATGATGGACTCGGTGCCGGCGTTAAAGGTGTCGCGGATATGGGCGGCCGTTTTCCGGCACACGGCCTCAAGGCGCGCGGCCGTCCCGGCATCGGCGGCCCGCACCTCGCGCAGGATGACGCCGTCATTTTCCAGAAGCTTGAGCGCCAGCCAGCGCGGCGCGTACACCCCCTTCAGCAGTCCGGCCGTTTCGATGATCTGTTCAAGTTCCAGCAGGGCCGTATCCAAATCCGGCCCATAGGACAGGCGCAACGGTTCGCGGCGCCCTTCTCCGGCAATGTTGACGGCGGCGGCCAGGGCCTCGCGCAGTCCCTCGCCCTCACGGGCGATCATGGGCACTACCGGCGCATGCAGGAACTGCCCCAGACGTTCCATGTCGATCTGGATCCCCGCCGCCCGCGCTTCGTCCATCATATTGCAGGCAAGGACCACGGGCATGCCCATTTCCAGAAGCTGGACCGTGAGCAGAAGATTGCGTTCCAGAGCCGATGCGTCCGCCACATCAATGACGGCCTGCACGTTTCCCGCGGAGAGCTCGCGGCGCGCCACCAGTTCCTCCTGGGAAAACGCCGTGAGGCTGTAGGTGCCCGGAAGGTCCACCAGGGTAATGGAGCGGCCCTCCAGCTCCAGATGCCCCTCCTTTCTGTCCACCGTGACGCCGGGATAATTGCCCACATGCTGGCGCGCACCGGTATAGGCGTTGAATACCGTCGTTTTGCCGCAATTGGGGTTGCCCGCCAGCGCAATCCGCAAGGATGCGGCGGCAGGGCCATGGCCGATGCGTCCTTCCATCCCGTCACTCATGGTTTCTCCCGGAGTTTCTCCGGCATGCGGCGTTTCTGCCCAGCCGGAGAAAAATTGAAATTCATTTCCATAAAATATCGGCACTTTCAGGACCTGTCAAGTGCCTCAGGCGGCCGGCAGGCATTCCCGCAGGGTGGACACGCCGCAGGAATGGACGAAACGAATGGGAATGCGGCGGGCACGCGCAACCTGCTGCGCCTTGCGCTTCGCTTCATGGGAAATCTTGTTGGTGAACACGATCAGCGCATCGGGCGTGCCTATTTTGGCAAGAAAATTCCGCTCATTGCGGCTGATGCACTTCAGGTTGTGCCCAAGGGCTTCCGCAGTCGCCACATACTCCGGCTTGAGACGATCCATACCGCCGATCAGCGTCACACTCATGGCTTCCCACTCCTTTATGAGCATTTTCCTCAGATTTCACTGCCGCCATTGCAGCGGAAACGCGCGGTTTTCCGCCGTATCCCGGCGCGGGCGTCCGCTCCCGCCGGAGCGTTTGCGCCAGTTCATGGCGAAAACACTCTAAATGAAAATGAATTTCATTGTCAATAGAAAAACCCCCTTTCCTCCCTTTTATTTTCCGCGCATGCCCATGGGCACGCCCCCGGAAATGCCGGGCACGTCCCCGCGCGGGCAGCTCAGAACGGGAGCCCGTGCGTCATGACAACACAGGTGACGGCCCCTCCCGGCGTCAGCCCGGGGGGAAGCTCCCCGTCGAGGGCGATCCGCACGGGCAGATACGCCACAGGCCGCCTGAGGGAAGCCGCGTCCCCGCCGCCCGCGGCCGGAGCCGCCAGACTTTCCGGCAGGGACTGGGGCGGAAATATCTCCCGCACGACACCGGAAATATCGGCATCGCCCATGCTGACGCTGCACCGCTGGCCCACGCGGATGCTGTCGCCCGCTCCGACCGGAAACCAGGCGTCCACCCAAAAGGCATCACCGGCGTCCCGCCCGGATGGCGCGATCAACAGCGCGGGTTCCCCCGCCTGAAGCAGTTGGCCCGGCTCCGCGACCCGCCGCAATACCGTACCGTTCACGGGGGCAAAAAGCGTCCCGTCCGCGGCAAAACGCCCGGCCCCGGCTCCGGGGGCCGTCCCTCCCCGCTGTGGAGCATGGCCCCGCGCCGCCGCGATCTCCTGCCGGATGCGTCCCAGTTCCTGCTCCATGGCCGCGCGCATCAGGCTGGCGCGCTCAAAATCCGCTATGGCCGTCTCCTTGCGGGCACGGGCCATGGCCTCGGCCTCGCGGGCCGCAGTATACCGGCGCTTGCCGGCCGCGCGTTCTCCGCCCTGGCTGTCCAGCGACCGCAATGCCAGCTGGGCGCGCACATGCTCCGTCACTCGCTCTTCGCGCAGCAGGCGCAGCGTGTCCTCCTCATGCCGGGCCTGAGCCATGCGCACGGCAAGGTCCCGTTCCGCTTCCTGCGCCTGGCGCAGACGGGCGGCGCTTTCGACCATGTCCGGCCCCTGACGGGTCCGCAATGCCGCGGCTTCAGCCGCCGCTTGCGCCAGTTGCCGGTCATAGTTTCCCGTCTCCATGGTCCCCACGGGCTGGCCCGCGGTCACGGCGTCCCCTTCCCTGACATCCAGGCTCTCAAGCTGGCCGGAAAACCGGGGGGCCACCATATGCACCATGCCGTCCAGACGCGCGCTGACGCTGGTCACCCGGCCCGAAAAGAACCACCAGCCAAGCGCGGCGCCAACAGCGGCCAGAAGGACGAGAAGAATGACAGGGAGCCGGCGGCGCGCGGTACGCGTCGAGCGCGGCAACTCAAGATACAGGGGCTCGGCCATGGTATTCCTCCGGACATAGCCATATCCGGCGGACGCACCCGTTGCCGCCGGTTTTCGTCATCCTTTGCAGATACCATGCCAGAATAGAAAAATTTTGCTGGCTCCGTGGAGGCTCCCCGCCTACTCCGCCCCCTTGGGGCCGTCCATGCGCTCGGCCTCCATGTCCAGTCCGGCCAGGCGGCGCCGCACAAGGTCCAGCGCATGGCTCGAAGCGCGCAGACGCGTCCACGCGCGGCCAAGATACCGCCCCTGTGGCCGCATGACGCGCAGCCAGATGCCATCGGGCGCGCTGAGGGCGATATAGACGAGCCCCACGGGTTTTTCCGGCGAGCCGCCGTCCGGCCCGGCGATGCCGGTGATGCCGACGCCGAGATCACCTCCCTGGCGCAGGCGCGCGCCTTCCGCCATCCAGGCGGCTGTTTGCGGGCTCACCGCGCCATGCGCGGCAAGGACGGCTTCCGGGACGCCGAGCAGGCGCGTCTTGGCGGCATTGGCATAGGTCACAAGGCCGGTCTCAAAAACGGCGGAAGCGCCGGGCTGATCGGTGATGAGCTTGGCAAGGAGTCCGCCGGTGCAGGACTCCGCCGTGACAAGGCGCAGCCCCGCGCGCGCCAGGCCGGCCACGACCACCGCTTCCAGACCGGACACATCCACGCCGTAGACCACATCCCCGAGACGCTCGCAGACCTCGTGGATCAGAGGAGCCGCCAGGGCCCGCGCCGTCTCTTCGTCCCCGGCCTTGGCCGTGACGCGCACGAACATTTCGCCATCAGTGGCGTAGGTGGCGGCGGTGGGATTGCCACCCTGGGTCAGATCCCGGATACGTTCGGCGGCCGCGCCTTCACCGATGCCAAAGGTGCGGATCATGGACGACACGATGACCGCGCCAGCGCGACGCTCCAAAAACGGCCGCACGCTCCTTGCAAGCATGGGCAACAGCTCGGACGGCGGTCCCGGCAGGAGGAGAACGGTCTTGTCATCGCCGACGGGCACCGCGCAGCCGGGCGCGGTGCCGACGCTGTTGGGGAAAACCTCGGCCCCGCGCGGCAGCAGCGCCTGCTTGAGCTGGTTCGCCCCCATGGGCCGCGCGCCGAAATATTCCCTGAGCCGCGCAAGGCTCGCCGCGTCCTCTTCAAGCGGCAGCCCCGCCACGCGGGCCACGGTCTCCTTGGTCAGATCATCGTCGGTGGGGCCCAGCCCCCCCGTGCAGACCACGAGCGAGCTTCGCGCCAGCGCCTCGCGCAATGCGCTCTCAAGGCGCCCCGCATTGTCGCCCACCACCTGGACGTGCTCAAGATCGACGCCGAATGCCGCCAGTTCCCGCGCCACATGGGCCGCGTCCGTATTGACGGTATGTCCGAGCAGCAGTTCCGTCCCCACAGAGATGATTTCCGCTTTCACGCCTGGCTCCTTGCGGGCGCCGCACGACAGAAAAGACGCGGACCCGCGCCGGTAAAATAGCTTGATCGCGTTGCCGCCGCAAGGGAACCGGCGGCATGCCGGCTGGCTGAAATCTTCTTCCTTGCTTGACAAGGACGCGCAAAAACGTTTGAGTTGAATGTGTTCGATGGAGCCGCTACGGCGTTGGGCCGTCGAGAGGGGAATCGTTGCGCGGTTGCCGTCATGCCATTTATCAGGAGGAAACGCTGATGACCAAGGCCGAACTCGTCGAAAAAATCGCTGCCAGGGGCAATCTCACCAAGGCGGGCGCCGAACGCGCGCTCAACGCCTTTCTCGCCGCCGTTGAGGATGCCCTGTGCAAGGATGCCAAGGTGACGCTCACCGGTTTCGGCACCTTTGCCGTTGAGAACCGCAAGGCGCGGCAGGGGCGCAATCCCCGCACCGGCGAAACTCTGACTATTCCGGCCTGCAAAATGGTGCGCTTCCGCGCCGGAAAGACCCTCAAGGATTCCCTGAACTGACCATCTTTCCTCCGGCCGCGGCAGTCGCCCTTCATACGGCTGCCGCGGCCGGCTATGGCCTTTTCCCCCTGGCCGCGTTCTTCATGCGCCTTTCCCTTTTTCTTCCCGCCCGCTTTTTCCTCCTTTTTTTTGCTTGAACCTTTTCCCTTCATAAGATAAAAGACCGCTTTACATTTCCGCGCCGCCCAACGGCGCCATAAAGGGGGTGATTTTCTTGCCCGGAGTTTTTCTTAACGATGACGATTATAATTTCGACATTGCCCTGCGCCGTTTCAAGAAGCAGGTGGAGAAGGCCGGCATTCTTTCTGAAATGAAGAAGCGCCAGCACTACGAAAAGCCCAGCGTCATGCGCAAAAAGAAGAAGGCCGCCGCCCGCAAGCGGCTGATGAAGAAAATGCGCAAGATGAACATGGCGTAGGATCCTGCCCATGTATGCTGAAGCAGCGCTGCGGGAGATTCCTGAATTTTCCGCAGCGCTTGCTTCTTCCGGAAAAGCGTCTCCCCTTCTTCCTGCCAAAGCGAGAATGCCATGAGCCTGACCGAACGGATCGACAACGACTATGTGCAGGCATACAAGGCCAAGGATGCGCTCCGGCTCAGCGTCCTGCGCATGGTCAAAACCGCCGCGAAGAATCGTCTTGTGGAGCTGCGCCGTCCCGGCGGCGTGCTTGAGGACAACGAGATGCTCGATGTCTTTGTCAGGGAGGCCAAGCAGCGGCAGGATTCCATTGAGCAGTACACCACCGCCGGGCGTCCCGATCTTGCGGCGAAGGAGGAGGCCGAACTGACGATCCTGCGGGAATACCTCCCCCAGCCGCTGTCCGCCGGGGAGCTGGCCGCCGCCATTGACGCCGCTGTGACGGAGCTTGGCGCCACCGGCCCGCGCGACATGGGCAAGGTCATTTCCGCCGTCATGGGCGCCTGCAAGGGACGCGCGGACGGCAAGGAAGTGGCGGCCGCCGTAAAGCGGCGCCTTTCCTGAGGCGCCTGCGTCATTTGTGCGCCACGGGGCTGCGCCGCAGGCGCGCTGCCATGCCGCGCTTTCCCCATGCGCGCCCGTTGCCAGAATCGCCGCAGCCCTTATCTTGTGTGGCATCACCACCTCAGCTTGTGATGCAGGATCATGATACATCCCCGCACGCTCCAGGCACTTGAGTTTGACAAGATCATCGCCGCGCTGGCCGCCCGCTGCCTCTCCGGCCCGGGCACGGCCCTGGCGCAGGCCCTGACGCCCCTGGCCGATGCCGACGCCGCCCACCGGGCCCTGCGCCTTTATGAAGAGGCGGCGCTCTGGAGCGCTACGCCCGAACCGGGAACGGGGAAACCGTTTGTTCTCATGGCCTTTCCGGATATTTCCGGATTGCTCCGGAAAACCGGGGCAAACGCGGCACCGCGCCGCGCGGTTCCCGATACCGAAGCCTTCTGGGCGCTGCGGGAACTGCTGCGCCTGTCGGCCAGGGCGCACGCGTCCATCGCGGTTCCCGAGGCGGCGGCCCGGTGGCCGCTCCTGCTGGAAATGGCACAGGAAACGCCCCTCCCCGTCCAGCTCACGGCCGCGCTCAACCGCTGCATCTCGGACGACGCGTTGCTCAGGGACGAGAGTTCGCCGGAACTGTATCGCCTGCGGAACGAAGTGCGGCGCCTCCATCAGGGCTGCCTGCGAAAAGTCAGGGACTTTGCAAAGCAGTACAACCTGCTCCCCTATCTGCAGGACGAATTCATGACCCTGTCGTCGGACAGGTACGTCCTGCCGCTCAAGGCCAATTTCAAGGGCCGCGTGCAGGGCATCATCCATGACTGGTCGCAAACGGGCGAAACCTGTTATTTCGAGCCGCTCTTCCTGGTGGAGGTCAATAACCGCCTTCAGGAACTCAAACACGAGGAACGGGAAGAGGAACGCAGGATCCTCGCCTATCTCGACGACCTGCTGGCCACGGAGCTGGAGGGCGCGCGCGGCGCCCTTGCGCTCCTCGCGCGGCTGGACCTCCTCCAGGCAAAACGCCGTCTTGCCGAGGCGCTTGATGCCCGCTGCATTTCCCTGACGGCCGCCGGCGAAGGCATCGCGCTCATGGGCGCGCGGCATCCCCTTCTGGTGCTTGCCCGCCACGGACAGGATGGCCCTTCCTCCCGTTCGTCCGCCGGACATGCCGCGGCGGAGCAGCCGGTGCGTCCGCTGGACATCGTCCTGCGACCAGGGGAACGTGTTCTGGTCATCACGGGCGCCAATGCGGGCGGCAAGACCGTGTGCCTCAAGACCCTCGGCCTTGTGGCGGCCATGACCATGAGCGGGCTGCCCGCGCCGGCGCGCAGCGGTTCGCATCTTCCCTGGTTCTCGCGCATGGACGCCTTCATCGGGGACGAACAGAGCCTTGACGGCAACGTCTCCACCTTCACGGCCCAGATCGACCATCTTGCCAAGGCATGGAAACATCTGGACACGCAGGGGCTTGTCCTGCTCGACGAATTCGGCGCCGGAACAGACCCCGCCCAGGGCGCGGCGCTCGCGCAGGCGGTCCTGGACGGCCTGCTGGACAAGCGGTGCTTTGCCCTTTCGGCCACACATTTTCCGGCGCTCAAGTCCTACGCGCTGACGCGGGAGGGCGTGCGCGCCGCTTCCATGCTTTTCGACCCGGCCACGCGCAGGCCCCTCTATGCGCTGGCCTATGACCAGGTGGGCGCCAGCCAGGCGCTGGACGCCGCGCGTGAACACGGCCTGCCTGAAGAGATACTGCGGCGTGCCGAACACTATCTTTTGCAGGATGGACAGGACACCACCGCCCTTTTGGGGCGCCTCAACGCCCTTGCCGCACAGCGCGGAGAAGAGCTGGCCGCCCTGCGGAAGGAGCGTGAAACGGCGAGGAATGCCGCCATCCAGGCAAAAGAACGGCTGGAAAAGGAACGCGCGCGCCTGCATGAGGAAACACGCCGTCATGCCGCCGAGCTGATGCGCGCCTGGAAGGAAGGCCGCGCCACCGCCAAACAGGCCCTCAGGGAGATGTCGCGTCTGCGCGCTTCGCTGGCGCCCGCAAGGGAAGCGGCGGCCACGTCCGTCCTCCCGGAGGCGCGTGCGCTCGTCGCAGGGCAGGAAGTGTTCCACACGGTGTTCAACAAGCGCGGCATCGTCACGGATGTGGACGAACGGCGCGGGCGCGTCCGCCTGGACATGAACGGCGTGAGCCTGTGGGCGGAACGGCGCGACCTGCGGGAAGCCGCGGCCTCCGGCGCGGGAAAAGCAGCTCCGGGCCGCGCGCCGTCGGCGGGTGCGCCTTCCCCTACCCGCGCGGCGCCCGCCGGGGCACAGGAGGAAACGGCAAGCCTGCGCCTGGATGTGCGCGGTCAGCGCGCACCCGATGCCATCGCGGCGACGGAACGCTTTCTGGACAAGGCGCTGCGCGCGGGCTTTTCCGAGCTGGAGATCGTTCACGGACGCGGCACCGGCGCCTTGCGCCGCGAATTGCAGGACTTTTTGCGCGCCCATCCGGCTGTGGCCAGCGCGACCCTCGCCCCAGAGGACCGCGGCGGTGACGGCATGACCATCGTGGTGCTGCGGTAGCCCTGGCTGCCGCGGCATTTTCTCCCGTTGCAACGCGCCCGAGGCAGGCATGCATTCCAGAGATGCCATCCGCGTCATCAAGGAGCGACTGAACATCGTGGACGTTGTGCGCCGCTATGTGGAGCTCAAGCGCAACGGGCCCCGCTGGGTGGCGCCCTGCCCCTTTCATCAGGAGACCAAGCCCTCCTTCTCCGTCAATGAGGAAAAGGGGCTGTTCTACTGTTTCGGCTGCCAGGCATCCGGTGACCTCTTCGACTTTTACGGGCGCATCAACGGTCTGGACTTCCGGGACACGCTGGAACAGCTCGCGGCGGAACTGGGCATCGAGATCGACCGCGGCGGCAGGCCGTCCGCGGGCGAGGCGCGGCAACGGCAGCGTCATTCGGAACGGCAGGCCATGCTGCGGATGCACGAACTGGCGGCAGCCCATTTCGCGGCCGCCCTGCGCGCGCCTGAGGGCGCCGAATGCCGCGACTATATCGCCCGGCGTGGCCTGAGCGACGAGATCGTGGAGCGCTTCGGCCTGGGCTGGGCCGGGCGCCAATGGCAATCTCTCGCCGACGCCTTGCGCCGGGCCGGTTTTGACGCCGCCCAGGCGGCCCAGGCAGGGCTTTTGGGCACCTCCGGCGCCGGCAGGGCGTATGACCGTTTCCGGGGCAGGCTGATTTTCCCCATCCGCAGCCTCTCCAACCAGATCATCGCCTTTGGCGGCCGCATCATCGCCGGGGAGGACGAAGCCAAATACATCAACAGCGCGGACACGCCCATTTATAAAAAGGGCGAGCATCTGTACGGCCTTGCCCAGGCCCGGCGCGCCATCGCCGCCTCGGGGGAGGCCCTGCTCACCGAGGGCTATATGGATGTGCTCACCCTGCACCAATTCGGCTATGCCAATGCCGTGGGCGTTCTGGGCACGGCCCTCACACCGGAACAGGTCAAGCGCCTTTCCGGCTTCGCCTCGCGGCTGCTTCTGCTCTTTGACGGCGACCGGGCGGGCCGCAAGGCCGCCCTGCGCTCCTGCGAGATGCTGCTCACGCGCGGGCTGGCGTGCCGGGTCGTCCTCATGCCCGAAGGCGAGGATATTGACAGCCTCCTGCGCGGACAGGGCAAGGATGCCTTTGACGAACTCCAGGCGCGGGCGCGGGACGGCCTGCGCTTCTGCGTCGAAGCCCTGCGCGCCCTGGCCCCGCGCGAGAGCGTGGAATGGGCGCGGGATTTCCTCGGCCATGTGGAGCTGCCGGAACTGGTGAGCCCCTACGCCTCGGCTCTGGCCGGGCAGCTCCATATCTCCGAGGAGGAGCTGCGGCGGGGCGTGGCCGTGCGCCTGGACGCACGGCACGGCGGACGCGAAACCGTTGCCGCGCCCGCCAACCGGGCGCGCCAGAACATGCGTGACGTGCAGATCATGATCTTTGCCGTGCGCTATCCCGAACGGCTGGAGGATCTGCGCGAGCTGGGCGCCGACCTGGCCCTGCGCTCGCCCAATGCGCGCCGCTTCTGGGATGTCATTGAGGAATGGGGGGCGGAAGAAACGCCCTACCATCTGGACGAACGCCAGAAAAAGTTCTGGTTCGCGCAGCGCGGCCCCGACAAGGCGCCGCTGGATAACGGCGACTGGGAGCTGGACTGCCTGCGCCGCGACTTGGAAGCCTATTACAAATCAACAAAAAAATCCTCTGTTTCCGCAGCGTTATTAGAAAATACCGGAAATAGTGACTTTGCGGCGGACTTGGAGTATCTTCGCGCACTTCAGGAAACCTTGGAGAACGGCCATGAGCAATCTTAAAGAAGTTCAGCAAATACAAGTGCTTATCGCCAAGGGCAAAGGCGCCGGCTTCCTCACCTTTGATGAGGTGAGTAAGGCCCTCCCCGTGGAAATGAATACCCAGGAGCAGTTTGAGGAAATCATCGGCATTTTTGAACAGCTGGAGATCCTCATCGTCGATTCCGAAAAAGACGGCAAGAAGATGTCCGCCGCTGCCGATGGCGACGAAGATATTACCGAGGGCAATCTGGACCTCGCGGAGGACGAGGATTCCGGCGATTATTCCTCCCGCAGCACCGACCCGGTGCGCATGTATCTGCGCGAGATGGGTGCCGTTCCCCTGCTCGACCGCGATGGCGAGGTGGTCATCGCCAAAAAGATCGAAATGGGCGAACAGGATGTGCTCTACGCCCTTGTGGAAGTGCCCGTGGCTGTGGAAGAACTCATCAACGTGGGTGAGGACCTGCGCCAGAACCGCATCAAGCTCAAGGATGTGGTAAAAACCATTGAAGAGGACGACCCCAGCGAAGACGAGATGAACCAGCGCCAGCGCGTCATCCTCCTTCTGGACGAGATCCGCCAGATTTACAAGAAAAAGCGCAATTATTACAGGCGCCTCGATGAGTGCTGTACCCTTGAGCGCCGCGTGGCCGACCTTCAGAAAAAAATCATCGCCTTCAAGGAAGAGATCGTCACGCGCCTGCGCGACATCAAGCTGGAAAAGACCCTCATCGACAGGATCATCGAAACCGTTGAGGACTATGTGCGCCAGATGCACAACTGCCAGCGCGACCTCACGGCCTATATCCTTGCCACCGGGCGCACCCAGGCCGAGATACAGCAGCTCTTCGACGGTCTGGAAAAGCGCGAGATCAATCCCGTGGAAGCGGCCCGCGATCTCCATCTCAGCGTGGACGAGCTGTTTTCCTTCAAGGAAATGATCATGGGCAAGATCGAGATACTCAACCGCCTGCAGGAAAAGTGCTGCCACAACGTGGGCGACCTTGAGGAAGTGCTCTGGCGCATCAAGCGCGGCAACACCGCGGCCATGCGCGCCAAGCAGGAGCTTATCCGCTCCAATCTCCGCCTGGTGGTCTCCATTGCCAAAAAGTACACCAATCGCGGGCTCCAGTTCCTGGACCTCATCCAGGAAGGCAACATCGGCCTCATGAAGGCTGTGGACAAGTTTGAATACCAGCGCGGCTACAAGTTCTCCACCTATGCCACCTGGTGGATACGCCAGGCCATCACCCGCGCCATCGCCGATCAGGCGCGCACCATCCGCATCCCGGTGCACATGATCGAAACCATCAACAAGCTCATCCGCACCTCGCGCTATCTCGTGCAGGAGCTTGGCCGCGATCCCACGCCGGAAGAGATCGCGGAACGCATGGAATATCCGGTGGAAAAGGTCAAGAAGGTGCTCAAGATCGCCAAGGAGCCCATCTCGCTCGAGACGCCCATCGGCGACGAGGAAGATTCCAGCCTCGGCGATTTCATCGAGGACAAGAAGGCCGTGGCCCCGGCGGAGGAAGTCATCAATACCAAGCTTTCCGAGCAGCTTGCCGCCGTCCTGGCCGACCTGACCCCGCGCGAGGAACAGGTGCTGCGCAAGCGCTTCGGCATCGCCGAAAAGAGCGACCATACCCTTGAAGAAGTGGGCAAGCTCTTCAATGTGACGCGCGAGCGCATCCGCCAGATCGAAGCCAAGGCGCTCCGCAAACTCCGCCATCCGGTGCGCAGCCAGCCGTTGCGCTCATATTATGAGAACTGACCACGCCGCGCGGCCGCCGTTGCCGCTCCTGACGGGGTTTGCGCTCCTGCTGCTCGTCCTGTTTTCCGGGCGCGTTCATGCGGCGGAGCCGGAGATGGCGCAGCCGGACGGCACCGTTGCCCACTGCTTTGACGGCGACACGCTCAAACTCAGGGACCGGCGGGTGGTGCGCCTTGCCGGCATCGACGCGCCGGAACTGGGGCGCGGGCAGGCCCAGCCGCAGTATTACGCCCGCGAGGCAAAGGCGGAACTTGAACGGCTGGCAAAAGGACGCCAGGTGCTTCTGCGTGCCGCCGGCGAGAACGATCATGACCGCCATGGGCGCCTGGTGGCCGAGGCGATCCTTGAGGACGGTCAGTCGCTCAATGACCTCATGGTGGCTTCCGGCGCGGCTTTTTTTTATCCGCACCGGGATCTCGGGCCGGCATTTCAGGAACACCTGCGCGAGCTTCAGGCACAGGCCATCCACGAACGCCGCGGGCTCTGGGCCCACCTGCTCTCCCTGCCCCTCGCGCATGAAACCTATGTGGGCAATCGCGCCTCGCTTCGCTTTTTTCCCGTCAACTGCCCTGAAGCGCGCCACATCAAGCCGCGCAATCGCATCCATTTCGGCACGCTCATGGATGCCTTCCTTGCCGGCTACGCCCCCGCCCGCGTCTGCGTGTTCTGGCCCGCTGCGCGTTAGAGCGGTTTTGCAGGATTCTGCCGAAGCTTCAGCCCTCGAAAACCCAGTGCAGGATGCGCTTGTGTACCCGCAGGCGGTATTCGGCCTGGCGCACCAGTTGCGACGCCCGGCTGGAAAGCACTTCCGGCGCCACGGGGATGGCGCGCACCGGTGAAGCGCTCAGCAAAAGACGCACATCGGAACGGGCTTTTGCCATCAGTTGCGGGGTGATGCCCCAGTGAGCCTGTTCCTCCGCATCCAGGGTGCCGCGATAGCCCGCAAACACAAAATTGGCGTCATGCACCGCCTCTTCCGGGGAATAGACAAAGCTCACGGGGCTGCCGATACGCGCCGCGCGCGCTTCCAGTTCGCCTGTGTCGAACTGGCGCGGCACGGCAACGCGCAGGGCAAAGGGAAACCAGGCCGTCGCCTCTATGAGGGAATGGAGCGTGCCGTTGGCGCAGCCCACCCAGGCCGCCGTCACCCCCTTGAGATAGCGTGCGGTTCGCAACATGCAGGCGATGTCCGCCAGGGCATGGACGGGATGGGCGTCGGGGCTGCCCGCGTTGATGACCGGGAAGCGCACTTCCGCTTCGGAAATGTTCCAGCTCGTCACCGGGAGGCCGTAGGCATAGAGGCAATCGAGGTAATAGCCGAAAATGGGCATCAGGTGTTCCTGAAAACCGCTGGCCTCTTTCTGCCAGACATCGGATTCGCAGCCTTCAAAAATGGTCGTTCCGCCCATCTGCCGCACGGCGGCGGTGACGCAGAGACGCTCGGGCAGGGAATGCCGGGCGAACACGAGCAGCGCCACGCGCTCGGTCATGAAGTCCGATTGCAGCTTGGCATCGGGAATGCCGATGGCCTGCTGCACGAGCATCCAGCAGGTTTCCGAACCAAGGTCCTTGATGGTCAGAATATTTCGTGCCATGGCTTCCTCCAGAACGACAGACGACAACGCGGCGGTACCCGCGTCAGGAGCAGCGGGGAAAGGTGGGGCCGTGTCCGGACAACGCGGCGGTACCCCGGTCCAGAGTAGCAGGGGGGCGGGACGGTGTCCAGACAACGCGGACCCGGCATGGGGGCTTGGATTTTCCGCCTCCATGGACTATCCTTGCCTGACGCGACGCTGCCCACACATCACTGCTGACAGGGAGCCTGCATGGACGCCGCGTTTTTTGACCTTGACGGAACGCTGCTGAACACGCTTGCCGACATCGGGAATGCCTGCAACCACATGCTGGCGGCCCACGGTTTTCCCACGCATGCGCTTCCCGCCTATGCCACCATGGTGGGCAACGGCTTTACGCGCACGGTGGAACAGGCCCTGCCCCCGGCCGTCACCGCGGGGCTTTCCCCGGAGGACCTGGAAACCCTGGCCGCCGAGGCGCGCGCCCGTTACGAGGCCGCCCTGCGCGAGCATACCGTTCCCTATGACGGCATGCCGCAGGCTCTGGCCGCGCTTGCGGACAGGGGCATGATCCTTGCCGTGCTTTCCAACAAGCCCGATGCCTGGACGGTTGAACTGATCCGCCACTTTTTTCCGGATATTCCCTTCGCGCTGGTCCGCGGCGCGCGTGCGGGCGCTCCGCTGAAGCCAGACCCGGAGGTGCCCCGAGCCATGCTGGCCGAACTTGGCCTCCGGCCCGGGCGTTGCGCCTATGTGGGCGACAGCGATGTGGACATGCGCACGGCGCTCAATGCCGGAATGGTGCCTGTGGGCGCTGCCTGGGGTTTCCGCGGCGGCGCGGAACTGCGCCATGCGGGCGCGCGCCTGCTTGCCGCGCAGCCGGCGGAACTTCCGGACATCCTGTGCAGTATCCCTGTCAGCGGGGGAGATGATCATGCTTCGTCCCATCATTGAAATCGACGAGGAAAAATGCAACGGCTGCGGCCAGTGCGTCCTTGACTGCGCCGAAGGCGCGCTCGCCATTGTGGACGGCAAGGCGCGCCTGATCGGCGATATATATTGTGACGGGCTCGGCGCCTGCCTCAACTGTCCCCGGGGCGCTCTGACCCTGACCACGCGCGATGCCGCGCCCTTTGACGAGGCGGCGGCCCTGGCGGCAAAGGCGCGCAGGGAAGCGGCGGGGGACGACGCCACGGCCACCGGCGGCTGCCCCGGCAGCATGGCGCGCACACTCAGGCCCCTGATGCCCCGTGAAGAGGGAATGGCCCACCGGGCCGCGACACCGGAGGAGCGCCTTGCCGCGCAGCTCCCCGCATGGCCCGTCAAACTGGCGCTCGCGCCGCCAACGGCGCCGTTCCTGCGCGGCGCGCGGCTGCTGCTCACGGCGGACTGCGCGGGCCTGGCCCTGCCGGATATGCACCATCGGCTCACGGGGCACATCCCGCTGCTTGCGTGCCCCAAACTCGAAGAACACGCCGCCATCCGGCAGCGGCTTGATGCCATCATCAGGAGCGCCGCTCCCGCCGCCATCACCGTCCTGCGCATGAGCGTGCCCTGCTGCGGCGCGCTCGGCAGGCTGGTGGAAGAAGCCATGGCCGCCTCCGGCAGCGCTGTTCCCCTGACGGTACATACGGTCCGACTGCCGTAAAAATTCCGCTTTGTCTCCACGCGCATTCCGTGCTATTGGAGTCAGGCTCCATTGACAAAACCTAGCAAAGGGCTATGTTTTTGGCGGGCGCCGGCAGCCGCCCGTTGCGGTCCCGACCGCCCGTCACAGCCCCCGGCACTTTCCGGGAGGAATCGATGCCCATAAAAATTCCCGCAGATCTTCCCGCCCGCGCGGCACTGGCGAGCGAAAACATCTTTGTCATGACCGATGAACGGGCGGACCGGCAGGACATACGTCCGCTGGAGATCGCCATCGTCAACCTCATGCCCACCAAGATCGCCACGGAAACGCAACTTCTGCGCCTGCTCGGCAATTCCCCCATTCAGGTGAACATCACCCTGTTGCGAACGGCGGCCCATGAATCGCGCAATACGCCCGTGCAGCATCTTGAGCGCTTTTACAAGACCTTCGCCGAGATACGGCACAAAAGCTTTGACGGCATGGTCGTCACCGGGGCCCCGGTGGAACATCTCCCCTTCGATCAGGTGGACTACTGGGACGAACTTGTCGGGATCATGGCCTTTGCCCAGAAGCGGGTCTATTCCACCCTGTATCTCTGCTGGGCCGCCCAGGCGGCGCTGCACCACTTTTACGGGGTGCCCAAGCATATACTGCCGGACAAGGTCTCCGGCATCTTCTGCCATGAGGTGCTGCGGCCGGAGTGCCGTCTGTTTCGGGGCTTCGACGATGAATTTCTTGCGCCCCATTCCCGCCATACCGAGGTGCGCACCGAGGACGTGCTCCGGCATCCCGAGCTGCGCATCCTTGCGGAATCCGCCGAAGCGGGCCTTGCCGTGGTGGAAAGCCGGGACCAGCGCCAGGTATTCATGACCGGCCATCTGGAATATGACAGGGGCACCCTTGACGCGGAATACAGAAGAGACCTTGCCAGAGGCGACGATCCCGCCATCCCGCGCCACTACTATCCCGGCGATGACCCGGATGCCATGCCGCTCATGACCTGGCGCGCGCACGCCCATCTTTTTTACAGCAACTGGCTCAACTATTACGTCTATCAGGAAACTCCCTTCAGCCTCACCGCCCTTGCGCGGGATGGCGGGGAGCCCGCGTCCTGACGGCGCCCGAAGTTGCGCCAAAGGAGACCCCCCTTCCCATGCGCTTTTCCACACGAACACGCTATGGCCTGCGTTTTCTGCTGCGTCTGGCGGCCCAGCCGGAGGGCCGCCTGCTCCAGCTCGGCCAGGTGGCGAAAGAGGAACGCATATCCTCCGGCTATCTGGAACAGATCGTCCGGGCGCTCAAGCCGCTCGGCATCCTGCGGGCCGTGCGCGGCGCGGGGGGCGGATATGCCCTCGCCAAACCCGCGGCGGACATCAATATGGAAGATGTATTCCTGCATCTGGAAGGCGAGATCGCGCCTGTGCGCTGTCTCACGACCAACAAACCCTGCACCCATGAGGAACAATGCTCCACACGGGCCTTCTGGCAGGCCCTTGACCGACATATGCGCGATTTTCTGCGGCAGCGTACCTTGCAGGAAATGAGCGAACAGTGCAAAAATACCCCCGGCTCCGCTTGGGGCGATACGGGCGAAGAGCGCCCCATTTCAGGAGGATCATATGTGGAATTACACTGAGGCCGTCCATGACCACTTCCTGCATCCGCACAACGCCGGGCCCCTGCCGGACGCCAATGCCATCGGCGAAGTGGGCAGCCTCGCCTGCGGCGACGCGCTCAAGCTGTATCTCAGGATCAGCGACGCGGGCGTCATCGAGGACGCCGGCTTCGAGACCTTCGGCTGCGCCAGCGCCATTGCCTCAAGTTCCGTGCTGACGGACATGATCAAGGGCATGACCGTGGACGAGGCCCTCAAGCTCACCAACAAGGATATAGCCAACGCGCTGGGGGGCCTGCCCAAGCAGAAAATGCACTGCTCGGTCATGGGGCAGGAGGCTCTGGAAGCCGCCATCCGCCAGTGGAAGGGCGAGCCCGCGGTGCCGCACGCCCATGAGGAGGGCAGGCTCGTCTGTAAATGCTTCGGCGTGACGGATGCCCAGATCATCCGCGCCATCCGCGAGAACAATCTCAAGACCGTCGAGGAAGTCACGGCCTATACCAAGGCCGGCGGCGCGTGCGGCGAATGCCTGGACGAGATCGCCGAAATCCTCGCCACGGAATTGAAACAGAAGCCCCTGCAGGAGCTCAAGCCCCGGCCCCGCCTCACCAATGTCCAGCGCATGCAGCAGGTCCTCAAGGTCATTGACGAGGAGATCAGGCCCCAGCTTGCGGCCGATGGCGGCGATATCGAACTTGTGGACGTGGACGGCAAGCGCGTGGTGGTGGCACTGCATGGCCGCTGTTCGCAGTGCCGTTCCAGTAACGTGACCATCGGCAATCTGGTGGAGCGGCTCCTGCGCGAACATGTGGAGCCTGACATCGTGGTCGAGGAGGCCTGAACCATGAAGACCGTGTATCTGGACAACAACGCCACTTCGGCCGTCGCCCCGGAAGTGCTTGACGCCATGCTCCCCTATTTCGGCGAGCTGTATGGCAACCCCTCAAGCATGCACACCTTTGGCGGCCAGGTGGCCGAAGCGGTGGAAACGGCGCGCGAACGCCTTGCCGGTCTGCTTGGCGCGGACCCGGACGAGATCCTCTTCACCTCCTGCGGTTCCGAAAGCGATAACGCGGCCATCTGGTCAGCCCTGCAAAGCCAGCCCGAACGGCGCCACATCATCACCACCCGCGTGGAGCATCCGGCGGTGCTGAGCGTCTGCCGCTACTGGGAGCACCAGGGCTACCGCGTGACCATGCTCGGCGTGGATGCCAAGGGGCGCCTTGATCTGGAGGAATACGCCGCTGCCCTCGGCGACGACACGGCCATTGTCTCCATCATGTTCGCCAACAACGAGGTGGGCAACATCTATCCCATCCAGCGGATGGCGGAGCTGGCGAAGGAGCGGGGCATCCTCTTCCATACGGACGCGGTGCAGGCCGTGGGCAAGGTGCCCATCGACCTTCGCCACCTGCCGGTGGACATGCTCTCCCTTTCCGGGCACAAGCTTCACACGCCCAAGGGCATCGGCGCGCTCTATGTCCGCAAGGGCGTGCGCTTCCGTCCGCTGCTGCGCGGGGGGCATCAGGAACGCGGCCGGCGCGCGGGCACGGAAAACGTGCCCTATATCGTGGGCCTGGGCGTGGCCGCGCAACTCTGCGCGGACTTCATGCAAAAGGAACGCGTGGATGTGGCGCGGCTCCGCGACAGGATGGAATCCGGCCTGCTGGAGCGCATCCCGGACAGCCGCGTCAACGGGGACATACAAAACCGCCTGCCCAACACCAGCAATATCTCCTTCAAGAATGTGGAGGGCGAGGCCATTCTGCTCATGCTCGACCGCCTGGGCATCGCCGCCAGCTCCGGCTCAGCCTGCACCTCCGGCAGCCTGGAGCCCTCCCATGTGCTCCGCGCCATGGGCGTGCCCTTCAACTACGCCCACGGTTCCATCCGCCTTTCCCTGTCCCGTTACACCACGGCGGAGGAGGTGGACTATGTGCTCGCCAACTTCCCGGGCGTCATCGAGACCCTGCGGGCCATTTCTCCCTTCAAGGGGTAACACGGGAACAGACATATCACACACAGGGCTCTGGTCCCGCACATGACCAGGGCCCTGTAAAAAACGCCCTGCCCCCAAAAGCCGCCACTACACCTCAACCGATATTTGCGGTCTGCCGTCGATCGTGCCGCCTGACGGGGCCCATCGTCCGGCGCTGTCTCTGGCAAAAATGCGAATATCCCCGGCATACTCATTTTTGATGCCAGTTGAAGAATGCGCACCGCGAAGCACACTGGAGGCAAACATGGAATCTATGGATACCGTATCCGATCCATCACGCGCGTCTACCGAGCCGTTTGCAAGACCCTCAAGTGAAATTCTGTCGTTGCCGCTTCCGCCGAGAATGTGAAGATTGAGAAGGAGTTCGGAGGAGAGAATGGAATCGTCCCCGTTCCCCGCGTCGATCCGGCCGCCAGCCACGCCTCTGTTGAGCATGATGGTGTCGTCCCCATCGCCGCCGTTAACATAGAGCGTATGGCCGGTGGGTGAAGCTTCGGCGCCGAGAAAGCGGAAGCTGTCATTGCCCGCGCCCAGAGAAATACTGAGAGTATTGCCACCACCTGGACCATCAAGCACATACACCCTGTCATCACCATCGCCTGCATCAATATTCACAGTACCCGGCATGGTGAAGATGGTGTCATTACCACCGTTAGCGTTCACCTGCGCGCCAGTGATATTGAAGATGACATCCCCGCTGTCGCTTCCTTCCAGAGGTGCGCCGCCGGCGCTTTCCGAGACAAGCCGGCCATGCAGGTCGTATATCCTGACGAATTCATCGGTGACGACCTCAATGCCGCCGTCCCCGGTATCGGAAAAGCGGACATTGCCCGGCAGATCCGCAAAAGACACGCTTTCCCCGGATTTCAGGACGATATTCACCTCGGATACACCGGAGGGACCGACCGTGCCGGAAATCTGCGCGCCGCCCTCCGTGAACGCGGAGACGGACTGCCGGAAGTGCGCGAGCCTGCTCTGGAAATCGTGGATCTGGAGATCATCCACAAGGCTTCTGATGGTTTCGCCCGCGTCTGCATCTGCCGCTGTCGCCGCGCCGGTTTCCACAACGGCAGACGGGAAAGAGGGCACCTGTCTCGCTGCAGCAAAATGGTCAAGCAGGGTGTTCAGCGGCCCCTGCGTGGCGGTGATGGACATCATGGGCAATCTCCCAGGCAACACGGGGGACGAGCCGTGCCGCCGCTACAAAAGCGGGGCCGCCTCCTTCAGCGGAAGTTCCGGCATGCGCGAGCTCTGCGCCAGCACCCCCTCAAACGTCCGAGAAGCGCCCCCGCCCCACGCGATACCGCGCAGCGTGTCGTCCTCGCCGTCATCCCGCGGGGCCTTGCCGTCCGGAGAAGCGAGATTTTCCCACAGGCCCGTTGCCAGCATTTCCGGGGACAGGATCATGCTTGAGATCATGGAAGTGACGGAAATGGCGTCATTGCCCAGGCCGTTGACCAAAAGACTGCGGAACATGGTTTCCACGGAAATTTCGTTGTCGCCGTCGCCGCCGTCAATGACGCTGTCCACAGCGGAGCCGACGCGAATCACATCATTGCCGCCACCGCTGCCGATTGATGCGCCGTGGAGCCCCTGCACGAAAATCCTGTCATCTCCGGCCCCGCCATCCAGTCGTCCGGCATCACGTCCGGCGGCATACAGGAACCCTACTTCCATCTCGTCATTGCCGTTGCCGCCCGAAACCACGACAGAGCCGGCGGAGAGAAAATCAATACTGATTCCATCATCTCCATCGCCGCCATTCAGGCTGATGTCTCCATCGCCCATGACTTTGCCCAGCCGGATGCTGTCATTGCCGTCGCCGCCGTCAATGCGGATATCGGCATTCAGGGTTTCGGCGACTTCAAGGCTGTCATCGCCGTCGCCGAGGGAGATATCCAGACTTTGCACGAATCTTCCGGCCACAATGACCTTGTCGTTGCCATCGCCGCCGGAAATATCTGCCCGGCTTGCATAGGTGATGACCAGATCATCCCCGGCGCCGCCCCGCACCGCCGAATCCGAAAAATTAATGATGACGTCGTTTCCGTCAGTGCCCGCAAGCGCATCACCGCCCTCTCCAGTGACGATTCTGTTTCCCTGGGCATCGAAGGCGAAGGTGGCGTCCCCGGTGATCATGAGGAGTTCCCCGTTTTCAGCGTGGCTAAAACGGACATCCCCGCTGATGCCGTCAACAGCGAGCGTGCGCCCGTCCGAAAGGGCAAGCCGGACTGTCGCGCCATGACTGGAGGTTGATACGGAAACCCGGGTGCCGTTGCTCATGGTTGCGGAAACCGGAGCCGCCTGCGCCTGCAGGGGACTAAGCGAAAAATGGCCCTGCGAGCGGTCATGCGCGGCGAAAATATCCCTGTCCTGTTTTTCAAGATATTCCACAAGCTGACGCCGGAAATGTGAGGACACAGGCACATCGGCAGACGCCGTGGCCTCTTCCTTCGACCCGGGAGCGGCGAACCGCCCGTCAGGGCTGACCGTTTTGCCGCCGTCCGTCAGCGTGACATAATCAAGCGCCACCGTCCTGCCCACCGCTGAAGCGCAGGCCAGGTTTTCAATGCCTCCGCTGTTGGGGCGCGGAAATTGGAGCGCAGAAAAAGACCTTTGGATGCCGTGGTGTTGTTCCGCCATCAAATGTATCATCTGTGCTCTCCTTGCAGGAAGACGCAGACCTATTCACACGTTATGACAGGCTTTCTTCCCGCGCCAGGCCATATGCGGCCTCCCCTGGATATCAAAGAAGGGTGATGCGCTGTACGCTCGCAGAGGCGATCATCGCGCATCCCATACGAAGCAGGAAAAAATTTCGCGCGTAGTGAAAAATATCCAAATCCAAGCAAAATATATTCCAGGAAAATCTTTCCGGGGGATAACGCAACGGCTCGATGACACGGTCATTGGAACCTGCGCGTCGATCGGGAATGCCCAGGCGCAACGGAGAAGGTCAGGCCGACGTATGGTTGCGGCGTGCTGCCGATGAATTTTCAGCGCGTCGCCCTGTATGCGGCAAGCGCTTCGGGAAACGGCGCAAGCGCGCGCTCCAGCACGCCCTGTCCGAGGGAAAGGGCAAGTCCGTAATTGGTCATGGGGATGTTTGCCGCGCGGGCGGCGGCCATGCGTTCCAGCATCTGGCGGCGCGTGATGACGCAGCCGCCGCAGTGGATGACGGCTTTTGTTCCGTCGGGATAGGCAAAGAACTCCGGGCCCGCCGCCATCACCACATGCACGTCCCCGCCCGCCAGCGCGCGCAGCAGCCGGGGCAGCTTGACGCGGCCAATGTCGTCCGCCTGGGGATGGTGGGAACAGCCCTCCTGGATGACCACCGTCTCACCGGGCGCAAGCCGCTCCAGAGCAGCCGCCCCGGCGGCCAGTGTCGCGAGATCGCCCTTGAGACGCGCCATGAGGATGGAAAAGGTGGTCAGCGGCACCTGCGGCGGCGTGGCGGCCACAGCCTCGCGCACCACCTGCGAATCGCAGACCACGAGATCAGGCGGTGCCGCCAGGCGCTGCTGGGCCGCAACGTATTCGCCCGGGGTCGTCACAAGGCAGATGCCGCGCGCATCCAGACAATCGCGGATGGCCTGCACCTGGGGTTGGATAAGACGCCCCTTGGGCGCGCCGGAATCCAGCGGCACCACCAGCGCCACCAGCCCCCCCGGCGGCAGCAGATTTTCCAGAAGCGGCGGCTGGCGCAGGGCGGCATCCGGGAGGATGCGCGCAAGTTCCGCCACCACGGCCCCCACACCGCTCCCGGTCCTGGCGGAAACGCCGATCTCCCGCCGCCCGCCCGTGACCCGGGGCTCCCCGTCCTCAATATCCGTTTTGTTGCGGAGCACCACATAGGGAATGCCGCGTTCGTCCAGCAGGGCGGCGAGCTCCCGCTCCGGCGCCTCCCACCGGCCCCTGTCCGTCACAAGCAGAACGGCATCCACACCGTGCAGCGCGGTCAGGGTCCGCTCCACGCGCTGCCTGCCAAGGTCGCCCTCATCGTCGATGCCGGCCGTGTCCAGCAGGACAACAGGCCCCAGCGGGGCCAGCTCCATGGTTTTGGCGACAGGATCGGTGGTGGTGCCGGGCGTTTCCGAAACAAGGGAAACCGCCTGCCCCGCCAGGGCATTGAGCAGGGCGGACTTCCCCGCGTTACGGCGCCCGGCCAGGGCGATATGCGGACGCAGCCCCCGGGGCGCGCCCCGGTCTTGCGCCGTCCCCTGACCGGTATCACGCGGACATTCAGGCGCGGTCATCATTCCTCCCCCGCCGGGTGGCGGCGTCCTTTCCACGCCCAAGCCATGCGCGGATGAATTCGATACAGACCGGCATGACGGAAATCAGGATGATGGCATAGACGATGAGGCTGAAATTTTCCCGGACCCACGCCAGATTGCCGAGAAAGAATCCGGCCGAGACGAGCGCGCCCACCCAGAGCAGACAGCCGATGATATTGTAAAAGAAGAACACTGCCGGATTCATCAGGGCAATGCCCGCCACAAAGGGGGCGAAGGTGCGCACAATGGGAATGAACCGCGCGAGCACGATGGCCTTGCCGCCATGGCGTTCGTAAAAATAATGCGCCTTGAGGAGGTATTCCTTCCTGATGAACCGGCTTTCCCGCGAAAAGATGGGCGGCCCCACATGGCGGCCGATGCAATAGTTCACGGCATCGCCGCCGATGCCCGCCGCAAGGAAAATGAGCATGACTTCCGGATAGCCCATCAGTCCGGCTCCGGCTACCACGCCGGACGCGAACAGCAGGGAATCGCCGGGCAGAAACGGCGTGACCACCAGCCCTGTCTCGCAAAAGACGATGATAAACAGGATGGCGTATATCCACAGACCATATTGTTCCACCAGCTCAAAAAGATGGACGTCGATGTGGAGCACGAAATCCAGAAAATAGCTCAGCGTTTCCATCCGCCAATGACTCCTTATGCAGGGAGCGGGATATTCGGCGCGGCTCCCGGCGCATGCCGGGACGGCCCAACCGGTGAAGGGACGCCAGGGACCGGGGCCCCCCGACTTGCCTCTTGTACCCCAGCGGCGCCTGTGGCACAACAGGCGGCATGCGATCCCCCTTCTGGATGCGGTACATCCTGGGCGCCCTGTCCGCCGTCCTGCTGCTCATGGCCCCCGGGGCGGGACATGCCGCCGAAGCCTACAAACCCGCTTTCCGCACGCTTGGCGAAGTGCTGGCAGAACCCGCCCTGCGCCTGGACATCAATGTCTGGTACCCGGGCACCCGGCAGCCACGCGAACTCAGCTACACGCCCTGGACGCTTTATGCCGCGCGCAACGGACGCCCGGCGGAAGGCCGCTTTCCCCTGCTCCTGCTTTCACACGCAACGCCGGGAACGCGCTTTTCCCACCACGACACCGCCGCGCGCCTGGCGGCCAGGGGTTTTGTGGTGGCGGCCCCGGCCCACGCCCATGACAGCATGCACAACATGGACGACCTGTTCACCTGGCCGCAACTGGAAAACCGCGCGAAGGAACTGTCGGCCACCATCCGCATCCTGCTGGACGACAAGGAGCTCGCCGCCAGCATCGACCCCGGGCGTATCGGCGTGCTCGGTTTCGGCACCGGCGCCACAACGGCCCTGCTCCTCGGCGGCGCCCTCCCCGACTGCGTCCCCTGGTCCGGCTACTGCGCCAGGGCTGGCGCCGGAGACGCCTACTGCAATCCGTGGGTCAGGGAAAAAATCGACGCCATGTGCGCGGCCTTTCCCCTCAGGCGCAGCCCGGCGGACCCGCGCATCAAGGCCGTGGCCGCCGTGGCGCCGGGGTATGGCATGCTGTTCGGTCCCGCATCGTTCCGCCATTTTTATCCGCCCCTCCTGCTGGTGGTGGCGGGCGCGGAAAAGCTGGACAGGGCCGATTTCCATGCCAGGGCCATCGCGCGGGTGCCCGGCCTGAAAGCCACTGTCCTGGAACTTCCGCAGGCGGATACCGGGGCCCTTATGGCCCCCTGTCCGCCCAGCATCGCTTCGGAACTTCCCGAACTCTGCCTTTCGGTGCCCCCCGAAACGCGCGCCGCCCTGGCGCAACGCCTCGATGACGCGCTGGCGGATTTTTTTCTGCGTCATCTCGGCAGCAGCGCCCATGTGCCGGTCATTCCCGCGCCTCCCGATCTCACGCCTCCGGCGCCGAAGCCTCCGGTACCCGTCGCTCCGGCCAAGCCCCAGAAACGCCGCTCCCGCCACAACCGCACCGCATCCTGACGCCGCGACCCGAGGCCGGAGGCGGCTGTGGCGCCCTTTCCGACTGGCGTTTTTTTCCACGACATGCTAGGGTGCTGCCACCGCAGACCTCCGTCTCTCCCGCAGCGCTGACTGCGGGTTCACCTCTTGCTTCTTTGAGGATGCATTATGCCCGGCACATCTCCGTCCGCTTCCATCACGTCCTGGCTGGACCCCGTCGCCATCGAAACGGCACTTGCCCGTGAAAGCGCGCCCGAAACGGCTGTCGTGCGTGAAATTCTTGATAAATCCCTGGCACTGGAACCGCTGGGCCCCGATGAGATCGTGGCCCTGCTCCGGGTGCGGAAACCGGAGGATATGCAGCTCATCCTTGGCACCGCGGACCTCGTCAAGCAAAAGGTCTACGGCGACCGCATCGTGCTCACGGCGCCGCTCCACATCAGCAATACCTGTGCCAGCGAATGCCGGTACTGCGCCTCCCGCAAGGGCAACACGGCCATCCAGCGCAAACGCCTGGACCAGACGGAGCTGCGCGAAGCCGCGCGCAAACTCATCCGGCAGGGGCACAAGCGCGTTGTGCTGGTAAGCGGCCAGAGCACGAGTGCCGATGTGGAATACTGGGCCGAAGCCGTTGAGATACTGCACCGGCTCTTTGACGGCATGGGCGAGATCCGCCGGGTCAACCTGGACCTCGGCGTCCTCACCGCCGAGGAATACGCGCTGCTGCGGCGCACCGAAGCCGGAACGGTCAACATCTATCAGGAGACCTATCACGAAGAGAGCTACCGCAACGCCCATCCCGGCGGCCCCAAAAGCGACTTTGCAGGCCGGCTGCTCGGTCCCGACACGGCGCTCAGGGCCGGAATGACCGACGTGGGGCTGGGGCTTGCCCTGGGCCTGGGGCCATGGGAATTTGACCTGCTCGCCCTGGCGGCCCATGCCGCCCATCTTGCCCGTGAATACGGCGCGGGCGGCCGCACGGTCAATCTGCATCGCGTCCGGCCCGCGCCCGGCTGCGATTTTCAGCCGCCCTACGCCATGAACGACGAGGACTTCCTGCGTTGCGTCGCCATCACGCGGCTGGCCATTCCCTATACGGGCATTCTGCTGACCACCCGCGAACCCGCCGGGCTTTGGCGCGCGGCCTGCAATACGGGCTGTTCGCAATTGCTCACCGGCAGCATCGCCAACCCCTATGAAAGCTGGACGGACGCGCCCGGCGAAAAGGCGCCCTTCCCCATCGGCGAGGACTGCCATCTGGATGAGGTCGTGCGTTTTCTCCTTGAGGAGGCCCGGCACCTGCCCTCATTCTGCACGGCCTGCCCGCGCCTTGGCCGCAGCGGCAAGGAGTTCATCTCCCTTGTCCGCGGGGGAAACATCAAGTCTCAGTGCGGGCCCAACTCCATGGCATCGTTCATGGAATTCCTCCTCAACTATGCGACGCCCTATACGCGTCAGCTTGGCGAAAAGGTCATTGCCGAAAAGCTGGAGCAGCTCGCCGAGCATGAACGCGGCGCGGCGGAGCGTCTTCTCCAGAAGGTGCGTTCGGGCCGCATGGACGAATTCATCTAGCAAAAACAGAACTTCTTCCGGGGCGCGTTGCGGGGCTTTCTGCCGCCGGGACGCGCCCCGGCAAATTTCTGCCGGTGATCCTTTCATCACGGCGGCCAGCAAGGGGGCACGGCGTGGCGGAACGTTGGAGCGATATTTACTTCGACAAGCAGGACAAGGACATCCTTGCCCTTGTCAACCGTATTCTTGAATCGCGTACCGGCCCTTCCGATGACGGTCTTTTTGATCCCAATCTCCATCCGCACGGCATCAAGGAACTGGCCGCCACGCCGGTGGCGCGCATGGCCTATGCGGTCATCAACCTTCTGCGCAATCTGGAGGTGGGCGACGCGCAGGCGCGTGACAGGCTCCTTGCCCTTGAAGTCCTCTACGACGAGGTGCTCAACAGCGCCCATTCGCTCCTGCGGCGCAATACCGCGCGCGTCCTCATGCAGATCATGAAAGACATGGTGCGCGCCCATGGCGACCGGCTGACACAGCTCAAGCTGGCCCATGATTTCCGGCGCACGGTACAGGGCACGCCGCGCATCGTGCGGCACATGCTCGCCCGCTACCACCTGCCGGAAATGCCCGAGGAGTGGAACCAGATCGCGTTCGACGACCATGTGTACGATGCCAACACCAAGGGCCGCAAAACCCCCACCCACCTCATCATGGACGCCTGGATCAAGGGCCTGCGCGACATCACCATCGGGTACGAGTACTGGGTGCCCCCGGACGCGGCGCGCGAGATACTCCGGGCGGCGGAAATCACCGGCATCACCGTGCGTATCGGTATCGAATATCTGGTGCTGTTTCACGGACGCTATGCGCGCCTGTTCTGGATCCCGCGTGGTTTCAGCTCCAACGAGGACTTTCTGGAATTTCTCCATAATCCCAAGCTCGCGGAGATAATGAAGCGCGGCAAGGAAGTTCTGGCCTGGAAAAAGAAGCGCATCCTCAGTATCCTCGACGTCTGGAACGAGCAGTTCCGACCGGGCCTGGCCGCCGCCTGGGGCGTGGATGTGCCTCCCCTTGACCCCCAGGTCTTTCTCAACTTTGTGGGCCGTGGGCAGCCCTCCGTGCACCACCTGTCCGAGTGCCTCCACCGGCATGTCCTGCCCGCGGCGCGGGAACGGGCGCAACGCCTCGCCCAAAGCGGCGCCTCCGACCCTGCCGTGGCCGAAGAGCTTGCCGCGCTGGAAAACCTGAGCGCGGACATCATCGCCGACGAATGGCTTGGGGCGGAGACTTTCCCGGATGGGCATGGACCGGCCCGGCCCGACCTCGAAAACGTCCCGGAACTGCTGCACCTCAGCCCGCAGGAGCTTGTGCGCGAACTCCAGGAACTCAACCCCGGGTATCGTCTCGTGCTCGGGCTCACCGACCTCCGGGTGGAAGATGTGGCGGAGGTGCTCTCCGACTGCCACGGCGCCATCACCCATCTGGAAATCTTCAACATGCGCGCCTGGCTTGAAGGGCGCCTGCATGATCTTGAGGCCATCGGAGAATTGCAGCGCGCCCTGAATCTCGGCCTCGGCCCGCGCGTCAAGCAGATGATCCGGCAGATGGGGCGCCATCTGGAACGCGAGGGCGACGAAGAGCGGGCCGCCAAGTTCCGGGACATCCTGCGCAATGTGCCGAAACTCTGGGAACATTATCGCCACAATCCGCTCAAGTCCCGCCTGGGCACAAGCTCCGGCGGGCGCCGCTCCTTCGGCATGGGCCTAGTACTCAGGGAAACACTGCCCCATCGCGCCCTGGCGGAACTCAAGCGCAAACCGCAGCAGGTGCGGCCCATCCCCCTCTGTTCCCCCGTGGAAGAAACCGAAATCTTCCGCGAACCGGAGAATCCGACGTTCTGGCAACGGCTGGCGGCGCATTTTCGCCGTCTCCCCGGCTGCCGCCATCTTGGCATGGAGCGCAAGAGCGAATGGGAAACCGCCAGCGAATACTGCCGCATCTGCAAGAACGGCAATATCGCCAATCTGGGCGGTCTCAACCAGGCGCGGCAGAACAACCTGCTCGGCGCCGGCAATTCCCATGGTCGCACGCGGCTCGGGCTGACGTATCTGAACAGTGCCATCAGCAACTGGCTCAAGGTGCTCCTGGGCTTCATCCCCGCCTTTTTTTCCTTCCTGTACACCCAGGACTGGTGGTTCCTCGCCTGGTTCGGCACCTTCATCTGGTTCGGCATCACGGGTGTCCGCAATGTCGTGCAGATGATGTTTGCCGCCAACGGCTTTTCCAGAGGCACGCTCATCCACTGGAAGGAACAGGTGAGCATCAGCCGCCTTTGCGATTCGCTGATGTATACGGGTATTTCCGTCCTGCTCCTCGAAGTCATGGTGCGCGTCTGGCTGCTTCAGGACGGTCTGGGCGTCTCCGTGGAGAACAATCCGACCCTCGTTTTCACGGTGCTCAATATCGTCAATGGTTTTTACATCTGCGCGCACAATGTCTTTCGCGGATTTCCCAAGGAAGCCGCCATCGGCAACTTCTTCCGCAGCGGTCTGGCCATTCCGGTTTCCTCATTCTATGATTTTGTGCTCTTCAAACTCCTCCTGATCCTTGGGGTGGCCCAGCCCGAGCTCTATCTTGTGCCAAGCGCGGCCGTGGTCTCCAAAATGGCGTCCGACACCGTGGCCGCCATCATCGAGGGCTATGCCGACAGTCAGGTCAACCTGCGCATGCGCCGCTGGGACTACAAGAGCAAGATCGCCAACGTCTTTGCCTGCTATACGCGTCTGGAACTGCTGTTTCCCCAGGAGGACGCGCTTGTCATGCTGGGGCGGCCGGGCGGCCTCAAGGGGCACGGCGGCTCCAGGGGGCGGGAGCTGGAACGAGCGTTCATCATCAACGCCCTGGATCTCATGTATTTCTGGTACTATCAGCCACGCGCCCAGGAGGCGTTCCGCAAAATGCTGGTCTCCATGCCAGATGCGGACCGCCACGTCCTGGCCCGCGCCCAGCTGGTGCTCACCCGCGAACGCGAAATCAGCCAGCTGCTGGTGGACGGCCTGCTCGGGCGCAACTTCTCGCCGCCGCTGGCCTTCTTCCTCAGCCGCCACAAGCAATACCTGCGCCAGATGAGCAAGCTGTGCCGTCCCCCGCGCCAGCAGCGCAACCAGAATCCGGCGTATGCCCCTCCGACGGCGGCCTAGCTGCCTTGCTGTGGAGTGGCAGCGCATCGGCGAACCTGCCAAAAAATACAGGGGACCCGGTCTCCTGAACGGGAAAAGGGACCTCCGCATGCCGGGGTCCCTTTTTTCGCGCTCCCAAGAGCGCGCCGCCGCTGAGAGCATTTTGCCGGGGAAAATATCTGGAAGGCGGCGATTGCCCTCAACAAGCCGCGCTAACGGCCGCCAAAAAACTCCAGGCCGATCCTTTCAACGATATTGTCGCGGATCCACTTGGGGTCGATCCATTCAAGCGGCGTGACTTCCACGCCGCCCACCAGCATACCGAAGTGCAGATGGTCCCCGAACGCGAGACCGGTGCTGCCGGTGCGACCGATGATCTGCCCCTTGTTCACCACCTTTCCGGCTTCCGTGAGGATCTCGCTCAGGTGGGAATAGAGGGACATGACCCCCAGGCCATGGTCAATGACGATGAGATTGCCGTAAATGCCCAGTTCCGCCGTAAAGATGACGCGGCCGCTGTTGGCGGCGGGCACTTCGGCATTGCGCACCGAGGCGAGGTCAAAGCCAAGATGGAAGGATTCGCCCACCAGCTGGCCCTGATAGTGGAAGAAACGGTGATCCGCATAGCCGGCGCGCGCCGCTGAGCGCGGCAGCCGCAAAAAGGCGCCGCGCCAGAGGATCGCGGCCGCCGTGTCCCGGCTGAGCTCCCGCAGGCTCTGCACATTGGCCGCGCGGACCTCATTATTGATATAGAGGTAACACTCAAGGGGATTGGCGGCCTTTGGCGCAAGGTGCCGCAACTTGTTTTCCACGGCCAGGAGAAAGTTGTCCTTGAGTTCAAGATTGTCGCTCTTGAAGGTGCGTTCAAACGCCATGACCGAAAGGCGGCTTCTGGTGGTGTTGCCGGCGAGATCCGTGGCCGTGATTTCAACGGCATTCTTGTAGTCGCGGGCGGTCATGGTGTAGGGGAAGGGGAAGAAGCAGAGGTAGCTGCCGTCCTTCTGGAGATAGCCCGGAACAAAATATCCGGCCACCAGAACACCGCTGCGGCTCACCTCCTCGTCGATGGCGTACCGGATGACCGCCGCGCCGCCGCGGCGCACGTTGGGCGGCAGCGTCTTTACGGAGATGCGTGGCGGCTGCGTGTCCAGGCGCATGGGGATCAGCTCGGTGCGGGTATTGCCCTGGCCGAAGCCCGCCAGCGAGCCGTCCGTCGCGCGGATTTCCATCTCGAACGCCCCCTCGCGCAACTGGGCGTCCTTGAGAGGAACGCTCACCGTGCGCTCGGGGAGATAGTCATCAAAATGGCGATTGAAGATGACATTCAGGACATTGTTCTTGCGAATGCCCACCACCAGCGCGCGGATGCCCGCCGGGTCCTTCATCCTGATCTCAAGATTGGTCGCGGGCGAAACACGGCCCGTGGACGGCGAGACATGAATGACGGGTCCGTCAAGGTCCTTGAAAAATACATAACCGCCGACGGCCAATGCCCCGATGACCAGGATCACCAGCGTCGTGGACAGGATGCTTGTGGTACGCATCGGCAACTCCTTGTGACAGGTGGTCATGGTCGCATACCGAGGCGACTTTTTCAAGGCGGCCGCCGGCCCCGGAACCGCCGCAGCGCCTGCCCCGCACAGGGGGAACACCCCGGGCGACACATTGACTTGGGGGGAAAAATCTGTTCTCACTTCCCGCATATGTTCAGCGGCAGACATCCCCATCCCGGCGTTGCGGGCGGCACTCCGGGCGCGCCCCGGGTGGACCCCCGGCGCCTTCGGCACCGTATGGTGGAGGCGCTCGCCCGGCAGCTTGAGCAACGGGGCATCGAGGCGCCGGCCGTGCTTGCGGCCATGGCCTCCGTGCCTAGGCATCTCTTTGTGGAGGAAGCGCTCCGCGCCCATGCCTATGAGGACACCCCGCTGCCCATAGGCTTTGGCCAGACCATTTCGCAGCCCTCCATCGTCGCGCTGATGACCGCCATGCTCCAGCCGCAGCCGGGCATGCGCGTGCTGGAGATCGGCACAGGTTCCGGCTACCAGGCGGCGGTGCTTTCGGCCATGGGCTGCGCGGTCTTTTCGCTGGAGCGCATGCCGGAACTGCACACCGCCACGCGCGCGCTGCTGCAATCGTTGCGGCTGACGAATATCCGCACCTATTGCCGCGACGGCACCAGGGGGTTGCCGCTGGCCGCCCCCTTTGAGCGCATCATCGTCACCGCCGGGGGGCCGGAAGTCCCGACGCCGCTCCTTGACCAGCTCGCCGAGGGGGGTATCCTGCTGATACCCGTGGGGTCCCGGCCACGCACCCAGCGCCTCCTGAGGATACACAAGCACCTGGGCCGGACTGACCCGGAAGACCTGGGCCCCGTCATCTTTGTGGATCTTGTGGGCGATCATGGCTGGCGCCCATGAGCGCCCGTATCCCGTAACTTCCAGCATCCAAGGAAATGCCATGTCTTCCTGTTCTTCGTGCCCGTCGGGCGCATCCTGTTCGCATTCCACCACTCATGGCGGCGATGGCAACTGCAACGACCAGTTCGCGCTTCAGGACAAACGCATCGCCCAGACCCTGAGCAGCATCCGCCACAAGATTTTCGTCATGAGCGGCAAGGGCGGCGTGGGCAAGAGTTCCGTCACCGTCAATACGGCGGCGGCGCTTGCCAGCCGCGGGCACAAGGTCGGCATTCTGGATGTGGACATGCACGGTCCCAGCGTCCCCAATCTCCTGGGGCTCAAGGGTTCGGTGGAGATCGACGCTCCCACCGGCCTCATGCTGCCTGCGGTGTGCAACGCCAATCTCTCCGTCATTTCCATGGATTCCCTGCTGGAAAACAGGGATCAGGCCATCCTCTGGCGCGGGCCCAAAAAATCCTCGGCCATCAGACAGTTTCTGGCCGACGTCAAATGGGGCGCCCTTGACTACCTGCTCATCGACTCCCCTCCCGGAACCGGTGACGAACACATGACCGTCCTGAAGAGCATCCCGGACGCGCAGTGCGTCGTGGTGACCACGCCGCAGGAGATTTCCCTGGCGGATGTGCGCAAGGCCATCAATTTTCTGCAGTATGCCGATGCGGCCATCCTCGGCATGGTGGAAAACATGAGCGGCCTTGTCTGCCCGAACTGCGGCGCGGAGATCGATCTTTTCAAGAAGGGGGGAGGCCGTGAACTGGCAAAAAGCTGCGGCATCCGTTTCCTGGGCGCCATCCCGCTGGACCCGGCCACGGTCGTGGCCGCCGACCGCGGCGTTCCGGTCGTGAACCTTGAGGGAGACTGTCCGGCCAAGACGGCATTCCTGACGCTGGCGGACACCATCGCCGAAGCCTGCGACGGCAGCCTGGAGGGCCTCTCCGCCCCGGCGGGCCGGGCATAGCGGCTTCTGCCGACACCGGAAAAGGCAAACGGACCAGCGCGCCCTGGACCGGTTGCGTCTCCGCGCGGGATGCAGGCCGGACGGGGCGCGTTTTTCTTCTTTTCTCCCGCCGGGTTTTATGCTACCGGTGAACAGGTATCCGGATTCGTACAGGCGCGAGCGAGGAGCAATGCTCAACCTTGCCAATAAAATTACCCTCTTGCGCATCCTCATGACGCCGCTTGTCATCGTCCTCCTGTATTTCCAGGGGCCGACGCTCTGCATTCTGGCCGCGCTGGTCTTTATTTTTGCCGCCATCACCGACTGGATCGACGGCTATATTGCGCGGCACGCCGACATGGTCACCAGCATGGGCAAATTTCTTGATCCCCTTGCGGACAAGGTGCTCATCTGTTCGGTGCTCATCATGTTCGTGCAGCTTGACTGGGCGCCCGCGTGGGTCGTCATTGTCATTGTCTGCCGCGAACTTGTGGTGACGGGGCTGCGCGCCATGGCCATCGACGAAGGTATCGTCCTCGCCGCCGACCGGTTCGGCAAGGCCAAGACGGTCCTCCAGATCGCCGCCATCATCCCCATCACGCTCCATTATCCCATTTTCGGCATCGAGCTCTGGCCTGTGGGCGAGGTGCTCCTTTACGCCTCCATGGCCGTGGCCGTATTCTCCGGCGTCAATTACTGCCGGTATTTTTACCGGCATGCGGCGGACGCTGTTTCCGCAGGGAAATCGGCATGAGCAGGCTGCAGATCCGCCTCAAGAACTGCATCCAGACGATCCTTGAGCTGGAGCCCGGCATGCGCGCGTCAGGGGCGGGCAGGAGCTTTGACGAAGATTTCGCTTCGCTGAAGACCTTTCTTTCCCGCATCGACAGCATGAATCTGGCTGAGGAAGACGTGCGGCGGCTTGAAGGAGTCACCGACACCCTGCTTACGGAACTCGGCCTCTCCCGACGCTGGAACGCCCACGACCGGCGTCTGCTGCAATAATCATGTTCTGGCGCGTCTCCATCCTGCTCATTCTGGGCATTTTCAACCTCGTCCTGTTCAGCCGCATGATCTGGGGCCCCACAGGACTTGTGGAGTATCGGGACCTCAAGCGCCAGCACGCCGCCCTGCTGACGGAAATCAGCAGCCTTGATGCGGAAAACAGGGCTCTGAGCAAAGACATCCGCCTTTTGCAGTCAGACAGCCAGTATGTGGAAAAAATGATCCGCCAGCGCCTGCATTACATGCGGGACAATGAGGTCCTCTACCTCTTTGGCAGCTCGGCCCAACCCAGCCCCGGAGCTTCGGCACATGACGGAAAAAATTGAATGGTACAAAGAGGTGCTCGAACTTGAGCCGAACTCCAAGGTATTCTTCCCGCTCGCCCGCCTGCTCGCCGATGAGGGCCGCGATGATGAAGCCATAGCGGCTCTGGAGCATGGTCTGGAACGCCATGGGGAATTTCTTGAAGCCCGGCTCTTCCTCATCGAGCTCCTGTACAGGACAGGGCGTCAGGACGCCTGTGCGAGACAGGTCGAACAGCTCAGCGCCATGTTCTCCTCGTATGCCGGTTTCTGGCAGGCGTGGGCGGCCTGTCTTTCCGGCGTGGAAGGCGAGGCGGACACGGCCACCGTGCTGCGCTTTCTTGCGATGCACTTCCTCCACGGTCCCATTTCCCTGCATGAAGTGCTTGACAGAGGTCTGGAGACCCTTCAGCAGCACAGCCCGCGAAGCGGCGCCTGCGCCGCGCCTCACGACATGCCCGCCGCCCCGCTGCTCGCCGCGCCGGCCGCGCCCGCTGAAACCCTCGCGGCCAGCGCCGCCGGGAGCGCCGTTTCTCCGGCGGATTCGCACACCGAAGAGGACGGGGAAGAACATTTTTCACTCCGCACGCGCTCCATGGCCGAAGTGCTTGCCGAACAGGGAGACCTCCGGGGCGCGCTGGACATCTATAACGAGCTGGCGGCAGCGGCCACCCTGCCTGAAGAGTGCGCTGACCTCCAACACCGCATCGCCACCCTGACCGCCCGCATGAGCCACCAGGCCGAGGCCGCCCCCTCCGTTCCCCCCGCTGAAGGCGAGAATGGCAGAAGCACCGACAGGCTCATCAGCATGCTTGAAGCTCTCGCGGAACGTGTGGAGGCCAGGGCCCAGAGCTGACGCGGCCTTCTGGCGAACATGGTACGGGAGAATCGGAGAAATACGGTGTCACATTTCTGCTTGCGCTCTTTCCTTGTCCTGCTGGCCGCGGCATTCCTGTGCGGCTGCAATGCCTACCAGCCCACCAAGAATGTCTGGAAAACGACAAAAGGACTCTGGAACACCTATGTGAGTCCTCCGGCCAGTGTCGACTATGAGGAAAAAGGCGATCTGCCGCCGCAGGCGCTGACGCTTTCCACAAGCATGATCGGCATCGACGTGGAACTGGGGAAACTTGAGCGCGTCATGCAGAATGCCGACAAGCCCCCCACCCGCGAATGGCTCAACAACCTGTTCGCTTCGTTCCCCTGGCTCAGCGGATTTGCCGGCGTCAAGTACGACGGCACCATTCTTGGTCAGGAACCGGCCAACGCGCTGAAGGAGCTCGATTTCATCCCCCTGCTCTACGAAGACAAAAAGCAGAACAGCCGCGCCTTGCGGGCTGATGTGCAGCCGAGCCCGCTTGGACCGGAGGTCATGCTCGCCACGCCGCTCTATGATGGCGTCGATTTTCTCGGCATCGTGGTCGCCTATTTTGATATACGCGCCCTGATGCACTATTCCGAACATCCGCAGGACATGGTGGTGCTTTCGCCCTCCGCCCTGCTGTGGCCCGGCAAATACGAATTTGCCGCCACGCCCCTGGCGGGCCTGGACTGGGGCGAGATCGTCAAGCACAGTTCCGCGGGCACCTGCACCAATGCAACGGGCTCGTTCTTCTACCTTGTCCGTTATCTGGGCAACTTGCCGCTCATTTTTGCCGTGCCCGAAAAGGGCCAGTTCCCTGAAGGCAATGGCGACGTGCAGCAGGGCGCCCAGTTCTTCCCCCAGGAACGCGAAAAGCTGCCGCCGCCGCCCATGCCCGAACGCGCCAACAAGGTGGACGGCGCCGTCCCCTCGTTCGGGACCGCCGGAGTGGAGGCGCCCCTTTCCGGCGCCTCCCTGGAGGGCGCGAGCCCGGCCCCGAGCCCGGCTGACGCGGTTTCCGGCACAAACGGCGCGGGGCAGCCGGCCAGGTCCGCCAATGAGATCGACCCCGGCAGCCGCGACAGCGTCCTGCTCAAGGGCAAGGCAAAGGAACGGCAGCGCGTGCAGGAACGGCAGCTTGAAGGCGAAAATGTGCCGGTGGAACGTGTGCAGCGGCCGCGGCGCCCCGTCGCGCCGAAAAAGCCGCGCCAGCAGGCGCCCGCCCTGGACCTCATTCCTGACGCGGACATGCCCGCCCTGCCGGGTGGCAGGCCCAGCCCCTTCGGGCCCCGCGAAGAGCAGGCGGCGCCCGCGCGCCCCAGTCCCTTCGGACCGAAGGAAAGCGCGGCGCCCGAAGAGGCCGCCCAGACGGCGCCCGCAACCCGGGAGACGCCCCAGGCGCCCGCTGGCGAAGAGACCCGACCGCAGGAAGCGGCCCCGGAACCGGCCCCCGAGGCCGCCACACCGGCTGAGGAGGCGCCCGCACGGGAACCGGCGACGCTTCCGGGAGGCAGGCCCAGCCCCTTCGGGCCGCGCAACTGAGTATCTGTGGAGCACGCCCGCACGCCGCATGGCGCGCGGGCCCATGCCGTGGCCGGTGCGGCCCGGCCAACAAAGGAGGCTCTCATGGCTGACATTACGGTTACCGAGCACCTTCTCCTGCACCAGAAACGTTCGCCTCACGCCACCGGGCAGTTCACCGGCCTGCTCTATGACCTCATCCTTTCCGGCAAATCCATTGCGCGGCGCATCAACAAGGCCGGCCTGCTCGACATTCTCGGGGGAACCGGGGAAGTCAACGTGCAGGGCGAAGATGTCCAGAAAATGGATTCCATCGCCAACAGGATCATGATCTACCGCATGGAACGGTGCGGTGCGCTCTGCGCCATGAGTTCCGAGGAAGAAGCGGACCTCATCCGTGTCGCGCCGGAATTTCCGCGGGGTGACTACATCCTCATCTTTGATCCGCTGGACGGCTCCTCCAATATCGACATCAACGTCGATGTGGGCACCATCTTCTCCATTCTGCGGCGTCCCGCCGGCAACAGCGGCGACGTCACCCTTGAGGAGGTGCTTCAGCCCGGCATCCAGCAGGTTGCCGCGGGATACATCCTCTACGGACCGTCCACCATGCTGGTGCTCAGCACGGGCCAGGGCGTGCACGGCTTCACGCTTGACCCCGGCGTGGGTGAGTTCCTGCTGTCGCATCCCGACATGCACATTCCCGAACAGGGCTCCATCTATTCCGTCAACGAGGGCTACTGGCGCTACTGGGATGAGCCCACGCGCGAAGCCGTCAAATGGTTCCACAACTGCCAGAGCCCCGAGGGCAAGCCCTATTCCGCCCGGTATGTGGGCGCGCTTGTGGCGGATTTTCACCGCACGCTGCTTCGGGGCGGCATCTACATGTATCCCGCCGACCAGCGCAAGCCGGAGGGCAAGCTGCGCATGATGTGCGAAGCCAATCCCCTGGCCTTTCTCGCCGAGCAGGCGGGCGGCATGGCGAGCGACGGCCGGCAGCGCATTCTGGAAAAACGGCCCGACCGCCTGCATGCCAGGACCCCCCTCTTCATTGGCTCACGCAAGGATGTGGAAGCGGTGGAGCGCATCTACGCCCAGCACTCCTAGCCGCCGCGCCACAGACAGCCTGTTTCCGGTCATTCCCCGGTCTCGCGAGGCCGGGGAATGACCGGCATGCCCTCAGCCGCGCATTCCCGATCCGACATGCTTGTTCTCGGCATAGAAAGCTCCTGCGATGAAACCGCCCTGGCCCTTGTGGCCGATGGCCGTCCCGTGGCCTCCGTGCTCGCCAGCCAGGCCGACATCCACGCCCTTTTTGGCGGCGTTGTGCCGGAGCTGGCCTCGCGCGAGCACTACCGCTACATGGGGCCGCTCTTTGATGAGCTCATGCGCAGGGCGGGCATTGCCCCGCATGCGCTTGATCTGATATGCGCGGCGCGCGGCCCCGGACTTCTGGGCAGCCTTCTGGTGGGCGTCGCCTTTGCCAAGGGGCTGGCACTGGGCACCGGGGCGCCGTTTCTCGGCATCGATCATCTGCATGCCCATCTTCTGGCGGCAGGGCTTGACGGCGAACTGCCCTTCCCGTGCCTCGGGCTTCTGGTTTCCGGGGGGCATACCCATATCTATCGCATGGAAGCGCCCTGGCATTTCCTCACCCTGGGGCGCACACTGGACGATGCCGCCGGCGAGGCGTTCGACAAGGCGGCCAAACTGGCCGGGCTTCCCTATCCGGGCGGCGCGCTGCTGGACAAGCTGGCGCAAGACGGAGACCCGGCGGCCATCGCGCTGCCCCGGCCCTATCTGGACAATGCCAGTCTGGATTTCAGCTTCAGCGGCCTCAAGACCGCCGCCGCGCTCTGGCTGGAAAAGGACTGCCCCGTCACATGGCCAAGGCCCCTGCCCTCCCCCGCGGCCGCCCCGCAGGAGCTGCGGAATTTTTGCGCCGCCTTCAACGAAGCCGTGGTGGATACCCTGTGCGCCAAAGTCGCCCGGGCATTGCGCCAAAACCCGGACATCCGCACGCTTGTGGTGGCGGGCGGCGTAGCGGCCAATTCCCTGCTCAGGCGGCGCGCGGACAAGCTCATGCGGGAACGCGGCGGCCACTGCCGTGTTCCGCCGCCCGGACTCTGCACCGACAATGCCGTCATGACGGCATATGCGGGCTGGCTTTTGGGAAAGGCGGGGTATCGCCATGACCTCGACATGGAAACCATCCCGCGCGGCAAAAGGATCCCTGATGACATGCGCCTGCGGAATGCCCCGCAGCCGTTCCTCCCGCCAGGGCCGACGCCTTGACAGCATGCGCCGGGGAAACTACAAGATTCTTCAGAGCGTTTTCGCAATGAAAGTGCGTCACCGCTCTGGCGGCTGCGGGGACAGACGCCCGCGCCGAATGGCGGTAGCCGTTAGCAGGCTTTGCCTGCTTGCGCCAGTCGTTGGCGAGCCTTACGAATGGCGACAGCAGTTTCGTTGGCTGACTGTTCGCATAATCAGTTGCTGTCGCCGGGCGTAGTTTCCTGCGTCGCAACGGCTGAAGCAGCGTCCAGACCGCGTTCTGGACGCGGAATAATGGCAGCGAAGTGATCGAAAATGGATATTTTCGATCACAAAATACTCTAGTGAACGCCCTCGGGCGTTTCAAAGGCTGTTGCGCGGAAACGCCCTGCGCGTTCCTGCGGAATGGGGCGGGACGCTCCCGGCCTGTTCCGGCGGCACAGCCGCCGAAAACTGAAGGAGAATATCATGGCTGAACAGATCACTGACGCCACGTTCGGTAGCATCGTCAAGTCCGACATGCCTGTTCTTATTGACTTCTGGGCGCCGTGGTGCGGCCCGTGCCGCGCCATGGGTCCCATTGTGGACGAGATCGCCAAGGAATATGAAGGCCGCGTCCGCGTGTGCAAGATGAATGTGGATGAAAACCCCGTCACGCCCACCAAGTATGGCGTGCGCGCCATCCCCACCCTTGTCCTCATCAAGAACGGAGACACGGTCGAGCAGATCACCGGGGCCGTCACCAAGGCAGCCCTCAAGGAGCTTCTCGACACCAAGGGCCTCGCATGAAAATGTACGATGCCGTTATCGTTGGTGCGGGTCCTGCCGGCATAACGGCTGCCCTGTACCTGGCGCGCTCCGGCTGTTCGGTGCTCCTGTTCGAGCAACTGACGCCGGGCGGCCAGGTGCTGCTTACGGAAAAGCTGGAGAATTATCCCGGCTATCCCTCGGGCATCAAGGGCTACGAGCTGGCGGATCTCTTCGCGGCCCATCTGGAAGGACTCGCCGTTGAGCGCCCTGAGGGGGAAGTGAGTTCCATCAGCGGCAGTGCGGGGGATTTCACCGTCAAGGCCGAAGCGGGCAGCGATGAATACCATGCCCGCGCGGTCTTAGTGTGTTCAGGGGCGCGGCACCGCAAGCTCGGCCTTGAAAAGGAAGAGACGTTTGTCGGCCACGGTGTTTCCTATTGCGCCCTCTGCGATGGCAATTTCTATCGCGGCCAGACTGTTGCCGTGGCCGGCGGCGGCAATGCCGCGCTGGAAGAATCGCTCTATCTCGCCAATATCGCGGCCAGGGTGCATCTCATCCACCGCCGGGATGAATTTCGCGGCCTCAAGGTCTATCAAGACCGGCTCGCCGCCAGCGACAAGGTGGAACTGCACCGGAGCACCATCATCGAAGCGCTGGAAGGCGAAAAGGAACTCACGGGACTCAGCCTGAAAAATGTCAAGACAGGCGCGCGGGAGCATCTGCCCGTGAGCGGGCTCTTCATCTATGTGGGGTTTGCCCCTGAAACCGCCTATCTGCCCGAAGCCCTTGCGCGGGATGCCCAGGGGTTCATAGTGACGGATACGGAGATGCGCACCAATGTGCCCGGTATTTTTGCCGCCGGGGACATCCGTTCCAAACTCTGCCGCCAGGTGATCACCGCCTCGGGCGACGGCGCAACAGCCGCTCAGTCGGCTTTTGTCTTTCTGGAACAGCTCAATGGCTAAAAAACTGCTCCGCTGTCTTCTGTTGGTCCTGTGCCTTGGCGCGCTTTCCGGCTGCGGCATCATTGATATGTTCTATCTGCCGCCCGCCGAGGATACCGCCCAGGAAATCTTTGAAGCGGCCAACGATGCCATGAGCGAAAAAAATTATGTGCGCGCCGTTGAACTCTACAACAAGCTGCGCGATACTTATCCGTTCAGCCCCTACACCATTGACGCGGAGCTTTCGCTGGGCGATGCCTATTTCCTTGATGAGGAATATGACCTCGCCGCCGAAACCTACAAGGACTTTGAGGCGCTTCACCCGCGCCATGACGCCATGCCCTATGTGCTCTACCAGACGGGCATGTCGCTCATGAAGCAGTTCCGGTCCATTGACCGGGCCACCACGGAACTGCAGGAAGCCTATGACTGCTTCAACCGGCTCCAGCAGACCTATCCCGATTCCCCCTATGCCAAGGGGGCTGAAGAAAACATGCGGAACTGCCGCAAGCTCATGGCCGAGCATGAGCTCTACATTGCGGATGTCTTCTGGCATATGGGAAAATACGGTCCGGCCTGGCGCCGTTATGAATTCATCGCGGAAAACTTCAAGGATGTTCCCGAAGTTGCGGATCACGCCAGGGAAAAGAGCGTGGCGGCCTACCACAACTTCCGTGCCGACGAGGCGAACCAGATCCGCGAAAAGCGTCAGGGTTCCTGGAAAAACTGGTTTACCTGGCTCTAACGCATTTTGCTGAGGAAAATATCTGTCTCGCAGATGTTTTTCTCAGCAAAATGCCCTCGCATGCCGCGCCTGTCCGCCCCCGCATCCGCCAGCGCGTTTGCGCAATGAAATTGCGGGAACGCGCTCCTTCGCGCCCCCCTTCAGAAAAGGGAAATCGCGGGGCCATCGCATCTCCCGCATGGCGTTTCTGCACCGGCCCTGTGACGGGGCAACGGCACTCCGGACAAGACGCGCATCGGCGGACGGCCACGCCCCCCGCGTGACC
>URHE01000002.1 GCA_900547595.1 uncultured Desulfovibrio sp.
CTGGATGGCCTGCGCGTAGTTGTCTGAAGCGGATTCATGCAAATCGTAGTTTCCCGCGCTTCGGCTGTAATCAATGTCGGGGTTGGAATGGCTTTCCCGCTCGCGCCGGTTGTGCGACTGGATGCCGCGAATGGCGCTTTTCTTGAATTTGTCCATATGCAAAACGAGGAATGACATTGTTTTGTCCTTCATTGTTTTTGAGGTGGGCGACGTGGGCACAGGGGCGAAGCAAGGGATAACGGGAAGAAAACGCGCCCACCTTTTTTCCCATGCCCACTTTTGATTTCCCGCAGGTGGGCGCAGCAAACAGACGCCGCATGGATATTTGCCCACCTGCCCACCATGCCCACGCATTTTGGGGTACAATTATGACGGTTCATCATCGTTGGATTCTTCCATCAGATGAAAACCGGAACGTAAGGTATGAGCTACCCGGCATTGCCTTCACCGTTGCCCAGACGTTCAATCAGTTCTTTAATATCTTCCACGCGCCAGGCCGTGGTTCGAGGGCCGAGTTTCACAGGCTTGGGGTAGCGGCCTGTTCGGCAACCTTCCCACCAGGCGCTTTCACAAATGGGGATGCAGGCCAGAATCTGGGGCAGACGGACAAAGCCGAATTCGGGGAATGACGGTTTACGTTGAGCCATGAAAAAACCTCCTGAAGGATGTTGCTCTTCAGAAGGTTCTGACATGCCGGGAAAGATTTCCGTGAGGGAATTTGGCGGGAAAAAGACGGGAATGTGGGAAAATGGAGCTAAAAAATCACCTCTGAATGATGGTGTATGCGTCAGCTTCTTCAAGAAGACGGTTCATCAGGTTTCGGTACGACTTGGGATCGCTATATTCTTTTTCCGTGAACAGACGGCCAAGCTGCGTTTTTCTGCCCATCTGGGTTTTGTGTCCTGTTTCGGGCTTGTCGGCACTGCACCAGTAAAACAGGACATAGGCGATTACGGGGAGAGGATAGGTGTCTTTCATGCCGTCATAGACGGCATGATCCGGCTTTCCGCGCCAGACAGTGGACGGAATCCTGAACATAAGTTTGCCATCTTCCGCTTCCTCCACTGCTGGCTGTTCTGTCTGCACTTGGGAACTTTCCGGGGAAATGTTTTCTGGGGGCATGGCTTTGAGAATGGATTCCACAAGCGCACGAGTGATTCCTTTCACTTCCTTGTGCAAAGGGTAATTGCGGAGAAATCTGATGGTGTCATCCCGATTGACAAGGATTGTATCAACAAAAATATACGATATGAAATGATAACTCGATGCTGGTATAGATATTGGATTTTCAAACGAAGGAGAGTCAGGCGAGTATTGGTCAAAGAAATCTTCTGTCTCAAGTCGTTTCAGGGAATGGAACAGAAACTCCCTCTCTTCAGGAAAGATATTTTCAATTTCATCATATGTTTCTTCCAGGATATACTTGAGTCCCAGTTCCAGGGCATTGGCATGGATATTCCACGAAAGCTTTTTAAAAAAATCCATGATGTCACACCCAAACAAATAGGTGTGGATCCGTTTGTCTGACAGACAGGGTTGCGGTAAAGCAGGACTTTCTATGTTATAAACGGTCTGATTGCTGTCAGCGAAGTCTTTCCAGTACGCTTCGTGCGCTCTGCGCCATAATTCCGAAGGAAAAACGGCATGAGGCCACAGCGCCTGAATGACGGTTTCGACTTCGTTCGAGGTCAGCCGGTATGCCTGCCGCACCCTGCCGAGGGATATTTTTTGCTGATCCAACATGGAGGAAAGCGTAGCTCAAACGCCGTATTCGGACAATATGGTAGGCGGCGCGGATTTTGTGAGGGCATGGCATAGAGTGCCGATCTGCAAGTATCCGTGCCGCCTGCGTAAGCAAAGGGCATATTTTTCAGCTATACCACGCCCGGATCATGTCCATATCGTCATAACCGGCCTGTCTCATGCGCTCTTTGGCTTCTTCACTCCAGCCGGTATCCGCGACGCTAATCTGTTCATCTTCAGGTACTTTGCCGATAGTGACAAACGTATCTTGTTCTTGGAATTGAGGCGATTTTCTGGAATGAATGGTATCTGGCATTGTTGTCTCCATGATTATTATTTAGAGGAACGTAACTCATCTAAATAATTGGCCCATTTCTGCATAAGTTGCCGACGTTCCTCCATGTATTCCGCGCGATTGTAGGCAAGGCGCACGGTATCAGGTTCCTTGTGCGCAAGCTGCGCTTCAATGACATCCGCCCGGAAGCCAAGTTCATTGAGGCGAGTGCTGGCCATGGCCCGGAAGCCATGCAGGGTCATGGTTTCCTTGCCGTAGCCCATGCGCCGTAACGCGGCCAGGGGAGCGGCATCGCTGATGGGAGTGGTGAGCGCGCGGGCGCTGGGGAACAGCAGTTCACCGTTGCCTGTATAGGCGTGAAGCTCTTTCAACAAGGCCAGTACCTGTTTGGATAGCGGCACCACATGCTCGCGCCGCATTTTCATGCGTGAAGCCGGAATAATCCAGATGGCGTTTTTGCAGTCAAACTCACTCCAGTGCGCCAGTCGCAATTCCGAGGGCCGCGTGAAAACGTAGGGCAGGATTTTCAGACAATAGACAACGGAGGTATAGCCGACATAGGCGTCAATATCCCGCAAAAGCTGCCCGATGTCGTCCGGCAGGGTAACAGCGGCGAAATGCGTTGTCTGCACTGGCGTCAGGGCTTCTGTCAGCCCCGCAGCCACATCATATTTCACACGACCGGTGATGCGGGCATAGCGCGTCACCTGTCCGCACAGGCGCATGAGCTTGTGGGCTGTTTCGTGATGGCCGAGCCGCTCCGAGGGCTGAACGAGCTGCAAAAAGTCGGCAGGCGCCAGTTGGGTGACAGGCTTTCCGCCAATGACCGGGAAAATCGTATTCTCCAGATAACGTCGCAATTTCTTGGCGTGCTTTTCGGAGAGTGTCGATTCGTACTTGATGAACCACTCCCATGCCACAAATTCAAAGGTATCCCGCTCTTCCCGCTCTTTGGCGAGTTTTTCTTCTCTGGCCTGCTTTTTCTCTTCGCCGGGATCAATCCCCTTGGCAAGCAGTTCCCTGGCGTCATCGCGCCGATGGCGGGCGTCCTTCAGCGAAACCGCCGGATACGCGCCAAAGCTCAACAGCTTCTGCTTACCCTCAAATCTGTAGGCAAGCCGCCACAATTTGCTGCCGGTGGCCGTCACATGCAGGTACAGTCCGCCGCCGTCAGAAAGTTTTTGCACCTTGCCGTTGGCCTTGGCATTCCGCACAGCGGCATCGGAAAGTTTCATGTTGGTATCCTCCAAAACAGTCCGAAAGTGTGCGGCGAAAACCAGAAAAATCCACCTCCATCCATTTGAAATCAAAGAATATTTGTATCCTGCTGGTATTTCGCCGTGCCGAAATGGCGTGGTGGTATTGGTACCTGCGAATCTACCAACGATTTTTGAGGGTGTCCACGTGGGTACTTGGATTTTGGTGGACAAAAAGAGAAGGCCGAAACCACGTTTTTCTTAGTGATTTCGGCCCTCTATGGACTATTTTGGACTTCTTGTTGGTGCCGAAGGGGAGACTCGAACTCCCACTCCCGAACGGGAACTAGACCCTGAACCTAGCGTGTCTACCAATTCCACCACTTCGGCACGGAAGAAAGTTCTACATGTTTTGTGTCAGCTTGGCAAGTATTTTTCTTCATGCGGCCCGCCCCATTTTTCAAACATCCGTTCTGCCTCTTCCCAGCCCTCTTCACGCGTCCATGCCGCCCCGGAACGGCGGCTGTCCAGAAGCGCCTGGCGAGCTGGAAAAAGGGAGCCGGCATGGTTTTGCCGCTTTGGTTGCGTTATCTTTTCATGTATGGCACAGTTATTGAAACAAGGCGTTTACGCTGACGCCCGCGGCAGTTTCCCGCCGTCCATTTCAGCCGAAGCCCGGCAACTGCCGGGAAAGACGGATACGAGTACCAATGGCTCTGGAACTTCGCCAACAAATGAAGCTCGCGCAGCAACTGGTCATGACGCCCCAGTTGCAGCAAGCCATCAAACTGCTCCAGCTTTCGCGCGTGGAGCTTTTGGAGACCGTCCAGCAGGAAATGCTGGAAAATCCCTTTCTGGAAGAATTTTCCGGCGACGATTCTTCGGAGCAGGCTCCCGCCGAGCAGCGCGAACGCATCGAAGAAGACGCCTATGACCGGGAGCTGGCAAAGGACGCCTCATGGGAGGATTATCTGGGCGAATTCGCCAGCACGCCGCGTGGCTCGCAATCCCGTGAATTTGAAGCCGCCGAAGAAATTTCGCCCCTTGAGGCCCGATATGCGGCCAAGCCCACTCTGGAGGGGCATCTCCTCTGGCAGTTGCGGCTTTCTTCCCTGACCGAGGAACAGAAGGCCATTGGCGAAGTCATCATCGGCAATCTTTCTTCCTCCGGCTATCTCCTGGCTACTGACGAAGAAGTGGCGGCACTGGCGCAATGTGAGCCTGCGGCCGTTACGGAAGTGCTGGAACGTATCCAGCTCTTCGACCCGGTGGGCGTAGCCGCGCGCGACGCCCGCGAATGCCTGCTCATTCAGATAAAAAATCTCGGCTATGACCGCGACCCCATCCTCCGCGAGCTTGTGGAATCCCATCTGGAGGACCTGGAGGCCAAACGTTACAAGCCGCTGCTGAAAAAATTCCATCTGGATGCGGAGGGACTGCGCGAGTATCTGGACATCATCCAGAGCCTGGACCCCCTTCCCGGCTCCAGTTTCGGCGGCGGCGAACCCACCTATGTCAGTCCGGACGTTTTTGTCTACAAAATGGGGGACGAGTTCGTCATCCTGCTCAATGAAGACGGGCTGCCGCAGCTTCAGCTTTCTTCCCTGGCCCAGATGAACATGGATGGCGCCTCGGAAAAGGAAAAGGAATACTGCGCCGAAAAGGTGCGTTCCGCTTCCTGGCTCATCAAGAGCCTGTATCAGCGCCAGCGTACCCTCTACAAGGTGATGGAGAGCATCGTCCGTCACCAGCGTCCTTTTTTTGAAGAGGGAGTCACCAGGCTGGCGCCGCTTATCCTCAAGGACATCGCCGATGATATCGGCATGCATGAATCCACGGTAAGCAGGATCACCACCAGCAAATACGTCGCCACGCCGCATGGCATCTTTGAGTTGAAGTTTTTCTTCAACAGCGGGCTGGAACTTGATGACGGCAGCCAGGTCGGCTCCGAGAGCGTCAAGGCGCTCATCAAGAAATTCATCAGCGAAGAGGACCCCAAAAATCCCCTGAGCGACGAGCGCATCGGAGAAATGCTCAAGGAGCGGCTCAAGGTGAACATTGCGCGTCGCACAGTGGCGAAATACCGCACGGCACTGGATATTCCCTCATCCTCACGGCGCAAGGAACATTTCTGAAACACAGCCAAGGCCCTGCTTCCCACCTGAAGCATCCCGAGGAGGAACCATGAATATCGCCTTTGCATTCAAGAACTTCGAGGCATCGGACCATCTCAAGAAATATGCGCGCCGCCGCATGGAAAAACTGGGGCGCTTTTTCGGCAAGGCCGCCGGCCTTGACATCAATGTGGTCCTTACCGTCGACAAATTCCGCCATCGCTGCGAGGTGACCGTCAATGGCGAGGGGCTGCATATCAACGCCACGGAACAGGCGCCGGATATGTATGCCGCCATCGATCTTGTGACGGACAAGATCGAATCGCAGATCAAGCGCAAGGTCTCGCGCGTCAAGGAGCAACGGCGCAAGGCCCGCAATGCCGAAGTTGACGTCTTCACCTACAATCTTGATACGGAGGGCGCCGATATGGCGGAGGATGCCGCTGTTGTCGGCACTGACCGTTTCGCCCCCAAGCCGCTGCATCTGGACGAAGCGCTCATGCAGCTGGACTCCATCGGCAGCGAATTTCTTGTCTTTCTCAATGCGGAAAATGGTCGCGTCAACGTCATCTATCGTCGCCGTACCTCCGGCTATGCGCTGATCGACCCGATCCTTTAGCCGTCTTGCCTGCCGGTCCGCGGCACAGGATGGCGCGGGCCGGCAGACCGGGGATGACCGTCATGCCCCATTCCGCTTCCGATGACGCGGCGCAGGCCGCAACCCCGGCGCCCGCGGCGCTGCCATATGTGGAAAAGCCCCCCAAGGTCAGCATAGTGACCGGCCTTTCCGGCGCGGGCAAAAGTACCGCCCTGCGGGTGTTTGAAGATTTGCGCCATCTTGCGGTGGATGGCCTGCCGGCAAGCCTGGCCCCGGAAATGGCGGCCATGATGCAGCGGGAATCCATGCGCCACTTCAAGGGCATCGCCCTTGGCATGGATATTCGTCAGGGCAGTTTTCTTGAGGAGCTCAATACCGCTCTGGGCAAGCTTTCCGGCATGGGCATCCAGCCGCACCTGCTTTTTCTCGAGGCAGACGACAAGGTGCTCATGCGCCGCTATGCGGCCACGCGCAGGCCGCACCCTCTGGAACGGGAGGGCATGAGCCTTGAGGCCGCGCTCCATGCGGAACGCGAAAGGCTCAAGCCCTTGCGCGACATGGCGGACCTTGTTCTTGATACGACGCGCTTTTCCATCCACGACCTGCGGCGCGCCATCCAGAAACGCTGGGGCGGCACCCCCGGTTCCGCGCGATTGCGCGTCAATGTCATGTCCTTTGGCTTCAAATATGGCATTCCGCATGAGGCGGACATGGTCTTTGACCTCCGCTTTCTGCCCAACCCCTACTTTGTGGAGGACCTGCGACCGCTCAGCGGCAAGGACAAGGCCGTTGCGGACTATGTGTTCGCTTCGCCGCAAGCCCGCGAATACAGCGCGAAGCTCCTGGACCTTCTGCTCTTTCTTCTGCCCCAGATGGAGGCGGAGGGACGGTATCGCGTGACCATCGCGCTTGGCTGCACCGGGGGACGCCACCGTTCCGTGGCCCTGGCGGAACACCTGGCGCAGGCTGTCGGGCAGTCGGGATACCCCGTTTCCCTGGAACACAGACATCTTGAACTCGGCTGAGATCATCAGGCCGACGTAAATTGAGGCTGCATATGACCGAGGAAACCAGCGCCATCCAGGCGGGGATCATCATTGTCTCGCATGGAGACTACGGCTCGGCTGTCCTGCGTACCGCGGAATTTATTCTGGGGCCCGTGAGTGATTGCAGTTCCATCAGTGTTGATGCGGCGCATGAAGTTTCCGAAACCGTGCGCCGCCTTGATGACGCCGCGCAACGACTGGACAAGGGCGCCGGAGTCATCATCCTCACGGACATGTTTGGCGGCACGCCCACCAACCTTGCGCTTTCGCTGTTGGGCAACCATAAGGTGGAAGTGGTGACTGGCGTCAATCTGCCCATGCTGCTCAAGGTCTGCACATCACGCGCCACGCCTTTGGACGAACTGGCGCGTCAGGCGGGCGAGGCAGGCACCCGCGGCATCGTGGTCGCGGGCGACATGCTGCGCAGCAAGGGCAAGGAAAAGACCGAACCTCAGGGTATCGCTGAAGAGAAGCCGTAGGCAACCGCTTCCGCCCGCTTTTGGAAGAGCTCCCTTTTTTTCCGCCCCGGCGGCGCCATCGGCGCCGTGTCAGGCGCGCCCTTTTTTCAGGACATGCGTCCAGTCCACCAGCCCTTGCAGCAGGGCCGCCAGCCGTTTTTCCAGCTCCGCGTCCACGAGGTCGCCCGCGGCGTCAAATGCCGGAGAAAACGCGTTGGAAAAGAATTCCGGCTTATTCAGCAACTGCAGGTTCAGATAGACACAGACCTGGCGCAGATGGTTCTGGCTGCGCGCCGTCCCCATACCGCCCCCCGCTCCCACGATGGCGGCGGGCTTGCCGGAAAACGGCCTGAGTTCTGGCTCGCGGGAAAGCCAGTCCAGCGCGTTTTTCAGCGCCGGAGCAAGTGAATAGTTGTATTCCGGCGAGGCGAAAAGAAAACCATCCGCGTTTTCCGCCAGATCGACAAGCCGGCGCACGCTCTCGGGCTTGGAAATATCCTCATTGAAGAACGGCAGGGCGGAAATATCCGCGATCTCAAGCCTGCCGCCGGCGGGCATGAGCTCCCTCGCCCTGCGCAGCAGGCCCATGTTGCGCGAGGCACGCCGCAGGCTGCCGCACACGCCAAGAAACACAAGCTCGTCCATTGTTTTTTCTCCATCTCTTTTATACCGGTGGGGAACCCGTTTGTGCAGCGTCCCCGGCTTCTGCATCTGCGAGCAGGGAAACATATTTGCGCACATAGGCCGCATGTTCCTTCCGCTTATACTGCATGATGTACCGGGGATGCTCAAGTGGCACGATGCGGTCAAAAAAGCCGTATTCCTCGTTCAGACGCGCAATAAAGGCGGCATTTTTGCCTGTTCCCAGGCAAAAGCACACATCCCGGCGGATGCCGAAGGCAAGCTGGCGCCGCAGACACTCCACCATGAATGGGCGTGCCGCTGTCTCCAGACGCCGGTCATCGTAATAATTGTAATTTTTCTTCCGGCCCCTGTTGTCCGCGCGGACAAAGCCGAGAGGACAGATGGAGTTGATGTACCACGACCGGTAAAACGCCGCCGGACCGCCCATGGCGCGGATCACCTCATAGACGAAAACGCTCGATGGCTCATGCGCTGGTGCGCAGGCGGCAATATGGATGCCGCAGGCTTCCGCAAGCCGCTTGGGATCAGTGAACGGCACCCCCGTGATCCCCGCGCCGAAACGGCCGGGATTGATGCCGAGAATGATGCGGCGTTCCTGATGGTCGGCATAATACTTCCGGTAAAATGCCTCCGAAGCGGCCAGGGCGCACGCGCTGCCGAGAAAGGGATTCATCACCTCCACGCCAGTGGGCAGCGGCGCGTCAAAGCGCAACGCCGCATTGAAGGCAAGAACCTGTTCCCCGAAGGTGGGCGCCGCGGAAGCAGCCATGTCAGTTTTCGCGGTCATCGTCCTGCCGGTCAAACGTATCCTCCATGGAATACAGCCGTCCAGGCGCGCGCGTCGCCAGCCACCGGGCGGCCCGCAGGGCGCCCCCCGCGAAATTCTCGCGCGAATGCGCCTGGTGCGTCACTTCGATGCGTTCGCCCGGCCCAAGAAAATAGACGGTATGGACGCCCACCACATCGCCGCCGCGCACGGCCTGAATGCCGATCTCGTGACGCGGCCGCGCGCCAATCATGCCATCCCTGGCGGAACAGCGCACATCCGGCAGCGACCAGCCCCTGGCTTCAGCCAGCCGTTCCCCCAGGGCAAGGGCCGTGCCGCTGGGGGCGTCCTTTTTACGTCCATGATGGATTTCCACCATTTCCATGTCATAGTCGGGCCCAAGGGCGCGTGCCAGTTCCGGCAAGAGCCGGAGCAGCACATTGACGCCCACGCTCATGTTTGCCGACCAGAACAGCGGCGTTTTCCGGGCAAGTTCCCGCAATTCAGCTTTTTGCGCCCCGGTGAAACCGGTGGTGCCGATCACCAGGGGCATTCCGTGCGCCGCCGCAGCGCGCGCCGTGCCCATACTCGCCTCGGGCGCGGTGAAATCAATGGCCACGGCCCCGGGGACAATCGCCGCCAGTTCCTCGAGGCTCCCGGCAGCCGGAATACCGCAATTTTTGAGGCTGGCGAGGCTTTCTTCCCGGTCCACCAGCCCCACGAGCGCGAAGTGTTCATCCTCTTCCGCAAGACGGCGGATCATCCTGCCCATGCGGCCATCTGCCCCAACAACGACAACGCGCGTTTTATCCGTGCCAGCCATGTGAACTCCTTGACACTTTTTCAAAACTTCAAGTTATTCCTGAAGAAAATCAAGGGGGATTTCCACTCCTGCCCCGGCAAGCAGACGCCTGAATCCCTCCCCGTCAAGGATGGGGATCCCCAGGGCTCTGGCCTTGTCCAGCTTGCTGCCCGGCTTTTCACCGGCAACGAGATAATCGAGCTTCCTGCTCACGCCGCCAACGGGGATGGCGCCCGCCGCTTCGGCAAGCGCCTGCGCCCTGGCGCGCGGCAATGGCAAGGTGCCCGTAAACAGGATGGTTTTCCCGGTGAGCGGCGTTGCAGACGTTCGGGCAGCGGCCGCCGGGGCGTCCGCTCCTGGTGAAACGGGCCAGAGGCCGCACTCGCGCAGACGTTCCAGAACACTCCGGTTCGCCGGAGTTGCGAAAAAAAACCGGATGGATGCCGCCACTTCAGGGCCGATGTCCGGCAGCTCCAGCAGTGTTTCCGCGGAGGCGGCGGCAAGTTCGTCCACATCCCGAAAGCGTGAGGCCAGCAGGCGCGCCGTCTGCTCGCCCACATGGCGGATGCCGAGCGCGCACAGCAGACGCGCCAGCGTGGCCGTGCTCCGCGCCGTTTCCAGCGCCGCGAGGAACTTCCGCGCCAGGGTCTCGCCCATGCGCTCAAACCCGAGGAGGTCTTTCTCCCGAAGGGTAAAAAGGTCTGCCGGAGACTGCACACGCCCCGCCGCCACCAGCTGTTCCACCCATTTCTCGCCCACGCCCTGAATATCCAGACCAGCCTTGGAGACAAAATGGGTAATGGCGCGCAATCTTCGCGCGGGACAGGCGAGATTGTCACACCGCCACGCCGCCTCGCCGGGTTCGCGGTGGACAGGTTCGCCGCAGGCGGGGCAGGTATGGGGAAAGGCAAAGGGACGCGCGTCGGCCGGTCGTTTTGCCAAAACCGGTCCCACCACTTCGGGAATGACGTCTCCGGCGCGCTGGACAATGACCGTGTCCCCCACGCGCACATCACGGGCGTGGATCTCGTCCTCATTATGCAGGGTGGCGCGGGAAACCATGACCCCGCCCACCGGTACCGGGTCCAGCACGGCCACAGGGGTGAGCGCGCCGGTCCTGCCCACCTGTATCTCAATGGCGCGCAGGAGCGTTTGCGCCTGGATGGCGGGGAATTTGAACGCCACGGCAAAGCGGGGCGCGCGGGCGGTGAAACCGAGCGTCTCCTGGGCCTCCAGGTCGTCCAGCTTGGCCACGGCTCCGTCGATTTCCATGGGAAACACCGTGCGATGGGCCCGCACCCATTCCGCATACGCCTCCACCTGCTCCACGCCGGCGCACAGGCGGCCTTCCGGCGGTGTGAGAAATCCCCAGGCGCCCAGTCGGGCCATAAGCTCGCCCTGGGTCAGGCAGGGCGCGCACATTCCCCACTCCACCGCGCCCAGGCTGTAGGCAAGAAACCGCAAGGGACGGGTTTCCGTGACGGAAATATCCAGTTGCCGCAAACTGCCGGCGGCGGCATTGCGAGGATTGGCAAAGGTCTTGAGGCCAAGGGCCTCCTGACGCGCATTGAGCCGCGCGAAATCCTCCCGGTACATGACGGCCTCGCCCCGCACCTCCAGGAGATCGGGGAAAGCGCCATCGCCCGCCAGGACGCGCGGCACGCTGTTCATGGTGAGCACGGCATCCGTGACAATTTCGCCGGTCTCGCCGTCGCCCCTGGTCAGGGCCTTGCGGAGTTCGCCGCGCTCATAGACCAGCTCCACGGCCAGACCATCGAGCTTGGGATCGCACCAGAAAACAAGCGGCATGGGGCCGTTGAGGCGTTCATCCCAGGCCCGGCGCATGCGTTCGGTAAACTCACGCCAGCCCGAAGCGGAAAAGACGTTGTCCAGACCATACATGCGCTGCCGGTGCCGCTCCTTGGCGAGCCCTTCCAGGAGCCTGCCGCCGATCTTCGCGGTGGGCGACTGCCCACCGGCGAGCATGGGCCAGCGGCGTTCCAGCCCGGCCAGCTCATTGTAGAGGGCATCATAGGCGTCGTCGCTGATTTCCGGCGCATCCAGCGTATGATACAGATGATTATGGCGGGCAAGTTCCGCCGCAAGAAAGCGGGCGCGCCTGACCACAGGCTCTGGTGGCGTGACGTCCGCCGCCGCTTCTGCCGCATCCAGCGGCAAAGCCGCCTGCGCCGCCGCGCGCGTGGTTTCGCCCCTGTTGCGTTTGGGATGCGCCGGGTCTGGTGCGGGTACGTCTGCCGTCATGAGGGAATGCCTTTTCAGTCAGGAAGGGCGATGAGCCGCGTCCGCAACGCGCGGATCCGGTCCCGCAGCCCGGCGGCCTGTTCAAACTCAAGATCACGCGCGGCCTGGCGCATTTCCTTTTCCAGCTTCTGCACAAGGGCGGCCACATCCTCGGCGGTCAGCGGCACGGCGTCATCCGTTGCCCTGGCCTTGGCGCGTCCCCGGCTGCGGGCCTTGCCGGGCTCGTTCTCCACATACAGCGAGTCCAGCGGAGATTCAAGGCTTTTCGTGGTGCTTCGGGGGGTGATGCCGTGCGCTTCGTTGAAGGCGATCTGCTTTGTCCGGCGGCGCAATGTCTCGTCCATGGCCGCCCGCATGGAGGCCGTCACCGTATCCGCGTAGAGGATGACCTTGCCCCGGGCATTGCGCGCGGCGCGGCCGAAGGTCTGGATAAGCGAGCCGGTGGAACGGAGAAAGCCCTCCTTGTCGGCATCCAGAATGCACACGAGCGAAACTTCGGGAATATCCAGTCCCTCGCGCAGCAGATTGATCCCCACAAGCACGTCAAATTCTCCGAGGCGCAGAGCCCGGATGATCTGGAGGCGCTCAAGCGTGTCGATGTCCGAATGCAGGTAACGGGCGCGCACGCCCATATTGCAACAGTATTCGGTGAGATCCTCGGCCATGCGTTTGGTGAGGGTGGTGACGAGAACGCGCTCCCCCGCCGAAACCCGGGCGCGGCATTCCGCAAGGAGGTCCTCCATCTGCCCCTTGACCGGGCGCACCTCCACTTCGGGATCCACCAGCCCCGTGGGCCGGATGATCTGCTCGGCCACGATGCCCTGGGCCTGATCCAGCTCATAGCGCCCGGGCGTGGCCGAAACATAGACCACCTGATTCAGCAGACCGGTGAACTCTTCAAACCGGAGGGGCCTGTTGTCCAGCGCCGAGGGCAGGCGAAAGCCGTAGTCCACAAGGGTCTGCTTGCGCGAGCGGTCGCCCTTGAACATGCCGCCCACCTGGGGGACGGTGATGTGCGATTCGTCCACGAACAGAAGAAAATCCCGGGGAAAGTAATTGAGCAGGCAGGAGGGGGGCTCCCCGGGTTTGCGGCCATCCAGATGGCGGGTGTAGTTTTCAATGCCGTTGCAGTACCCGAGTTCCTCCAGCATTTCCAGGTCAAGCTGGGTGCGCTGCTCCAGCCGTTGCGCCTCCAGCAGCTTGCCGTGCTCCTTGAACCAGGTCAGACGGCCGGCCAGTTCCGTGCGGATGTCGTTGGCGGCGCGGTGGAGGTTGTCCTGCGCGGAAACAAAGTGGCTCGCCGGATACAGCACGGTCTTGCCCACTTCCGCCAGGGTTTCGCCGGTAAGGGGATCGATTTCACGCAGGGCTTCGATCTCGTCACCGAAATATTCCAGCCGCAACGCCCGTTCGTGGTGGTAGGCGGGAATGATTTCCAGCGCATCCCCGCGCACGCGGAACGTTCCCCTGTGGAAGTCGTAGTCATTGCGCTCGTAATGCACCTCCACCAGGCGGCTGATGAGATCGTCCATGGGAAAACACTGCCCCGTCTCCACGGGGATGACCATTCTGGCGTAGTATTCCGGCGAACCCAGGCCGTAGATGCACGAAACCGAGGCCACGATGATGACGTCGCGCCGGGTCAGCAGGGCATGCGTGGCCGCATGGCGCAACTTGTCGATATTGTCGTTGATGGAGGAATCCTTTTCTATATAGGTATCCGAAGCGGGCACATAGGCTTCCGGCTGGTAGTAATCATAATAGCTGACGAAATATTCCACGGCATTATGCGGAAAAAGTTCGCGAAATTCGTTATACAACTGGGCGGCCAGCGTCTTGTTGGGCGCCAGAACCAGCGCGGGGCGCCGGCATGCGGCGATGACATTGGCCATGCTGAACGTCTTGCCGGAACCGGTGACGCCGAGCAGCACCTGGGCCGGCACACCGGCATGGATATTGGCGACCAGCTCCGCAATGGCCTGCGGCTGGTCGCCCATGGGGGTATACCGGGTTTGCAGGTCGAACGGCGCCGCGGGCCCCGCTTCCAAAACCGGGATATTTAGCTTACCATCGTTGAGATGCATATCAGCCCTCCGGCTGTGCCCAACCATCTGGAATTCCGGCCGCAAGGCCGCAACTGACGGGGACGCTATGGAAATTTTGCGACTTGAGGCGCCGAAACCATCGCTGTGCGACAGGATTTACGTTCTTGGAGCCACACTGAAGGCGTTCCGCGGGCAACGCCATGTGGAGACGCACATCATCCGGCACGGTGCCACGGAAGAGGAACTGGCCGCCTTGCGCGGCAAAGGTCTCGTGGCGCCGCCCGATCCTTCCATGCCCGCGGCGCTCCTTGAGGGAGCCACGGAAGACCGCGCCCTGCGCTGTCTGCTTGAAGCCTTTACCGCTGAGGAAAGCGAGGCCCTTGCCGCCTGGCTTGAGCGTCGCTACGCGGACAGGATCGAAAAACTCGTCATCTGCCCGCTGGAATTGCCCGTTCCCCTCGGCGTCGGGCCACTGGGCGAGATACCCGAAGGCGGCCAGACGGGGTTCATCCGCTTTGACGCCGCGCCGGGCTACGCGCTGCCCTTTGCCGCGCGCGCGTTTTATGATCTCTCCGCCCACGCCCCGGCGGAAACATCGCCACAGGGACCGCAAAATACATAATCCGCCCGCCAGGGGGCCCACGGGCAGATGCGGGGCGCCGCGGCTTCAGGGGGCGATGTCGCGGGAGGGCACTCAAGGGCGCGCGCGAGCGCGCGCAAAAACTCGCTCCGCGGCACCAGCCGCGCGCCCATGCGTTCCATATGCGGCGTGGCCTGCTGGCAGTCGAGCAGCCAGACGCCGCGCCGCCTGAGCAGGCCCACCAGACCGGCCAGAGCGGCCCGCGACGCTTCCGGTTCTGTGTGGAACATGGATTCGCCGAAAAACGCGCGGCCCAGGGCGACGCCGTACAGGCCGCCCACCAGGGCATCCCCGCGCCACGCCTCCACCGAATGCGCGTAGCCCAGAGCATGCAGCCGCTCATAGGCGGCTATCATTTCCGCCGTGATCCAGGTCCCGGACGGCTGTGCTCCGCGGCATGGCCGCGGAGCGGCGCAGGCGCGGATGACCCTGCCGAACGCCGCATCCAGCGTCAGCGCAAACGGAGATGCCCGCAGCCTGCGCGCGCTTCTGCGCGGCAGATGAAAACAGTCTGGAGGAAGCACACAACGCGGGTCGGGAGACCACCACAGCACGGGCAGGCCGGGCCCGAACCAGGGGAATATGCCCCGGCTGTAGGCCGCAAGCAGCCGTGCCGGTTCGAGGTCTCCCCCCATGCAGAGCGGGGCGTCGCCGGGCGCGGCCTCAGGGGCGGGAAAGAGCGCGGCCAGGCGGGAAAATGCCGCGTACATGGCGCATCCGGCTCCTTGGACATTTTCCTCAGGTTTCGCTGCCGGCATTTCCCCGCAGAGCTGGACAAGCGGCGGAAAAGCGTGGTTTCCCGCGCATTGCGGCGCGGGCATCCGCCCCGCATCCGCCCGGGCGTTTCCGCGATTCCATTGCGAAAACGCGCTAAACGCCCCGGGCAGCCGGTGACGCCCCGGAGCGCTGCCGCTTCCTGGCCGGCGCGGCAGGGGCAAGGGTCAGCGCATCCCCTTTCACGCCGAGTCGCGCCTCGCCGCCCTTTTTCAAAAAGCCGAACAGCAGCTCCGCCGCCAGTTTGTCCTCCAGTTCACTGCGCAACAGACGGCGCAGGGGGCGCGCCCCCATGGCGGGGTCGAAGCCGCGGCGCGCCAGCCAGCGGCGCGCCGCTTCGGACACGCGCAGCTCCACCTTGCGCCCGGCAAGCGTGGCGCGGACTTCAGCCAGAAACTTGTCCACGATGCGGAGCATCATGGGTTCTTCAAGGCTGCGGAACGGCACCATGGCATCCAGGCGATTGCGAAATTCCGGGGCGAACAACCGCTCCACTGCCTTGAGGCCCTTGCGCGCCGCATCGTCGGGCGCGGCTTCGCCAAAGCCGATGGTGGCGCCCGACATTTCAAAGGCCCCCGCGTTGGAGGTCATGATGAGGATGGCGTTGGAAAAATCCGTCTTGCGACCGGAATTGTCCGTAAGCGTTCCGTAATCCATTACCTGAAGCAATACATTAAAAATATCGGGATGCGCCTTTTCCACCTCATCCAGAAGGATGACGGAATATGGCGCCTTCCGCACGGCTTCCGTGAGCTGGCCGCCCTCGTCATACCCCACATACCCGGGAGGCGAGCCGATGAGCCGGGAGACCGAATGTTTCTCCATGTATTCGCTCATGTCGAAACGCAGGAACTCCACACCGAGTATCTCGGCAAGACTGCGGGCGACCTCCGTCTTGCCCACGCCGGTAGGCCCGTAAAAGAGGAAGGAGCCGGAGGGGCGCCGCTCCTGACTGAGCCCCGCCCTGGCGCGCAGGATGGCGCGCACGGTCAGTTCAATGGCCTCATCCTGCCCAAAGACGCGTCGCTTGAGATCGCGTTCAAGATGGGCGAGGCGTCCGCGCTCGCTGCTGGAAACCGTCCGCGGCGGCACCCCCGCCATACGGGCCACAATGCGCTCGACATCGGCAAGGGTCACAGTGGGGCGCCCGGAGCCGCACTCCCCGGCTTCCCGCTTAAGGCGCACGGCGGCGCCGCATTCATCCATGACGTCAATGGCCTTGTCCGGAAGCAGGCGGTCGCGCACATGGCGCGCCGAAAGATCGGCCATGGCCCGAAGCACCGCGGGGGTGTAGCGGACGCCATGGTGCGCGGCATACCTTTCCTCCAGCCCCTGAAGAATGGCGAAACACTCCTCCACACTGGGCTCGCGCAGGTCGATACGCTGAAAACGGCGGGCCAGGGCGCGATCTTTCTCGAAATGTTTGCGATATTCCTCGTAGGTGGTGGAGCCGATACAGCGGATCTCGCCATTGGCAAGCGCCGGCTTGAGCATATTTGCCGCATCCAGCGAACCGCCGGAAGTCTCGCCCGCGCCCACCAGCGTATGGATCTCGTCAATAAAAAGAATGGCATCGGGCATGCTCTTGAAGGCGTCCACAATGGCCTTGATGCGGGCCTCGAAATCGCCCCGATAGCGCGTGCCCGCCACCAGCAGCCCCATATTGAGCGCGAAAATCCGCGTCTCGGCAAACATCGCCGGGACGCGCCCTTCCGCAATGCGCAGGGCCAGCCCTTCCGCCATGGCTGTTTTGCCGACACCGGCATCGCCCACGAAGAGAGGATTGTTCTTGCGGCGCCGGCACAGGATCTCAATGGCCCGATCCAGTTCCTGGGAACGCCCCACCAGGGGGTCGATCCCGCCTTCCCGCGCTTTGGCGGTCAGTTCCACGGTAAATTCCGCAAGAGGGTCCTTGCCTGCTTTCTTGTCGCCGTCTTCAGGGGCGCGCTCCGCCCCTTCCGGCTCCATGCCGTGCGAGATGAAGGTGAGCACATCCAGGCGCTCCACCCCCTGTTTGCGAAGAAAATACCGGGCGTAGCTCTCCTCCTCGTCAATGATGGCGATGAGCAGGTCCCCCATTTCCACGGCAGCCCGCCCCGAGGAACGGACATGTCCGAGCGCCCGCTCAAGCACGCGCTGGACGCCCTCCGTCTGCGCGATCTTGTATTCACCTGTCTGCGGAACCGATTCGAGTTCCGAGTGGAAAAATCCTTCCAGCTGCTCCCGCAGCAGCCCGACGCCCGCGCCGCTGCCCTCAAGGATGGTCCTGCCCTTGACGCTCTTGCTCAACGAAAAGAGAAGATGCTCCACCGTCAGCATGTCATGCCCACGGCGCTGCACTTCCATGACGGCGTCCCGCAGGACCTCCTGTACGCTCTTGCTCAACATGGCTACTCCGTAATGGGGCCTCCCGGCCCGGCAAATCCCGTCACGGGGGTCATATCCTTTCGAGACTGCACCTGAGGGGGAAACCTGCCTGGCGGGCCGCCTGATGCACCTGCCCCACCTTTGTTTCCGCCACTTCCCGTGTATAGACACCGCACTGGCCAACGCCATGCTGGTGGACATCGAGCATGATGGCCGTGGCATCCGTAAGGCTTTTGCGGAAGATGCTCCGCAAAATGCCCACCACAAACTCCATGCTCGTATAATTGTCGTTGTGCAGCAGCACGCGATAGCGCGCGGGTTCCCGCACCTGTTCCTCAAGCCGCGTGAACTGTTCGCTGTCCACTCCGGCTGATGCATATGACGGCATGCGCGATTTCTCCTGAACGCCCGCAAGGACTTCAAAAATATATGTCCTGAACCGCTTTGCCCGGCAGTCCGAGGCGCTCTCGCAGACGGCGCCGCTCATCAGCCCCGAACACAAAGGAGCGCTCGTGCGGCAAGCCCCGGGAACAACGCCACTCCTGATGGAGCACATGATAACTTTTGGTGCTGAACTCGTATTTGTCAAGGCCCAGAAGGCGGGCGGCGGCATCGAGCCCCTCGGCCTCCCCTTCCAGCTCCACCACCCGGGCAAAGGGGAGTTCATCAAGCTCCACCAGCATTTCGCTCCCTTCGGCGCGGTCAGGCGCCAGGCGCCAGACGGAACGCACCTTTTCGTAGCGGGCAACCGCCACAAAGCCCAGCCCTTCCAGCACGGCGCCCATGGCGGCGGCGCTTTCCACGGCGAGCTCCCGCTCCTCGCGCGCCTTGAACGCGCTGTCTTTGGCCCCTGGCACCGGCAATTTCAGCGTCAGCACATGACGGGCGCGGTCGTGCCATTCCTGGCTGCGCACCCGGAGCAGCCGCCCGGAGGCATGGATCGCGAAGTCCGGCGTATCAAAAATGACATTGGACTCGAAGTGCGCGCCCAAATCCTCCGCGCCCGCTCCAACAAGCGCCCCGCGCAAACAGGCGAAATCCACATCAAGATATTTGCGTTCAATTTCCAGCGGCATGCCTCTCCCCTTTTCGCCTCAGGAGCGGTTGAAGAGCCGCCGTTGCAGTTCGGCGATGGTACGGACGCAGCCGGGGACATCCTGCCCGCTCTCCTCTTCCGCGCCATGAGGCGCCGCCAGCGCGGGCCGCACGATGGGAGCAAAGCCGAGGCGCCGCGCCTGGGCAAGGCGGATGGCCTGCGCCGCCACGGGCCGCACCTGCCCGTTGAGGTCCACTTCGCCCCAGAAAATGCTGCGCCCGGGAAGCGGCACGTCATAATACGACGAAAGGACCGCCGCCACGAGCGCAAGGTCCAGCCCTGGCTCCTGAAGGCGCATGCCGCCCCCCACCTTGGCGTAAATGTCCACCTGGCCGAAATTGAGCTTGAGCCGCTTTTCCAGCACGGCCAGCAGAAGATGCAGGCGATTGGCGTCAAAGCCAAGCGCGGCGCGGCGCGGAATACTGAGGAAGGTCCGCGCCACCAGCGCCTGCACCTCCACAGCCAGCGGACGCTGCCCGTCCACGGCCATGACCACGGCCGTGCCGGAAAGCGCGGGGTCGCGCGCGCCAAGAAAAAAGGTGGAAGGGTCGTCCACCAGCTCCATGCCCCGCTCGCCCATGCGAAAGACCAGCAGCTCCTCATTGGGGCCGAAGCGGTTCTTGAATACGCGCAAAAGCCGGAACATCTGGCGCCGGTCGCCTTCAAGGGAGATGACCGTATCCACCATATGCTCAAGCAGCCTCGGTCCGGCAAGGACGCCGTCCTTGGTCACATGTCCCACCAGGATGAGCGCCACGCCCAGACGGCGGCAGACTTCCTGCAGGGTGGTGGCGACGGCCCGCACCTGGCCCACATTGCCGGGCAGCCCCTCTGCCGCCAGGCTGGTCAGGGTCTGGACGGAATCCACCACGGCAAGGCCGGGCCGCTCCCCTTCGGGCGCGCTTTCCAGCGCGGCAACGACATCCTCCACGCGCGAGGTGGCCATGGCCAGGAGCCGGGGCCCCAGAATACCGAGACGCTCGCCCCGCGCCTTGATCTGCGGCAGGGATTCTTCGCCGCTGGCGTAGAGGACGGGGCGCCCCTGCGACGCCACTGAAGCCGCCACCTGGAGCAGCAGCGTGGATTTGCCGATGCCGGGTTCGCCGCCCACAAGAATGGACGCGCCCGGTACCAGCCCCTTGCCGAGCACCCTGTCCAGGGCGCCAAGCCCGCTGGGGAACGGGTGGTGGGCGCCATCGGCCACATCGCGGAGGACCCTGGGGCGCGCCTGTTCCCCGGCGTTTCCATGGCCGGCGGCGGCTCGCGCCTTGCCGGAAGCGGGCTGCGCCTCGGCCACGAGCGTGTTCCATGCCTGACAGCCCGGGCACTGGCCCCGCCAGTGCGGACTTTGCGCGCCGCACTGTGTGCAGCGATAGACTTCTCGCATTTTTGCCATGCCGGAATTTAAAGGAAAGCCGCCCCCGAGGCAAGCGCGCCAATGCGGGGGCCACAGCCGCCCGGGAACGGCGCTTCGCGGAGGATCCCCGGCAAAAACAGACATAGGCCGGTGATGCCCCTCACGGCGTCCTCGCCCCGGGAACGCTCCCCACGGCGAAAACCCCTTGACGAATGCCGGCAAAACCGCAAAAATTTTTCAAAGACAATGGACAATGAAGACACGGCTGCCATTTGCCCGCGGGGCGGACGGCAGGCGCGGTGCATTTTGTGAAACCACACAGGAGGCTCCATGCTGGAAACTACGGTTGTCGTCATTGGCGGCGGCGCTACCGGCATGGGCACGCTGCGCGACCTGAGCATGCGCGGCGTCCCCGCCATTCTGCTGGAACAGGGCGGCCTGGCCCATGGCACCAGTTCCCGCTTTCACGGCCTTCTCCACAGCGGCGCCCGCTATGCCGTCAATGACCCGGAATCGGCCCGCGAGTGCATCGAGGAAAACATGATCCTCCGGCGCGTGGGGAAACAGTGCGTGGAGGTGACGGAGGGCCTTTTTGTCCTCACTCCCAAGGATGACCCCACATTTGTGGACCCGTGGATCAAGGGCTGCGCCGAGGCCGGCATCAAGGCGGAGGAAATCAGCCCCGCCGAAGCCCGGCGTCTGGAACCCAATCTGACGCCTGATGCCCAACGCGTTTTCCGCGTGCCCGATTCCTGTGTGGACGGCTTCCGTCTGGTCCTCCACAATCGCATGTCCGCCGAACGTTATGGCGGACGCGCCCTCACCTATCATGAAGTCATCGCCATCCGGCAGCAGAACGGCACGGTTTGCGGCGTCACGGCGCGCAATCTCATGACCGGCGAAACCGTGGACATCGCCTGCCGGATGGTGGTCAATGCCGCGGGCTCATGGTCCGGCGAAGTGGCGGCTCTGGCCGGACTTGAAGCGGCCATCACGCCGGATCGCGGCACGCTTGTGGTCTTCAATCACCGCTTCACCTCGCGCGTGGTCAATCGTCTCCATGCAAGTTCCGATGGCGACATCTTCGTGCCGCACGGCTCTGTGACCATTCTCGGCACCACGTCCATGCCCACGGACCGCCCCGACGACACCACACCGACCTACCCCGAAGTGACGCGGCTGCTTGAGCTTGGCGAACCGCTCTTTCCGCATGTGCGCGATTACCGCATCCTGCGCGCCTTCGCGGGGACGCGCCCGCTGTACACGCCCGGAGGCGCTTCCGGACGCAAGGCGAGCCGCAATTTCCACGTCGTGGATCATGCGGCGGACGGGCTTGACGGCATGGTCTCCGTTTTCGGCGGCAAGCTCACCACCTACCGCCTCATGGCGGAACGCGTCAGCGACGAGGTCTGCCGCCGCCTCTCTGTTTCCACCCCCTGCCGGACGGCTGAAGAACCCATGGTGGGCACGGTCGATCCCGCCCTGCTGGAACGCGCGGCCAGGCTTTTCCCTGTGCGCGCCCTCAACCTCATGGCCGACAGGCTCGGGGACGACCTCCCGGCGACCCTTCAGCAGGCGGAAGTGGCGGCGCTGGCGGCCCGTGCCTCCAAAGACACGCATATCACCGATTTCGGCGGCGGCAATCCCCTGCTCTGTGAATGCGAAATGGTCTCTCTGGCCGAAGTGGAGTGCGTGGCGCGTGATCCCGCCACCCATTCCCTTACGGACATACGCCTGCGCACACGCCTGGGCATGGGCACCTGTCAGGGCACCTTCTGTTCCCTGCGCTCCGTCGCCTCGCTTGTGGAGCACGGCATTCGGCTTGAATTCGCGCCGGTGGACAGCCTGTGCCGCTTCCTCCAGGAACGCTGGAAAGGGCTCAGGCCCGCCATGTGGGGGCAACAGGCCCGCGAAATGGAGTTCAGCCGCGCCGTGTACGCCGGAATCCTCAATCTTGACGGAGCCATGCATGAGCAGAACAACTGACGTTATCGTGGTGGGCTCCGGTCTGGCTGGCCTCATGGCCGCGCTGGCCGCCGCCCGCCAGGGACGCGAAGTGCGCGTCATCAGCGAGGGAATGGGCTGTCTGGCCATCGGAAGCGGTTATGTGGACATTCTCGGCTATGCGCCGGACGGCACATGCGTGGAGGACCCATGGACGGCCATGGCGACGCTGCCCGCCACGCATCCCTACTCCCTGCTCGGCGCCGACAGGGTCCGTTCCGCACTGGACGCGCTGGTGGAAACGGCGGGCCGCCACGGGCTTGGACTGCATGCCGCGGAGCACGGCGGGAGCCCGCGCAACACGCGGGTCCCTACCATCATGGGCACCCTCAGGCCCACCTATCTTGTGCCGGACACTGTCGATCCGGTGGCTCTCGCCAAGGCGCGGCACATTCTGGTGGCAAGCGTTCGCGGCTTCCGCGATTGCCGCCCCGCGCTCGTCATTGACCAGTTGCGCCGTTACCCCGACTGGGCGGACAAGGAGTTCACCCCCTGTATCATTCCGGCTCCGTTCGATGACGCGCACCGCGCCCTGAACGCCCTGGACCTCGCCAGGGCTGCGGAACGCCCCGGCGGCCGCGACTGGCTGGCAGACGCCCTCAAGGAGCGGGCCGCAGGCTGCGACCTTGTCCTGCTGCCGCCCATTTGCGGCTGCCATGCGGCAAGCGGCCTGGCGGCAGACCTCAGCGGGACGCTGGGCTGCCCGGTGGTCGAGATGCCAGCCATTCCGCCAGGGGTCGGCGGGCTGCGCCTGCGGGACGCGCTTCTGCGGGAACTTGCCTCGCTCGGTGTCGAGATGGTGGAAAATGCCGACGTCATTGACGCCAGGGTGGCGGAAGGCCGTTGTCTTGCCCTCACCATCGCCAGCACGGGGCGAAGCTATACCACCAGGGCCACGGCCTATGTGCTCGCGACGGGCGGCATCCTCGCCGGCGGCATCACGCTTGCGCCCGGCAGTGCCCACGAGCGGGTATTCAAGCTGGAGATTCCGCTTCCCGAGGATGTGGGCGCCTGGACAGAACCGGCGATTTTCGGCAATCACGCTGTCGCAAGCCTTGGCGTGCGCGTGGATGCCAGCCTGCGTCCGCTGGATGGCAACGGCGCGCTGGCGCTGGAAAATGTCTTCTTTGCCGGCCGCACGCTCGGCGGCCATGATCCCGCCGTGGAGAAAAGCGGCTACGGCGTGGCGCTGGCGACGGGCTGGCATGCCGGTCTCGCTGCCGCGGAACTTGCGGGCGCGTCCCATTGCGCCGGGGAAGCAGCCACTGGAGGGAAGCAATGAGCGTTCGCATCAGTCCCGACAAGTGCATCGCCTGCACCACCTGCGTGGTGCATTGCCCGGTGGCCCGGGTCACGCCCAAATTCCTCGGGCCGCGCATGATTGGCCCCGCGTATGAGCGTTTCCGCCTGCTCGGCCTTGCGGAAGACGAATCCCTGACCTATTGCGCCAACTGCAAGAATTGCGACATCACCTGCCCGCAGGGAGTGCCCGTCTCCAGCATCAACATGCTCGCCCGCGCGGAACACTGCCGGAAACACGGCGCCGGCCTCCGTGACTGGGTGCTCGCCCATGGCGAACTTCAGGCCAAACTGCTCCAGCTCATCCCCGCGGGTCTCAAAAACTTCGGCATGCTCAATCCGTTGACGCGAAAAGCGCTTGACATGCTCGGCATCGACCGGCGCGCCCCGCTGCCGCCGTTCGCGCCCAAAACGTTCCGCCAACTGGCGCGCAAGCTCGAACAGCCCTCCCTGCCCCGCAAGGTGGTCTTTTTCCCCGGGTGCTATGTTGATGTCTATGATCCGCAAACCGGTCTCGACATGGTATGGGCCTTCAACCGGGCGGGCTATGAAGTCATCACGCCGGAAAAGTTCGGCTGCTGCGGCTTGCCCATGATCGCCAACGGCTTCTGGAAGGACAGCCGGCGCCAGGCCAAACGCAATCTGGCCGAACTGGCGCACTGGCGCGAACAGGGCATCCCCGTGGTCACGGGCTGCCCGAGCTGCGCCCTGATGTTCCGCGCGGACCTGCCCGAATTTTTCCCCGATCTGGTGGAGAAATACGGCATGGGTGTGCTGGAGGACGCGCAGGATTTCCTTCTCGGATGTGTGGAACGGGACGAGTTCCCCCTGGATGCGGCGCCTGCCGCGGCCAGGGACCTGCGCATCATCTATCACGCCCCATGCCACCTGCGCGCGCAGGGCAACGGCCTGCCCGGCCTGCGTCTGCTCCGGCATCTCAAGAACGTGACCGCCCTCAATGCCGATGCCGGCTGTTGCGGCATTTCCGGCAGTTATGGCTTCAAGAAAGAAAAATACGACATCGCCCAGGAAGTCGGCGCAGAGCTTTTCCGCACAGTGCGCGAAAGCGGCGCGGCCTTTGCCGCCAGCGAATGCGGCACATGCCGTGTCCAGATACGGCATGGCAGCGGCAAAACCGCCCTGCATCCGGTAAGCCTCCTGCGCATGTGCCTTGAAGGCCGGCAGTCTCCCGAGTCTCAGGGCTGACGCCGCCACGGCGCGGCATTCCCGTTTCACAGCCCGGCGCACTCCCCAGAGAGTGCGCCGGGCTGTGCGGTGCGGTGGGATTCAAAGATAGTCACGGCTGTCGTTTACGGCATTGATCCTGTTTATCACCTCTTGTTTTGAACGATTGGCATAGCAATACGCGCAAAGATGCATGCAGGTGTTGTAGCTGCCAATGTCCTTGCTGGGCACGCAACCGCAGCAGGCGCGCTGCCCTGCGTCCTTGAGGGCGCCACCGCCGGAAGCAGCGGCAAACGGAAGAAGGCGCCCCTGTTCCCGGCGCAAGGGCCGTGCACACATATTTCGCATTTCAGGACTTGCGGGACAAAGTCGCAGAAGCAGTTCCGGATCAACGCATTTATTATGCGCGATTCCAAGCGAAGATGCATCCAGTTCCTCCGCGCATGTGGCGAGCGCCAACGGCGAAACGAGGCCCGTATTCATCCGCGCGATCCCTTCAGCCAGCCGCCGGGCTTCCCGCGCATCGGGCGGCCGCAGAAGCGGGTCAAGTTTTTTGAGCGCATTCTCTGTTTTTTTATACATGTCCAAAAAGCTGAATACGAGCTTTTCCGTATATGGAGCAAGCCGCTCCGCAAGACGGTGTATGCGCTCCAGAACGCTTTCAACGGTCAGCGTATTTCCCATGATGACAGGGTCAAAACGCCAGATGACACGGTGCCTGCCGATGCGTTCGGATAATTTCTGGAAAGTGGCGATGCGTTGCGCCAGTGGGGGAAGGCGGGGTTCCAGACCTTCCCGTTCATAGTCATTGAGGGTGTAGTGAAAATAATACTGATAGCCGTGTTCTTCGATTTCAGAAAGACAGGGCATGAATGCCTGCGGATTTTTGCTCCAAAAAACAAATGCCTGACACTTTTCAAAGGACACATAACGCTGCTGATAAGCGTTGAATGCACTTTTCCACAGGCAATAGCCCGCCCGCAGACGGCGCATGAACCATTTTGCGTGAAAGGCCGGAATGTCCGTTGCCCGGCTTGCCGAAATGACAAGCGGAGCAATGGCGGATTTGGGGCCTTGCGGCGTAGAGATCGTGAGTTCAGACCATTTCATTGTTTTTCATGACCGGAAAAGGGAGATGCCGGGCGGGCTCTCCTCCCGGCAGACGCGTTCAGTGCGCCCGTGATTCAGCACACGCCCTTCACGGCGTTTTCCACCGCACGTCGGGGAAGCCGCATGCCGCCTGAGGTTGACCGCCATTTGCAAAACGTGGCAACGGAAATACTGTTCTGGCGGGGCGCATCCGCCACCCTCCCCGGCCTGACGCGGTATCCCGATGGCCTGACCCTCTGAATCGGTTCCGTTCCCTCCCTGTGCTCCTATGACAGGAAGGCCCGCTTTTCAATGGCTCATTTTTTTGGGGGGAGGGGCAATCATCCAGCCAACGGGGCGCGCCTGGGATATGGCATATAAAATTGGGAAATGATTTCAAAGGAGGTTGCGGGAACCATGGATTTAATAGCGGCCAGATCATTGGCACGCATGAGCCCGCGTATTCTTGAGGCGCTGAAAGGCTTGCCATCCGCGCCTTTTTTTCTTTCCATCTCGATCACTTTTATGCCTGCCTCCGGCAAAAGCCGTTTCAGCAGTTCATTATTGCGGGCTGTGACCCTGCATTTTGGCTCCGTTCCCAGGAATCGAAATCGTATCTTGAAAAGTGGCGCGATGGTGTCCCTGAAAAAATAGGTGTCCAGGGTTCCGTCGCCGGAGTTATTGCTGGTATCCTTTTTGTTGAAGTATTCGGGAAACGTCAGCGCGGAAGCCATCAAAAGACCGCTGGGGAGGATCTTTATCCGCGCTTCCCCGCGAAAATGGTTCTGAACCATCGCAAATCTGTGCTCAAAGGAAAAGATCGATGTATCCTCGCTGACTATAAACAGATAAAGGTAATCTGCAATTTTAAGAGCTTCTTCCACAAGATAGACATGGCCGTTGGAAAATGGATTGCAGTTCATTATTATGGCTCCAATCCGATCTTCGGGGCGTGCCGGGAACATGGAATATTCCCTATACACCTGCAAGGCATTTTCGATATTTGTCTTTTCCTGCTCCAGATAAAGAGCGCAGCAATTTTTCCGGAATTCCTCCAGTCCGCAATCAACGAGCCTTCTCTCATCGTCCCTCAAACTCGCCATTTCCCGGGGAGCATTGGCACTTCCGGCCAGGGCGGCGGAGACTGTCCTGTAAATGAATGCGGCAATAGCCTCATTGGCCGCCGGGCCTGTATGATTGTAATCCCAAAATGATGATACACCTTGCGGCACACACTCAAGCGCCTGCTGGGCATCAATAAAAGGAACAGGCTGTTTTTTTGCGTAGTTAAAAGAGGGACAGATATAAAAATATTTTTTATTGACTCTCAGATTATGCTGGAAAAATTTTTCCAGATCAGTGGGATTTTTCAGCCTGCGAATGTCTGGAAATTTGAAAACGAGCAATGCAATATTCCTTTTTGCGGCCTCATCCACGATGGATTTCAGAATCCTGTAATAATTTGCGCGTGTTGAAGATTTTTTCAGGGGATAATGGTTCGCATACAATGTGAGAAACAGCACGATCACGTCCTGTTGCCCAAAATCCATCAGCCGGATATCTGACAGAATGTTCATAAGGGTATTGCTTATGATGCCAAAATTGATGACCCTGGCGGGATTTCCGGAACAGTTGAAAATGTCTTGCAATTTGCTGGGCAACGTATCCCTGTCTTCAACTCCGAGTCCAAACATCCTGGAATCGCCAAACATGAAAATGCGCGGAATGTCTTTGCCAAAATCTGCCGCAGGGGCGATACTTACCCGACGCCTGCCAGAGATATTGACCAGACGCCCGGTCTGATCCATGCTGGCATAGCCATGCGCTGTATATAAATTTCTTGGCGCCTTGAATACATGGCTGATGTATTCTTCCAATTCTTCATCTGCCACATGCGGATAAACTGAAGCCAATGATTTCCAGTTTTCTTCCCGCCACTGTTCATGGGAAATCTTCCGAGCCCGGTTCACCTCCCCCATTTTATTTTTCGACATCATTCCTCCGTATGCCGTATATGCCATAATGCCGCCGCATGCAGTGACCGGCTCACCTGGCTACACTGTTCCCCATGGAATTGCATTGGATTAGTTCCAGAGACTTCAAAAAATACCTGCAAAATTCGGGATATTTTTTCTCGGCGATGTCCAGCAGCCGGTTGCCGTTTTCCCGCAGGGCCAGTTCAAGAAAATTGGCAAGAACCCCATTGGCAAGCTGCGCCAGCTTGTCAAAATATTTGCCTTGGAAATGTTCATTGACTGCCTTGTATGTTTCAAGCTCTTCCATGCCCCGCTCCTGTCTGTGCTTTACCGTGGAGATGAAGGCATGCGCGTAATGCGCCTTGTCGTGTCTCCTGTAGACGGCCATGATGTCCGGCAGAAATCCTATGCGCCCCTTCTCCGCATGCAAAAGATGCCAGTACCAGTCAGAGGGGCAAATATCGGCTCTGAACCACTTGGGCAGACCCTGTTCAAATCTCCAGCGATAAACCACGGAATTAGTCTGGACAAAATTTCGGGAGATAATATCCTCAATGGAATACTTGCCATCCTTTGCGCAAGGAAGTTGTTTCAGTTCCGGATAGGAAAAATCTTTCATTTTTTCGTTTTCAAAATGCACATGGACAGGATGCGCACATATTGAACAATCAGGATTTTTCTCAAGATACTCATATTGTTTTTGCAACTTTGCACTATCCGTAAAATAATCGTCGCCATCGCACAGGGCCGCGTATTTGCTCCGGCACGACCTGAAAAGCGCGCGTATGTTGGCATGCCCCTCCCGGCTTTCCAGAAGCACAGGCCGCAGGTGTGAATACTTCTTTGCTTTCGCGGCAATGAGTTCTCTGGTTCCGTCATTCGAGCAGTCATCAACGATCACATGCTCAAGGCTGAATGAATGTTTTTGCGCGGCCACGCTTTCAATACATTCCTCAAGATATTTTTCATGATTATAGGTCATTGTCAGCACGGCCATATCCGGCGGCGGGGAAATCCGCGTTCCGGACTGGGCCATGATGTTTTCCGCAGCCCCGCGCCAGTCCTCCGGCAGCAGAAAAATGTTGTCTCTTATGTACGCCGTGGTTTTGGGCGCGAGGACCCCCAAGTGCCTGAAAGGCGCGACCGCATCAGGTTTTTCCAAAAAAACAAAAGGTTTCCATTCCTGCCTGACGCCGGCCATGCCCATTGCCTTTTCCCAGTCCTGCCGGTGAAACGCCGTAATCTCGTTTGCCACCTCCCGTGAGCAAAATATTTGTCCAGTGCCGGGGGAGGATTCAAACGCCTGGAGCTCGGATGCCAGTTCCTCCACCGAAGGTTTGCCCCAGGCATTATTGATGGAGCTGAAGAGCCGTTTGATCCTTGCGGAGCGCCAGGGTTCAATTTCAGCGCATATGCCGTGGGCTGCTTCAGCCGCGGTCGATTCGGAAACGCCGGCAAAAGCCATCAATTGCGCCGCCTGTGTTGCGGGCTCATGACAACCGGATACGCCAGGCTGGATTTGCGGCATGGTGACAAGGAGGTTTTCCGGCCCGGCGATTCGCAGAGCCCTTTTCAGGACCGCTGCATAGGAGTCAAGGTCGCGCATCGTTTCAAGAACGGATGCATCGCGCGGATATGGCCACGCCCTCAGGAATTCCTCAAGGGCAAAATCAAGCCGCCCCAGCGAGATAAAATATTTTTTTTTGAAATCGCCAAATCCCGGCAGTGTTGAAAAGGTGGAATGCAATACCAGGAAACTTTTTGTGAGCTCTTTGGGCCTGTATGAGATGAGGATATTTTTGCCGGAATCCAGGGCTTCCTTCCAGGAGGCAAAGACTTTTTGAACATGCGCGGGATAGACGCCATTGGCGGGGCGCCCGTGAATAAGATGATTGCAAAGGGCCTGGTGGTTTTGCGCATATGCCAGTGTTTCAAACGCGGTGTGCGAATAGACCAGATTTTGTTCAGCCAGCCATTCTCTGCGCCTGAAGGCAAACCGCTGCAGACAGTCCGCCCCTGTTCCCCAGGTATGGAGATGAAAAAAAATCGCGCTCATCTTTACATCACCTCTTCTCCGGAACACGCAAGGTTGCTTTCAACTGAGTAATTTTTAAAAATTTGCGCGCAATGCTGTATATGGGAGACAGTGCTTTTCAATATATCATCTGATGTCTGAAGTTTCAGCGTTGTCCTGACCAGACTCCCCATTCTCTCCCTTCCTCCGGAACAAACTTATACAGGCGCGGGCGTCCGCTCCCGCAGCCGCCGGAGCGTTTGCGCAATTTCATTGCGAAAACGCTCTAGTGGCAGCGCAAGGTCTGAACCCTGAGCGCCTTCTCGTTGACCGTTGGCCTGAGCGCCTGCACGGTGATTTTCACCTCATCCACAATGAAGCCGGAATTTTCGATGAACGCGGTGAACTCCGCCTGATTCCATTCCCGGACATGCTCCGCTTTTGGCGATGCGAGGCACCCCGCGCCCCGCGAACGGTCCCTTTCCAGTGTGCCTATATATGCAACGGAATCAGGAGCCATACATTTGCGAATGAGCCGGAGGATGTTTTCCGGATGCAGCACATGCTCGATGACATCAATACAGGTGATGACATCGAACGTTGCCAGCATGCCGCAAAGTTCCTCAAGGCTTTTTCTGTCATCCAGATCGCATGGCAGAAAAGAGCCTTTCGGATTATTCATTTTGGCCAGGGCAATCGCCTCGTGCGTGTCAAGGCCGGTGATGCGCGCATGGGGAAAAAAAAGGCCAAATTTCGAGGCCGGTCCGCATCCCACATCAAGAATGCTTTTACCGGCCAGCATGTTTTCCTTTTCAGAAATCCATTTGAACACATTGTATGAGCCGTTGAAAGGCTCCCTTGAAATTCGCTCTGGTGTCCAGAAGCCATCCCTTACACATGTTGTGCGGCTCACATAGCCTTCAGGCAAGAAATATTCCTGACACTCATTTCCCTTCACACTATCCCCCTTAGCCATGATACGGACATTTTGCACAATGTGCATCAGGATAAATACCAGAAAGAAGATTGCTTCGTATTTTTACAAGCTTCGGATTGTTCCAGAGGGAAAAGACATCAGGATACTCGCCAAGATATCCAAGTGAATCCATATTGCCGAGCACAACGGCATTGCATCCATGCGGCACCAGATTGTCCAGCCTGCCTGGCTCGCTCCCCCTCGTGGGCCATATTTGCAGTTTTTTCCAGAATACATCGCATACGCCGGCATCCATCTGTGGAATATAGACACGCACTTTCAGGGATTTGGCGATGGAGAGTATCTCCTCCAACCCGGCTTTTTCATCGCGCGTCACAGTTTCTCCGCTCCAGGCGTTGGCGGGATCCGTGAATGCGTTCATGCCATGGGGGAATACCCTGGCCGCCCTGACGCTGACCTTGAGTTTCCATCTATGAATATCCCGGACAACTGTTTCCAGGTCTTTCCAGTTCAGGCGGGTGATCAAAAAATTCCCTCCAATACGCACATCACTTGCAGAGGTAATTCTGGAAAGCGTCTCATAAAAAAATTCGGAATCGCCGCCCTTTATTGAGCTGTTGCCCATGAGATCAACGGTAATTCCCGCAATTTTGTCTTTCCGGGCCAAGAGCTTCCGGATGACATTCCTTTCCTTCACGAGACTCGCCGGAAAATTTGACTGGAAACTGACGCTTCCGAAACTGTTTGCCACATAATCGAAAATTGCGAAAAAATCCGGATGCCACAAGGGCTCTCCAGTGGCACATAGATGTATTCTGGGCACACCGCCCGCATACAGAAAGTCAATTATGCTTTTTGCCAGTTCAAAGGGCATTTTGAAGCGTACATTAAAGACCCTGGATATATTTTTCGCGTCCAGACTGTGATACGCGCAGAACTCGCACCTGTACGGGCAGGGGCTGCATATCCCGAGCGTCACCCATTGCGGAGGATAGTCCAGCACTGCGGACTTCATGTACTGTTTTTTGAAATATTCCTCATGGCGCGGATCGCGGAAAACGTCAGCCTGCATTTAACCAGCCCCGCTGTTTCGCATATTGGCACCAGATGGAAAGAACCAGCAAAGCCCAGGAGAATGTATCCCCCCGTTTCGCGTATTTTCCGAACCATGCCTTGGGAAGAATCGCATGGATGGCAAGCTGTCCGGCATACAGATATGTATTCGCAAGCTCCCGCATATCCGGCCTGCGGAGCAGGAGGGAGGCATCCATCCCAAACCCCTGTTTTGGCCTTTTGCGTATCACCTCGGGCCACTTGTCCCCGAAAGCGTGGCGCATGACCAGCTTTCCGTTGCCGCCGACCTTCATTGCCGCGGGCAGCGAGATGAGGAAATCCGCAAGATCGCCATCAAGAAAGGGGGAGCGTATTTCAAGACCGCGGGACATTGCCGCCCGATCCGTTTTTTTCAGAACGTCCGAAGGCAAAAAACCGGTCAGATCCATGCGCAGCGCGTCATCGCAGGTATCGCCCATGAACGGGGGCAAATGCGGATAGCACGGTTCAAGGCCGGCTTCTCGCAAGATCGGGGAGTCGCACAGGCTTCTGCCCTGAAAATGCGCCGCGGCGTGCCGTGTCCAGCCGTTTGAAACGGGACCCGCGTGCGCGGCCCTGGCGGCAAGGCCCTTGTACCAGCCATACCCGCCAAGCAGTTCATCGCCGCCGTCTCCGCCGAGAGCGCATTTTACGCTGGCCGCCACATGGCGGCAGAGCATGAGTGTCGGCAGGCATGAAGTATCAGCCAGCGGCTCTCCGTAAATTGCGGGCAACTCCAGCATCAGGGCCGGAAAATCCATATCGGCGATATGGCATTTTTCCAGCGGCAGCCCATACTGTTTTGCCGCCGCCGCGGCATAGGGCAGTTCGTTTCGTTCGCCGTCCATGGCAAACGCGAATGACCTGGGGCGGCATTTTTCTGCGGCCACAAGAGCTATGGTGGTTGAATCCAGCCCACCACTCAGCAAAAGCCCTGTTTCCACATCCGCCACGAGGCATCTTTCGACGGCCTTGTCCATGAGACGCCGGAATTCCTCCCCGGCTTCTTCCAGTGAAAGGGAAAAAGAAGCCGGCGCCGGCGGTTCCCAGAAGCATTCCGTTTTCAGCGCGCCATTTTCATGAACAAGAATATGTCCCGGCAATAACTGGCGAATTTCCCTGAATATTGTCATGCCTTCGGGAAACCAGCCCATACGCAGCCAGGCGGCAAGGGCCAGCCTGTCCACATGCGGCGTGATGAGACCGCTTGCAAGGATGGCCTGCGGCTCGGATGCGACAATAAATGCTCCCCCGGCCCCGGTGGCGTAATACAGGGGTTTTTCTCCAAAGCGGTCGCGGCCGCATACCAGCCTGCTTCCATCCCAGATGGCGAATGCGAACATCCCTTTAAGGCGCCGGCACATATCGGCGCCGTATGTTTCATATGCCGCGAGAAGATATTCCGTGTCGCTTTCCGTCACGAAGGGATACTCGCAGAGAGTTCTTTCCTCCCGGAAGTTGTATATCTCGCCATTGAAAACGATTGTGCCATGCGGCCCTGACATCGGCTGGGCGCCCCCGGCGGGGTCTATGACGCTCAGGCGCACATGCCCCATGCAGCAATTTTCATCGGCCCAGATTCCTCTGCCGTCCGGCCCGCGATGCGCAAGCTCCTTGATCATGGCTTCCATATGCGGCCTGTACCTTGCCGCGGCAGGGGCAATCAGCGCCGCTATTCCACACATGAAGCGTATTCCCTTGGGGCTGTTTCCGAAGTCGGAGTGATGCCGGCGAGTGCCAGTTCGCTTTTCAGGAGTTCCTCGACGTCCTTCGCGGCAACCTCCCCGGGATGCAGAGCTTTCTTCTCCAGCGCTTCCCACTTTCCTAGCAGCCTGTCAGGGAGCCTGTGCAAAAGCGTGAGTCCCACTTCCATTGCGGGTTCGGAATCGGCATTATCCAGACCGTCCAGGGCTGCCCTGAAATCCATGTCATCCATGTCCTGTGCCCATACGCCTCGCAGCCAGTCGAGGATATTCTGGTGCTTGGCTGAAAAAAGGACCATTTTGCGTAAAATGTCGCGGTAATACTGGCCATAATCATGTATGCCGACAATTCTGTAGGACTGAAAATTCCTGTAGCCGTTCTCCAGCATGGCCTGGCAAAGGTCCCTCTCGGGACGGAGACATTTTTCCGTGGAAATCATTCCAAGGGCGGCCGGAAGGCAGGCTGTGCGGTACAGGCGGTTTCCCGCGCGCCGGTAGCGGCGGAAAAACTTGTCCATAACGCTTGCGTGGTGCATGAATGTCCGTTCCGGAAGCGCATGCCGATCCCGGAGCATGGCGGCGAGGCCCGGCGCATGGATCAGCACATCCGCATCGATCACGAGCGTCCAGGGCTTTCCAAGGGTTATTCCCGTTTCCAGACTTGCCCGCAACGCGGCGCTGAAAGGCTCTCTGGACACGACGGCAACGGCGCCCGCGCCAAAAAAATTCTCAAGCAGGGAAATACATGCCCCTGTGGTGCGTTCCCCAACCGTTCGCACCACGCACGCCACATCGGCAAAGCTATCCATTGCGGACCTTTCGGGCGAGAGTATTAAAAAAATTGGCGGCTCTGGATTTCAACCATGCGCAAGAGCCGGGCATGGGGTCTCCAAAATCCCTGTAAAGCCATTCCCGCCGCGCGGCGGAGGACAACGTCGCCATGCTGGCGAAAGGTTCGCTCCCGAACGAGTCCATGATCGTTTCGCCTTTTATTTGCGCGGCTTCCCGAAGAAGGGATTCCCAGGCGTCATAGACGTTTTCACGCCGGTATAGGGTTTCGCACAAGCTCTTTCCCTTGCGGCCAATCTGTTGCCGCATCTCACCATTTGCCATGAGGATGGCCAACGTGTCCGCCAGGGATCGGGCCGTGGCCCTGGGGGCAAGCAGGGCCGCCTCCATTTGGCCCAGCGGCAGCATCGCCGGACAGTCCGCGCAGGCAACCACCGGAAGCCCTGCCGTCATGGCCTCAAGAACGGAATTGGGAAAGCCTTCAATTTGCGTGGGCAGGCAGTACAGGCCCGCGGACGCATATTCCTTTTCCAGATTTTCCAGTGGCGGTCCGATGGACACCCTCCCTTCAAGATGCAGTTTCGCTGCCATCCTGCGCAAGTTTTCCCCTTCCGGGCCGTGACCTCTGAAGTCGAGCGACCAGGAAGGAAATCTGCCCGCAAGGATGCTGAAGGCTTCGAGGAGAAGAGAAGGCCGTTTGGATTCCATGAACCGGCCCAGGAAAAGGAGTGAAGTGGCGGTCTCCGGTGTGGCCGTGAGTCCGGATTCCGGAGCGGCGTTGGGTATCACGCGGGCTTTTTCCTGACAGAACTCCGGGATCGTTCCGCTATGGACCGGGGAAAGTTCATGGATAAAATCCGAGGCTGCCAGGACCGCATATCTTCCGGGCCGGGACCAGGTTTTTTCCATATGCCGGGGATCCGTCCTTTCCGAACAGATGAACGGTATTCCCGTGCCAAGGCAGGCCAGAGCCCATAGCATATGCGGATAGCCCCATTCCATTGAGATGAACGCATCCGGCGCCTCATGCGCAAGGAAGCCCCTCACCGCACGCACGTCCGCGTTTGCGCCTTCGCTATGGAGGCGGGGGGGCACGAAATATGTTCTCACTCCTTCATTGACCGGATATGGCGGGGGATGCCCATAGTCCTGACAAAGCACGACTGGCTCATGCCCGCGGGCAAAAAGCTCATTTGCAAGCCCCGCGGCGGCGCGCTGGCTGCCCCCCTTGCCGATGGCGAACCCCAGTATCCCTATGGCAATTTTCATGGACGTTTCCTGGGGAATGTCTTTGCCAGATCACGCGCCGTTTTTTTCAGTATGCCGGGGATCGCCAGTATCTTCCGCTCAATGCTGTCGGGCATCGGCTGGCCGAAATCCCGCAACGCCCATTCCTGCCGCGCCCGTGCCGCCAATCTGGCCCGGCTGGCGAAAGGCTCGCTTCTGAACGCATCCATCACCGTGTGTCCTTTCCTGCGGGCCATATCATAAAGGAGCTTTTCCCAGGCATCAGTCACCGCGCCGGAAGAGAAGGCGGCCATGGACGTTCTGGCGGCGCTTCCCAGCCTGTGCCGGAGGGACGGGCTCCGCATGAGCGCTGCCATTTGCGCGGCAAGTTCCGCTGCGGTCATTTTTTTTGCAAGCAGGCCAGTTTCTCCATCACAAATGATGGAAGACACTCCCGGACAGCCGGAAAACGCCACACAGGGCAAGCCGGCGGCCATTGCTTCAAGCAACGCATTGGACATGCCCTCAAACCTGGAGGAGAAACAGAACGCCTGTGCGGAAGTCAGTAAAATTTCGGGATTTTCGGATTCACCGAGGAATGTTATCCGTTCGCCAAGGCCCAGGCTTTCGGCGCAGGCATGTATCGTCTTTTTGTCCGGTCCGTCTCCGGCCACATGAAAATCCCACTCGGGAAACCTGCCGGCGACACGCGCGAATGCTTCCAGGGCAAGGCAGCATTGCTTTGCCTCCTCGAAGAGCCTGCCAAGCCAGAGGAATATCTTTCGTTCAGCGCCCGCAGTGTCGGCCGCCCGGGCGGGAACATCCACAGCGTTCGGTATCACGCGTACCCTGTTCCGCAGAAAGGGGGGAACACTCCCGACATATTCCGGAAGCAGAAGGTGAATGGCATCAGCTCCGCTCATGGCTGCCAGACGTCCTTTGCGGGACCAGAATACATCTTCCACGGCTGCCGGCGCTGACCTTTCAGAGTATACATAGGGTATGCCGCTGCCCATCAAGGTGACGGCCCAGACAAGATGCGCCCCATCCGCCAGGGGACAGACGCACGCGCCGGGAGCGATCCGCATGATCCTTTTGCGCAGGGCCTGTATCTTTAAGTTCTTGTCCGAAAAGGAAAAACCCTCCACACGCACTGCCGGGTCCAGGGGAAAGACAGCTGAGATCCCCTCGCTCCCGATGGGCAGGGGCGCCCTCTTCCCCGGAGGCAGGCTCAAGACATTGATCGTGTGCCCCAGCGCATACAAAGGGCGCAGGAGTTTTGGCACGGGTTTCCGGCTCATCACGACAACATCATGGCCACGGGCGGCCAGGCCGTTTGCAAGGGTTGCGACGGCCCGGGGAATGCCGCCTCGTCCGGCATAGTTGTTTACCAGCAGTATCCGCAGTTTTTCAGCCATTGTATGTGCCAACTCTCATGGCCGGAGAACCCATGAGGCGCGCATTGTTGCCGCACCCTTTAAATACGGAGCTGTTCGGACCGATAAGATTCCCGTCCCCCACTTTTGCCCTGTTCATGACCACAGCGTGAGGCGCAAGCCAGTTCAGGCTTCCCAGCCGCGCCTCTCCCAGAATGATGGAGTACGGCGCCAGAAAATTGAAATCCCCGATTTTTGCATCATGCGAAACATTAACCGCGCCGTTGATGTAGTTGCCATCACCGATGCTTGCATTCGCGTATATTGTTGACCCCCGCTGAAAGACATTTCCGCGCCCTATTTTTGCGGAGTGGCAAATTGATGTCCAGGGATGGACAAGATTTATGAATGACGCTCCCCGCCCATCAAGCGTCTGAAATACCTCTTTCCTGAGTTTTGGGTTTCCTATGCCGATAACCCAGACTTCTCCTGGAACAATATTGCGGCTCTCCGCATCGCCACGAAAATACTTGTCAAGCTCCTTGAGATTGGAGGGATACCCTCTCCACGAATAGAATCCATTAAAAATATAGTAATCTTTCAGCCCTGGAGAGCTTTCCGCGAGGTCCCTCAGTATCCAGTAACACTCCCTGGCCGCGCCCGAATTGCCGGCAATATTGATCTTCGGCATCAATATCTCCCGCCGGAAAGAATAACGTTCTGTCCGGTTATCCAGCGCGCCTTTTTCGAGAGCAGGAATACCGCCATGTGCGCAATATCCTCCGGTTTGCCGAAACCAAGCGGATAGCCTGAAAGCATTTTTTCACGGTACGATTGTCCCATGAATCTTTCGACGGACGCCTGCATGGGCGTTTCCACAATGCCTGGAGCGATGCAGTTTACGCGTACTGAAGGGGCCAGCTCAATGGCCATGGATTTCGCGGCGTTGATAAGCGCGGCCTTGGCTGCGCCATAGGTCAGATGCCCTTTTTCCGGGAATATCCCGGCGGCGGAAGCAATGAGAACAATGGCCGCTTCCCTGCCATGGATCCGCTTGTCCGAAAATACCCTGGCAAGCTGGACCGGCAGATGAAAATTGAGGTCGAAATGCTTTTTTGCGGCAGGATATGCGCAGTTGCGGAGTGAATCCATGATTCCGTCCCCGGCGCAATGCACAAGCCCGAAAAGCTTGCCGAAAGTGGCACGGATATCCCTGAGCCAGTCGCCAATCCCGTCAATGTTTCGGAAGTCATATTCCATGCTGTGCCATGCCGAAGGCTCCTGGAGGCTCTTCCGGGCATTTTCGAGTTTTTCCCCGGAGCGTCCCTGCGCGATGACAGTCGCCCCCGATCGAGCGCATGCAACGGCCACCGCCCTGCCGATGCCCGAACTCGCGCCGGTCACGACAATGACGTCGTCCCGCGAAAACATCACCGGATACCGCCCAGCTCCATGAGTGCCCCGCATGTCCCGCACGCCATGATCTCGTCATAGCTCCGAAGTATCCCGCTCCTTTCCGCGAAGTAGGTCACAAGGATCATTCCCGCGAGCGAATCCCATTCCGGAAGTTCCGCCAGCCGGGTATCTTCCGAAAGCTTCACTTCCGACTGGAGGGTTTCCTGCAGATCGGATAAAAATTCTTCTTTGCTTATCAAGGGGTTTCTCCGTCTCTGTCGCTTCCGGTTATGTGGGCGCCAACGCCCTCTTTGCGTCCGCGGAATACCTCCAGCCATCTCCCTATTCTCTCGGCCCTGGTCTTCCTTTTGGGATCCGCCCTGAATTCGATCGGCGGCGCGCAATCCATGCCGTCAGGCCGAAGCAGGCAGGAAGCCCATGAAAAACCGATGCCATACCCGCAAAGCAGCAGATTTTCCGGCAGGGGAGATGTGCCGTAACTCTCGCATATCTGTGAGGGAATCGATGCCACCGCCAGATTGCCGTATTTTTCAAAAGCGGTGGCCGGCGCCATGGAGCGCGGAAAACCAGCGCGGGTGGCAATGCTTTCCACGATATGCCTGTTCGCCTGATGGAGCATGAGGGCTCCTATTTCAGGGTTTCCGGCGAACTGCATCATTGCCTTGAGATGTGCCGGCACGACGCGCATCGTAAAATCGAAAACTTTTCCGCCGTTCATCCAGGTATCGACAAGGCGCCAGGGGTTCCCGCCGGGGTCCATGACCGGCTCCACGAGCACGGCGTTTTGCGCCTCATCGAACAGGAAAGGGATACGCGCGCCTCCGGCCGGTGTTATTATTTCCTCAAAGCCCTTTCCATCCGTTCCGATGCCGAACAGCATCTCCGAAGCCGCGCTGTCGCGTTCAATGAGCGTTGCGCTCCCGCCATCCCCAAAAACAGGCGCCGTGACCCTGTTGGCCCGGTCCCTGCCCGCGGTGTGGGCATCCCCCGCCAGGAGCAGAATCCTGTCTGCCGCTTTGGACGCAGCCAGTGAGGCGGCGATCCACAAACCGTAAACATAGCCCGCGCAGCCCTGATTGACATCAAATGTGGCGCATTCCCGGGGAAGTCCCAATCGGACCTGAAGTTCGCAAGCGGTCGGAGGCTGCCGCCAGTCCGGGTTCTGGCTCACAAAAATGAGCGCGTCCGCGCGCCGTCCTTCCGGATGTGTTTTGAGCATATCCTCCGCAGCGCAGACGCAAAGATCAGAAGCAGTTACATCAGGGGGACAAATGCGGCGTTGGCCCATCCCCAGCAACCTGTCCATGCGGGATGCTTTTTTAGGATCAGTATAAAAAGCGGATTCATCGGCTGCACAAATTTTTATGTCCGGCACCGCAGTCCGTATTGCCTTTATGCGCACACAACTCAGCCTGCTGTATGTAGAGGCGTTGTGGGTCATGCTCTCTCCAGATCGGCTATCAGATGCACTGACGGTGAGCGGAGCTGATTTTGGGCAGGAATTTCTTATAACATACTGAAAACAAATATTTTTCATAATATTCACAGCGGAGGGAGAATGAGCCTTCAAAAAAATTTTTTGACAATGAATGGAAATATACCTATAAATCTTGCGCATTCACCGTCAGTGCATCTGATAATGAACTGTACAGACATGTCAGCCAGACCCATGAAAGCCAGGAGGTCTCCAACATCGTCCCATAATGGCCGTATTTTTTGTTGTACTCCAGACGTTCATCCCGGGTATTGACACCCTCTCACAGTTCTCCATCCTCCCTGATTTTTCGCAGCGTCAGGTCTATAGCGTCGTTGCGGAAGTGTAGTGTGTTTCAATGTTTGCCTGATTCCTGACCAGATTCCCCACCATTTCCGCCGCCGCCAGCAGAGACGCCTGCCCAAGATGCGCGTAACGCATGGTGGTGCGCGGATCGGCATGCCCGAGCATTTTCTGCACTTCATAGAGGGAATGACCGGAATTGACGAGAAAACTGGCGAAAGTGTGCCGCAGGTCGTGGATGCGCAGAGCATTCAGGCCGAGTTCATTGCGCAGTTTTTTCCAGAAAAGGTACAGATCTGAAAGTGGCTTTCCTTCGGCATGACCGGGAAAAAGCCACGAAATGCCGGCTTTTCTGGGAATAGCCCTTATCACCGCGATGGCGGCATCCGAAAGGACGATATGCCTCGGTTTGCCTGATTTGGACAAAGGCACGGTAAGCAGCCTTTGCTCAAAACTCACATTTTCCCACTGGGCTTTCAATATCTCGCTTTTCCGCGCCCCGGTAAGCAAAAGCAGCCGCAAGGCCAGGGCTTCAGGACGGTTGCTTTGTTCAAGCCGCTTCGCAAGTTGTTGCGCCTCACTTTGAGAAAGATAGCGTTCCCTTTGCGCATGCAGCCTGAAAGAAGAAACTCCATTGCACGGCGATGTGCCCGGATCAAGAAAACTTCGGGCTTCAGCGAAAGAACAGATGGTTTTGAATACGGCAAGAAACCGGTTGCAGGAAGATGGGGCAAGCCCGCGTTCCAGAAGGCCGCTCAGCCAGTCCTCAACCTCGCAACGCGCTATTTCTGATAAAACGCGATGTCCGAAAACCGGAGAAAGATATTGACGGGCAATCCGCTCATCAATTTGCCAGCTTCGTTTCCGGACTTTGATATTTGGCAGGTAAATCCGGCTTACAAAGACATCCAGCGTAAGCTGGCCGTCTTTGGTCTTGCGCGAGAGTTTGGACTTGGGATCATGACGGTGCATGCGGAATCCTCCAATTTGGGTTTGGTGATATTCCGCAAGCCTATCACGAGTTTTAATTAATAAGGACAGACATCACTACAGAATGTCCGGCGTTCATGGGCAGAAGCATGGGGCCGGGAATATCCGGCGGGGAAATTCCTTAAAGAAAAACTTGAATGTTTGACAGCTGCGAAAATACATATGCCTTTCATCCGCCGATGCCCGTTCCGCATGCCGGGCGGGCACAAGAACGACGCCCGGGGAGACGCTTCCGCTACGGCGTCAGCGCGTGCCGCTGCATGGCCCGGGGCACCCACCATTTTTCAAAATTGTACATGATGCCCGCAAGGGCGGGCTCAATGCCCATGAAACGCCGCTGCACCACGGGCAGCGCATAGGGCACGAAGAGGAAGCAGTACGGCTGCTCGTCCGCGAGTATCTCCTGCACGCGGGCGTACAGGGCGGCGCGTTTCTCCCTCTCCGGCGTGGCGCGCGCCGCTTCCAGCAGTGCGTCCACCTCCGGGTTCTTGTAGTGGATGAAATTCAGGCCGCCGTCATGGGCCTGTGAAGAGTGCCATATCTGGAAAATGTCCGGGTCCTGCGGAATGGTCCAGCCGAGGATGACGGCGTCAAAACGGCCCTTGTTGACAAATTCCCGGATAAAGGCCGCCCATTCGACAGTGCGGATGCGCGCGTCCACGCCGATGGCGCGGAGCTGGCTCTGAATGAGCGTTGCCGTAAGGATACGCTGCTCATTGCCCTGATTGGTAAGAATGCTGAAGGCAAGGGGCCTGCCGTCGCGCCGGAGCATGCCGTCCGCATCCGGCGTGAAACCCGCTTCGGCCAGGAGGCGCCGCGCTTCCGCCACATCCTGCGCAACAGGCTTGAGCGTGGGATGGATCGCCCAGGAACCGGGCTTGTATGGCCCGAAGGCCGCCACCCCCTGGCCGAGCAGGACCCCCTTGACGAGATCATTCCGGTCAATGGCCAGGGAAAGGGCGCGGCGCACGCGGACATCCTTGAAAAACGGATGCTCAAGATTGAAGCCAAGGAAAATATAGACCGAAGCAAGATAGCGGTATTTATGAAATTCCTGTTCCCAGGCCGGCCCAGATGTCTGGCGCAGGTACTGGAGCGGGCTCAGGTTCATGACATCAAGGCGTCCCGCGCGTGTCTCCATGAACATGGTGGCATCGTCCGGGATGATGCGGTAGACCGCTTCATCGATATGCGGCCGACCGCCGAAATAGGTGGGCGAGGCCGCGAGCGTGATGCGGCTGCCGGCATCCCAGGACTTCAGCCTGTATGGTCCGGCCCCCACCGGCTTGCGTGAGAACGGCGTCTGCCGGATGTTCTGCCCTTCAAGGATATGCTTCGGCAGGATGGGGCTCATCCATGAAGCCACCGCCCGCGCGAAAAATTCCTCATACACGGCTTCAAAGGTGTACCGGTCAAGAACGCGCAGCTCCCTGATGCGGGAAAAGTCCTCGGCATAGGGGCTGGCCGTGGCCGGGTCCGTGACCACGCGCACGGTAAAGGCCACGTCTTCGGCGGTGAGTTCCGTGCCGTCCTCCCACAGGATGCCCTTGCGCAGGGTGAAGCGCATGCGCTTGCCGCCGTCCTCCATGCTCCAGCGCTCGGCAGCCCAGGGTTCGGGCTCAAGGTCCTTGTTGTAGCGCAAAGGCGCCACAAAGAGCAGATCCGCCACCTCATGCGAGGCGGAATCCGTGGAAAGATAGGAAATGAGATTGGATGCCTCGCCGATGCTCCCGAAAAAGATCCGGCCGCCATCCACGGGCACCTCATCCTTGTCCTGGGGGTCGGGTTCGCCCGCCTCAACAGGAAGTTCCGCCACCGGGTCTGCCGCCCGGAGAGAACCGGAGAGGAACAGGAACATGGCCCCCAGCGTCAGGAGCAAGACAGGAAAAAGAGAAATTTTTTTCATATGTCGAAGGAGATAGTTGCATGTGCCGCGGAACGTGTGCTAAGGGTTCCCAATCCGTGAACATCTGACGTCTGCGCACCCCTCCAGGGAACGGGACAGCTCCCCGTTCCGCAAGGGGAATCGCCGCGTCCGCGAGGGGAAGATGAGCCGTTCAGAACAGAACGTCGTCAGGGAAATGTGCCAGTCCTTCCTGCATGACAGCGTGCCGGAATATATCCGCGATGCGGCATACTATATCCTCTCTGAAGGCGGTGTGCAAAAAATTAATATCCAGGAAGGCGAAACCTGGGACGTGCAGGGGGTCATCCAGGGAGAGGACCTCCAAGTCTACACCCCTTCCCTGAGCTTCACCATTACGGACAGGAGCGCGCGCCAGCAGTGCAACTGCTCGGACGCGTTCTCCGGCGTCTGCCGCCATGTGGCGGCCCTGGGGCTGCGCCTGGTGGAAGAACTGTGCAAGGAGCAGGGCGAGGCCGAGGACCTGCCGGCGCCCCTGGCCGACTGGAAACAGAGCTTCCGCAACTTCTTCTCCACCGAGATGGAGCCGGAGCCGGGCAGGCATTATCTCATTTTCCGGTTCGAGCCGGAACCGGGGCGGCTTCTGGTGTCCTTTTTCCGGGGGCGCCAGAACAAGTCGGGGCTTTCCAGCGTCCATTCCGAAGTGACGCTCCAGCAGATCATCCAGAACCCGGACTGGAGCGAGTTTTCACCCCAGCTTCCGCATGTGGCGCGGCAGATCGGCCAGCATCTCGACTACTACGGGCATCGGGTGGAGATACCGGACGGCCTGACCTCCTGGTTTTTCTGGGCCGTGCGCAAGGAATACTATCTGCTCTGGAAGGATACGGACAAGCCCTGCCGCATCGAGAGCACGCCGTTCGCGCTCAAGCTCAAGCCGCGGCTGGATGATGCGGGCTTTCATTTTGAGGTCCTGCTCAAGCGCGAGGGCCGCGCCCCGCTCCCCATCCGCCCGGGCAGGGAAGAGAGCGGCGGCGGAGAGGACTGCCCCATCACCTTCCACGGACAGATGCCCCTGTGGGTCTGCTACCAGCACAATTTTTATCCGGTGCAGACAGGGCTCTATCCGTCCCTTGTGCACAATCTCATCCATGACCGGCCCGTGGTGCCGCATGAAGAGATTTCGGAGTTTCTTGACCGCGTGTGGACGCGGCTTCCGGCCTCGGAACTGTATGAACCGCAGGAGTTTCTCAAGCTCATGGAGCCGGTTTTTCAGCCGGCAACCTACAATCCCAAGCTTTTTCTCGACGAGGAGGGCAGCCTGCTCACCCTGGAGATCGACAATATTTATGAAACGCGCCACGGAGAATTCACCCTCCCCGGGCCCAACCCCGATTTTCAGACAGGCAGCTATACCTATGAGGGCCAGACCTATCTGGTGCGCCGCCATCAGGACGAAGAGGCCCAGTTGATGAACGAGCTTGCGGGCATGGACTTTCAGGCGCGCTCCAACAAGCTCTGGTTTCTGGAGCCGGAGGAGGCCATCGCCTTCCTTCTCGACTGTTATCCCAAGCTTGTGGAGAATTACCGGGTCTACGGGGAGCGGGCGCTCTCGCGCTACAAGATGCGCACGGCCAAGTCCACCATCACCGCCCAGGTCACCAGCAACGAAAAGGAAAAGTGGTTCTCGCTGGATATTACGGTGGATTATGAGGGCCAGTCCCTGCCGCTGGAAAAAATCTGGAAAGCCTGGGCGCGCGGCAAGCGCTATGTCCAGCTCAAGGACGGTTCCTATACGAGCCTGCCGGAAGCATGGCTGGAAAAGCTCTCCCACAAGCTCACGGCCCTGGGCCTTGACCCCAGCAAGCCCCCGCAGCAGAAGTTCAAGCAGTTCGAGGCCCCGGTGCTGGACAGCCTGCTGGAGGATCTGCCCGGCGCCACCACGGACTCGTTCTGGAACAAGCTGCGCGAAAAGATCCGCTCCTTCCGCGAGGTGCGGCCCATTGCGCCCCCCAAGGGGCTCAACGCCTCCCTGCGCGGCTACCAGGTCCAGGGGCTTTCCTACCTCAACTTTCTGTCCGAATACGGTTTCGGCGGCATCCTCGCCGACGAGATGGGCCTGGGAAAGACCGTCCAGACGCTGGCCTTCATCCAGTATATGGTGGAAAGCCACCCCAAGGGCCCCAATCTCATTGTGGTGCCCACCTCGGTGCTGCCCAACTGGGAGCGCGAGGCGGAAAAGTTCGTGCCCAGACTGCGGCGGCTCATCATCTATGGCACCCGCCGCGAAGGCATGTTCAAGCATATCAAGGACTCCGACCTTATCATCACCACCTATGCCCTGCTCCGGCGTGACCTTGAGGAGATTGAGAAGTACGAATTCAATACGGTCATTCTGGATGAAGCCCAGAACATCAAAAACCCCAATACCATCACGGCCCGGGCTGTGCGCAGGATCAACGCGCGCATGCGCCTCTGCCTTTCGGGCACGCCCATCGAGAATAATCTTTTCGAGCTGTGGTCACTCTTTGAATTTCTCATGCCCGGATTTCTCGGTTCGCAGCATGCGTTTCAGCGGGGCATCGTCAAGCCCATCAAGGACGGCGATGCCGAAACCCTTGAGTATCTGCGCACGCGCGTGCGCCCCTTCATCCTCCGGCGCACCAAGGCTGAAGTTGCCAAGGACCTGCCCCCCAAGGTGGAGAGCGTCACCTGCTGCGCCCTGGAAGAGGCTCAGGCGGAGCTGTATTCCGCCCTGGCGCGCAAGCTGCGTGCCCAGGTACTGGCCGATGTGGACGAAAAGGGCCTTGCCAAAAGCCAGATGTCCATCCTCGACGCCCTGCTCAAGCTGCGCCAGATATGCTGCCATCCGCGCCTGCTCAAGATGGATCTGCCCGGCTTTTCCAACAACCTGCCATCCGGCAAGTTTGACGCCTTCAAGGACATGGTCTCGGAAATCGTGGAAGGCGGCCACAAGGTGCTCGTCTTTTCCCAGTTCGTCCAGATGCTGCATATCATCCGGCAGTGGCTGGAGTTCTCCCAGATGCCGTTCTGCTACCTTGACGGCGCGAGCAAGGACCGCTTCGAGCAGGTGGACAGGTTCAACAACAGTCCCAATATCCCCATCTTCCTCATTTCGCTCAAGGCGGGCGGCACCGGCCTCAATCTCACCTCCGCGGACTATGTCATCCACTATGACCCCTGGTGGAATCCGGCGGTGGAAAGCCAGGCGACAGACCGCACCCATCGCATCGGCCAGACGCGGCAGGTCTTTTCCTACAAGCTCATCTGCCAGAACACGGTGGAGGAAAAGATCCTCAAACTTCAGGAGGCCAAGCGCGGCGTGGCCGAGGCCATCATTCCCGGACAGGATACCTGGAAATCCCTGACGCGCGAAGACCTGGAAATGCTTTTTGATGTGTAGCCGCCCGCCGGCATTCCGGCGCGCCCGCCTGTGCGGCTGCGGACACACGCAGTCTCAGCCCTCTGGACAGCGCAGAAAAGGCGTGCCGGACCTTTCCGGCACGCCTTCAACTTAAAGAAAGGAAGGACGAAATTTCAGGCTCAGGCAAGCGCCTTCACGGCGGCAAGCACGGCGGCATAGTCCGGCTCGCTGGTCATTTCCGGCACCAGCTGGCTGTAGGCCAGGGTCCCGTCAGGGGCCACCACAAAGACGGCGCGCGCAAGCAGCCGCAGTTCCTCAATAAGCACGCCATAGGCGCGGCCAAAGCCGCCGTCCCTGTAATCCGAAAGCGTTTCCACGGCGTCGGCGTTGGCGGCGCCGCACCAGCGGGCCTGGGCAAAGGGCAGGTCGCGGCTCACGGCCACGATGCGCACCTTGTCGGACAGTTTGGCCGCCTCGGCGTTGAAGCGGCGCATTTCCAGATCGCACACCGGAGTGTCCAGCGAAGGCACGCAGGCCAGGACCAGAACCTTGCCGGCAAAATCCTTGAGGCCACGCGCACTCAGGTCATTGGCAACAAGGGTAAACTCCGGGGCCGGGGCCCCGACCCTGGGCAATTCTCCGACCAGATGGAGGGGGTTGCCCTGAAACGTCACGGTATTCATAGGGTTTCCTCAATCATACTTAAAGTTTTTCTTGAAGTTTAAAAATACGCCATCAGCGGCGTTGTTGCACGCTGCCCCAGCCGGCGGCGCATGTCAAGAGCGTTTCCGACGCCGCCATGCTCACGCCCAGACAAGCGCGCACCATTCGCCATCAATCACGCGCCGGGCACGGGGCAGCCCCTGCTCCTGATAGGCGGCTTCCACCGCGTCGGCCTGACGCTCCAGCAGACCTGAGAGCACGAGGCAGCCGTCCGCTGTCCTCGCGGCAACGATCTGGGCGGCCATCTCCATCAGGGGGCGGGCGAGGATGTTCGCCAGCACCAGATCAAAACACCGGCCGCCCGTCTGCTCCATGCTGCCTTCGGCAACTTCGAATACCGCGGCAGCCGTATTGTTGAGCTCCCGGTTTTCCCGGGCGTTGGCAACAGCCAGCGGATCGATATCCAGGCCCAGACCGCTGAGGCCGCTTTTGGCGCAGGCGATCCCCAGAACGCCGGAGCCGGTGCCGAGATCGAGAAAATGCCGGCCAGGCCGCACGCGACCGCTCTCCAGCAATTCGCTCAACACGCGCAGGCACAGGGCCGTGGTGGCGTGATGGCCGGTGCCGAAGGCGCTCTTGGGTTCGATGATGACCGGCGTATGGCCTGCGGAGGCATGGTCCTCCGCCAGCCACGGAGGCAGAACGACAAAGCGCGCCCCGCATACGACCGGCGTAAAGAACTGCCGCCATGCCGCCAGCCAGTCCTGCCGCTCCACGCGCTCCAGCGTGGCGCCGGCCTGGGGCGCCGTGGCCCGGAGCCGGTCCCGCAAACGGCGCAGATGGTCTTCAGATTCACAATGGATGGTAAACCGGGTTTCCCCACCTGAAAGCCCCTCCTCCTCCCAGCCGAATGCGGCATGCAGGGCAAGGAGACCGCTCACGCGGTCGAAATCCTCCTCTTCCGCCACGATCCTCAGCCGGAACAGAGCGGACGCGCCGGCATCGTCCATGCTTTTTCCTCCCGATCCTTTTTTGGCAGGATGCGTTTTTGCGGCGCCAATGGCAAGGCATTGATTTACGCCCCGAGCCGCTGTAGGCTCCTGCGCGGATGTCGCCCCCTGCGGGCACAAAAACGCAAAGGAATCCCCATGCCCTGCGCCCCCGATGCCGATGGCCCCGCGGTCGCTTCCCTCCGCGGCACCTCGGAACTTGATCGCCTGCTGACGGAAATCCGTACCAGGTTTGACGCTGATTTTGAACCGCTTCAGGTGGATGACGGGACGCTGGATGTGCTCACCGTGCGTGACATGCCCCGTCACCTGGACGCCCTGCTGCGCCGCGGCGCCATTACCGATCCCCTGCGTGACCTGCCGCTCTGGGCCAAGGTCTGGCCCGGTTCCTTTGTTCTTGGCCGCTTTCTCCGCACGCAGGAACCGAAGGGCAAGCGCCTGCTGGAGATCGGCGCCGGGTGCGCCATTTGCAGCATGGTGGCCGCCCGTTACGGCTTCGCGCACATTGTGGCGAGCGACAATGTGCCCGAGGCGCTTTCCTTTGCCCGGGCAAATGTGCTACGCAACCATCTGGAGGACCGCATCGAGGTGCGCCATCTGGATGTCACCACGCCGGGGAGGGATACGCGCTTTCCCGAGGGATTTGACATCATCGCCGCGTCAGAGCTGCTCTACCTCGACGATCTGCACCGGCCACTGCTGAAGTTTCTCGACCGTCATCTTGCCCCCGGAGGAAAGGCCCTGTTCTGCACCGACCTTGCGCGCGCCAAGCCGCGTTTCGCCAAACTGGCGGCAAAGTCCTTCGCGGTGCAGGAAGGCAATATCGGCGTCAAAAGCCGCGATGCCGAGGGGGCCGAGCAGCGCCGCATCTACAGCATCTGCATCCTGGAGCGGCCATGACGCCGGGCATCGTTCTCGCTTCATGCCCCAAGGGCTATACGAAAGACCTGGACAAGGCCGTCAGTCCCTCCGTCACGGTGGCGCGCGTGCGCGCGCGCCTTGCGACAGCCGGACTTGACGTGGTTTCCGGCACGCGCCGCGTGGATGTGGGCAGGCTCGGCATTCCGGTCTATCTCGGCATGTGCGGCAGCGATGCGCGGGCGGTCATGCCCGCGCGCAAACAGATGGGAAAGGGGTCCTCCGAAGAGCAGGCCCAAGCCTCGGCATTCATGGAAGTCATGGAGCGTTTTGCCTTTTTCAGCTTCTGGGAACGGCAGGGAAGCGGCTTTACCGGCACCTGGAACGAGGCGGAAGCGCGCTTTGGCAAAGACCTGCTGCCCCTGGAAGCCATCCTGCGTTCCGTTGACGATCCCGCCATGCCCCTTGCGGACGCCCGGCGCCTCATGAATCTCGCGCGCTGGCGGTTCCACCCGGCGACCCACCTGCGCAGCGGCCGCATTGTCTGGCTCCCGCTGGACTGGTTCCGGCTGCTGGGCGAATTCAATGGCTCCTCCGCCGGCAACAGCGTGGAGGAATCCCTGCTTCAGGGGCTGAGCGAGCTTGTGGAACGCCACGTCTGCTGCCGCGCGGACAGGGAGCGCCCCACCCTGCCCACCATTGCGCCCGGGAGTTGCCGGGACGAGGTCCTGCGCGGCCTGCTTGACGCGTTTGACCGCGAGGGCATCCACCTCGTCCTCAAGGATATTTCATCCGGCATGCCGCTCCCCACCGTGGCCGCCCTGGCCTGGGACCCGGCCACCTTCCCCGAACGCTCGGAAATCGTCTTTACCGCCGGCACCGCCTCCTCGCCGGCCAAGGCGGCCATCCGCGCCGTCACCGAAGTCGCCCAGCTGGGCGGAGATTTCTGCACCGGAGCCTGCTATGAAGCCTCGGGCCTGCCCAAGTTCACGGAACTCGCGCAGGCCCGGTGGCTGCTGGAAGGCCCGGTCATCCCCCTGCACAGCCTGCCCTCGGTGGAGGCGGACGACATCCGCGACGAACTTCTTGCCGCCATCGAGGGTCTGGCCCCGCTGGAAGTCTATGCGGTGGAAACCACCCACCCGGACCTCGGTATCCCGGCACATTATACCATTGTGCCCGGCCTCCAGTTCCGGGAACGGGACAGGAATCAGAGTCTCGGCCTTTTCGTGGGGCGCAGGCTCGCGGAAACCTGTGACGAGAACACTGCCGGGCGGGGACTTGCCGCGCTGGCGGAAGTATGCCCCGGGGCGCACTTTCTGCCGTTTTTTCAAGGCATGCTGGCCTTGCGCCGCAATGCCCCCGAACAGGCCCTCGAATGCTTTCTCACCGCCCTGCCGCTCCAGCCCGATGCGGACGCCGCCGGGCTTGCCGCCTTCTACGCGGGCCATGCGGAAACCCTGCGCGGCCGCTGGGCCGAGGCCGTGCCCCTGCTTGAGCAGGCTGTCCGGCTCTGCCCGGAAATGAAGGAATACGGCAACCTGCTCGGCGTCTCCTTCTACAAGACCGGGCAGTACGCGAAAGCCGCCGCCGCCTTTGAGGCGGTGCTCCGGCTGGACAAGGGGTCCGCCATGGATCGCGCCAACCTCGGCGTCTGTCACAAGTTCCTCGGCGATCAGGCCAAGGGCCGCCGGGAACTGCGGACCGCGCTGGAGCTCGATCCCTCTCTGGACTTCGCGCGCGCGCATCTGGCGGAACTGGAAGAAAGCGCCATCACCGGAGAGCAGGATGCCCTTTCATGATTTTCAGGGCATCCAGCGCCACCTGGACGCTCTGGGCATGTTCCATATGGACCTCGGCCTTGACCGCATGCGGCGGGCATTGGCGGCCCTTGACCTGGAGCGCCCTCCCTTCGTGGTCGCCCAGGTGCTCGGCACCAACGGCAAGGGATCGACAGCCGCCTTTCTGGCGGAACTCTGCGCGGCCCACGGTTGCCGCGCTGGCCTCTATACTTCGCCGCATTTTGTCTCCCCCCAAGAGCGCATCCGCGTCAACGGACGTCCCCTCGCCGGGGAGGTGTGGCCGGACCTGGCCAACAGCGTCATGGCGGCGGCTTCCGGCGACAGCCTCACCTATTTTGAATTTCTCACGCTCCTTGCGCTTCTGGCATTTCGGGAGGCGCGCGTGGATGTGACCATCATGGAGGCGGGGCTTGGCGGCCGCAGCGATGCCACCACGGCCGTGACGGCCGATCTGCTGTGCTACACGCCCATTGCCATGGATCACGCGGCCGTGCTCGGTCCCACTCTGGCGGATATTGCCCGTGACAAGGCGGCAGCCATCCGCGGCAGGGCGCCTGTCTGCATGGCTCCCCAGTTCCCCGCGGCGCGGGAGGCCCTTGTTGCGGCGGCCCGGATGCAGGGGGCGGTTCTCGTACCCGCCGCCCCCCTGCCGGAAGAATGGCTGCCGCGTCTCGGCCTGGCCGGTGAGCACCAGCTGCGCAATGCGGGTCTTGCCCTGGCGGCATGGCAACGTCTGGCGCCCCTGCTCGGCAGGCGCGCTGATGATGCCCGCGCCCAGGCGCTGGGACTGGCGAACGCCTTTCTGCCCGGCAGGCTCCAGTTTGTGCCGGCCGCAGCCGGGCATCCCGCTCTTCTGCTCGACGGCGCCCATAATCCGCACGGCATGCAGGCGCTTCTGCGGGCGCTCTTTCCCCCCGACCGGACGCCATGCCGCCCGTTGCCCGTGCCCCGGGCCATCATCTTTTCCTGCCTTGCGGACAAGGACTGGCACAGCTCGGCAGCCATGCTCGCGCACCGCTTTCCCCACACACCGGCTTTCATTCCCGGGCTGAAGAATCCGCGTGCCGCTGATCCCCACGACGCCGCCGCGTTCTGGAACGCCCGGTCGCCGGGCACGGCCCGGGCCCTGACCGGCCCGCATGCGCTGGAACAGGCGCTGGACGCGGTGGCCGGAGCCTGCGGCGCGGACGGCGGCGTGACCCTCATGACCGGCTCCCTCTATCTGCTCGCAGAATTTTTTGCGCTCCATCCCCGGCTTTTGGAACCCCCCTTTTCACATTCCGCAACGGAGAACCTGCCATGAAACGTGAACTTGCCTATCATGCACCCGATGCCTGGGAACACTATGCAACCGCCCGCAAGGACATCCAGGCGCTCGCCGGGCGGTACCTCGACTTTCTCAGCTGCTGCAAGACCGAGCGGGAAACCATCGCCTATGCGCAGGAACGCCTCGCGGAAGCGGGCTTTGGTGAAGACTTCGGCGCAACGCATGTCATGCGGCCATTGCGGGGCAAGGCGCTCTTCGCGGCGCGGCGCGGAATCCGGCCACTGGACGACGGCCTTGCCCTCATTGCCGCCCATGCGGACAGCCCGCGCCTGGACTTCAAGCAGCATCCGCTGGTGGAACAGCCGGGCGTTGTCCAGGCCAAGACGCACTACTACGGCGGCATCCGCAAATATCAGTGGCTTGCGCGCCCGCTGGCGCTTCATGGCGTCATCATCCGTGAAAACGGAGAACGCGTGGACGTGAGCATCGGCGAAAAACCGGGAGAACCTGTCTTTTGCATCGCCGATCTTCTGCCGCACCTGGCCCAGAAACAGGCCGGCCAGAAGCTCAGTGAGGCATTTGAAGCCGAAAAGCTGAACGTCATTCTCAGCCATGCGCCGGACACCCCGGGCCGCGGCCATTCCCGTCAATCCCGGGGAGACGAGGCAAAGGACGGAGACCTCAAGGCGGCGCTGCTCCGCCTGCTGCACAAAAAATATGCCATCAGCGAGGAAGACCTCATCACCGCCGAGCTTCAGGCCGTGCCCGCCGGGGCCGCGCGTTTTGTGGGTTTTGACAGGGCGCTTCTCGGCGGCTATGGCCAGGACGACAGGATATGCGTCTTTGCCGCGCTGGAGGCCCTGCTGCGCGCCGATGCCGGAGCTTCCCGGTCCCTCGCGGTGATGTTCTGGGATAAGGAGGAAATCGGCTCCGATGGCGCCACGGGCGCGGCCTCCCGCTTTTTCCAGTACTGCGTGGAAGACCTGGCGGCAGCCTGGGCCCCTGGCGTCCCGGCCTCGCATGTGCTTCTGAACAGCCGCGCCCTTTCCGCCGATGTGCAGGCGGCTCTGGACCCGGATTTTCAGGATGTGCATGAAAAGCAGAACGCCGCCCTCATCGGGCATGGGCCCTGCTTTTCCAAATTTACGGGTTCCCGGGGAAAATATGGCGCCAGTGAAGCGGACGCGGAGTTCTTCGCTGAGCTGCGCGGCATTTTCAACGCGCGCGGCATTCCCTGGCAGGCTGCCGAACTCGGCAAGGTGGACCTTGGCGGCGGGGGGACAGTGGCCCTCTTTCTCGCGGCCTATGGCATGCAGGTCATCGATCTGGGCCCCGCCCTGCTCTCCATGCACAGCCCCTTTGAGCTGGCAAGCGCCGCCGACTTGTACGCCACCGTGGAGGCATATCGCGCCTTTTTTGAATCCTGATCCACCGGACGGTCGCCGCGAAGGCGGAAAAATGCGGATGCGGGAACGCGCATGCCGCATTGCCGTTGCAACGGCCCTGTGAGGCTGCGCGTTCCCCGCCCGCGCCCTGGTTCAGCGTTGTCCGCGCGGGCGCCATCCACCGGCGCGCGCCGCCGGAGTTCCCCGCGACGCGCCCAGACGACGCGCCAGATGGGCCGGTTCATCGGACACTTCTGTATCCGCCCGCAAATGGGCATGCAGGCTGCCCATGAGCGAACCGAGGTCATCATGCCGTTCCTGATGGCCAAAACCGCTCAAAAACCAGCGGCTGCGGCCATGGAGCACCCGATGCGCGGTGTGCAGGCTGCGCTCGCGCATACTGAGTTCCATGCGCCATGTCCCCGTGGGTGTATGCAGCAGGAGAGCGCCGGGCGTTGCCTCGATGCAGTAGCCGGGGGGAGAATCCGCCAGGCGCAGCAGGTCCTCCACCCCGGCCCGCATCAGGGCCATATGCTCGGCTGCCGGAACCTGCTTCCGTTCCTCCTCAAGCTGACGTTCGCCGGTGCGGATACGCGCAAGGAATTTCCGCCGGTCATCGTCCAGAGTCCGCAGCCCGTGCCGCATGAGCCGAAAGCAGAAAATCAGGGCCGCAAACATGACGGCCCCGGCGGCCACCCAGCCGAAGAGGCTCATTTTCCATCTCCTGCCCCGCAGCACAGCCTGGCGGACCATTTGTGAACATGGCCCGCGCAAAGCGGTTTTAACGGCTCTGTTCCCTCGGGCATTTTGCTTTGGATACTTTCATTACCAAACCGCTCTAAACGCCGCGTGTACGCGCATAGTGATTGATGAGGCAGCCATCCAGAAGTATCTGCCGCTCCCCATCACTCAGGTCCCGCAACGACAGGGCCACCTGCTCGGCCCAGGGCCCCTTTTCCGCGGTCGTATGCACCAGCGCGGCAAACACTGTGGGCTCTCCGCCCGCGACCGCGGCGCGGATATGGGGAAGAAGAAGGAAATCGCCGGGCTTCAGGGCCTGCGCCATGTCCTCTTCCACAATAAACGGCAGAATGCCCCAGTTGACGAGGTTGGAACGGTAGCGCTTGGTCGCGTACTCCACGGCAAGGTTGGCCCAGCCGCCGAGCACCTTCTGACAGGAAGCCGCCTGCTCGCGCGCGGAACCGTCCCCCGGCCTGAGCGCGAAAATGAGTGACCCCATGCCCACCCGGCGCAACGGCTGCGGCCCGGAAAGCATGGCGCCCACTGCCGGTTGGCCGGCGCACACATCCACAAGGGCACGCACCCTGGCAAGGGCCTCCGCGTCATCAGGATCGGCAAGCCGCGCGCGTTCCAGAGCCCGAGCGGCCTTGGCGCGGCCAACATAGGCCGGGTCCTTCCGGGAAAGCGTGAACTCGGAAAGCCGTTGCGGATTGGAACGCAGCGAAGACGTTTCACCGGAGGGGATCAGCTCGTCCGTAGTGGTGACAGGGTCGGTGATGACGCTTGCCACCTCAAGCACAAGATGCTCCGGCAGCGGCGATATTTCCGGCCAATCGGCGATGTTGGGCCCGAATACCAGCTCCGTTTCCGGTTCGGCATGGCCAAAGCCGTTGTACACGCGCCGTTTGTAGATTTCAGGGTTAAAGTGATACTTGAGGTCAACGCGAAGATCGGGAGAATCCCAGTCCAGCTCAGTGGCCGGCGTGAGGCGTCCGCCATTGGCCGCCGTGGCGGCGATGGAACGCGCGTCCATGAGCGCCACCGCCGCGAGCTGCCCCTCGCCCGGCTTGGAGCCTTCACGGTTGGGGAAGTTGCGTGTGGAGTGCCTGAGCGAGAGCGCCCCGTGGGCCGGGGTGTCTCCGGCGCCGAAGCAGGGCCCGCAAAAGGCGGTTTTGACAATGGCACCCAGGGTCATGAGCCGTTCGGTGGCGCCGTTGTTCACGAGCGCCACCGCCTGGGGCACGCTTGCCGGATAGACGGAAAAACTGAATGCGGGATTGGCCTTTTTCCACGTTCCCAGAATGGCCGAGGCCATGCTGATGTTTTCAAAGGTACCCCCTGCGCAGCCGGCGATGATGCCCTGGTCGGCGATCACGCCGCCATCGCGGATCTTGGAGCGCAGGCGCAGACCCTTGCCCGCTTCGCCGAAGAGCCGCACGGCTTCTTCTTCCACCTCGCCCAGGAGTTCCCCGGCATGCGCCGCCACCTCGGCCACGGTATGGACGTTGCTGGGGTGAAACGGCAGCGCGATCATGGGCTCCACCGCCGAAAGGTCGATGCGGACGAGAGCGTCGTAACAGGCCGGCCCTTCCAGGCGCAGTTCCCTGTAGTCCGCCGCCCGGCCATGCAGGCCGAGCCATTCCCGCACCTTGCCGTCCGTGCGCCAGATGGACGACAGACAGGCGGTTTCCGTGGTCATGACATCCACGCCGCAGCGGAAATCCACAGACAGGGCGTCCACGCCGGGGCCCATGAATTCAAGGACCTTGTTCTTGACGAACCCGTTCCTGAATACGGCGCCGATGAGCGCCAGCGCCACATCCTGCGGGCCGACGCCGGGCGCGGGCGCTCCCTCCAGCCACACGGCCACCACTTCGGGAACGGCCACGTCCCAGGTCTTGCCGAGCAGTTGCTTGACGAGTTCCGGGCCGCCCTCGCCCACCCCCATGACGCCGAGCGCGCCGTAGCGGGTATGGCTGTCCGAACCGAGGATCATGCCGCCGCAAGAGGTCATCATCTCGCGCATGTACTGGTGAATGACCGCCAGATGGGGCGGCACGAAAATGCCGCCATACTTCCGGGCGGCTGCCAGACCGAAAATATGGTCGTCCTCGTTGATGGTGCCGCCTACCGCGCAGAGGCTGTTGTGGCAGTTGGTGAGCACATAGGGCAGAGGAAATTCCCTGAGGCCCGAAGCGCGGGCCGTCTGGATGATGCCCACATAGGTGATGTCGTGGGAAGCCAGGGCATCGAAGCGCACATGCAGCTGTCCGTCATGCGCTGCATCCGGGGCCTGGTGCGCCGCAAGGATGCGCGCGGCCAGCGTGTTGCGCGCGGCGCCGGCGAGATCGATGCCTCCGGCCCGCGCTTCGGCGGCGCTCAGGAGCGCTCCTTCACGGATGACGGTTTTTTCGGCGGAACAACGGATCATGGAAGTCTCCTTTGAAATATGGAACCGTCAGAACCGATCCCCCTGCGCGATGGCAAGCCTGATACCGAACGCCAGAAGGACCGTGCCCGTCAGGCGATGCAGCCAGCGCTGAAAACGGGGATTTTCAAACATCCCGCGCGCGCGTCCCAAAACCCGCGCGAGGAGCAGATACCAGACAAGACAGAGCGCCGCGATGATGGCGCCCATTTCCAGCAGTTGCAGCGAAGGGTGGACATCCCGCACCATGAATTGCGGCAGCAATGTGAGAAAAATCAGAACAGCCTTGGGATTGAGCGCATTGGTCAGAAAGCCCTGCCTGAACGCGCGGCGCACCTGCGGCTGCCGCGGTGGGGCGGCGTGCCCCCCGTCAGGCGGCGTGCCCGGAACATTCCGGCGAAACGCCTGGATCCCCAGCCCGAAAAGATAGGCTGCGCCCACATATCTGAGGAGTGTGAACAGTGGAGCCGAGGCGGCGATAATGGCCGAGATGCCGATAATGGCGCACGCTGTATGCACACTGATCCCCAGGGCGACGCCACAGGCGGCGGCGCTGCCCGCGGGCGCCCCCTCCAGCAGCGCCACCCGGCTGACAAGCGCGAAATCCGGCCCCGGCAGGATAACAAGCAGCGCCATGGCCGGAACAAAGAGCAAGAGGTTTTCCAGCGGCAGCATGCGCCCCCCGGCACGAAACGAAGTCGTGTCTCAGAGATTTTCGCCGATGATCTCTCCAAATTCGCGGCAGCCCACCACGCGGCTGCCCGGAACCTGGGGCGCCAGGTCCTCGGTGACGGCCTTGCCCGCGATGGCTTTTTCCACGGCGGCGCGGATGCGCTTCGCAGCGGCGGGGATGCCCAGATGCTCCATGAGCATGGCGCCGCAGAGGATGAGGCTGCCGGGATTGGCCCTGTCCTTTCCGGCAATGGCCGGAGCGGTGCCGTGCGTGGCCTCGAAGAACGCCAGGGAATCGGACATGTTGACGCCCGGCGCCAGGCCGAGGCCGCCCACTTGGGCCGCAAGCGCATCCGAAATGTAGTCCCCGTTGAGATTGGGCGTGGCGAGCACGCTGTAGGCTTCGGGCCGGAGCAGCGCCTCCTGGAACATGGCGTCCGCGATGCGGTCCTTGACCACAAGGCGACCGGGAACGGTGTCTTTTTCGGTACAGGTACGCTCCGCGAACTCTTCCGCCGCCACGTCATAGCCCCATTGACGGAACGCGCCTTCGGTGAACTTCATGATATTGCCCTTGTGGACCAGGGTCAGGCTGGGACGGCCCGTATCCAGGGCAAAGCGCAAGGCGCGGCGCACGAGCCGTTTGGAACCAGCCTCCGTCATGGGCTTGATGCCGATGGCGGCGGTTTCCGCAATGCGCGTCACGCCCAGTTCGTCGCGAAGAAATTCCGCGAGCTTCCGCGCCTCGGGCGTATTTGCGGCAAACTCCACCCCGGCATAGACATCCTCGGTATTTTCCCGGAAGATGACCATATCCACCCGCTCCGGATGTTTCACCGGTGTCTCCAGCCCCTCGAAATGCCGCACGGGGCGGATGCAGGCGTAGAGATCGAGCCCCTGGCGCAAGGCCACGTTGAGGCTGCGGATGCCCGTGCCTACCGGGGTGCCCAGCGGCCCCTTGATGGCGATCTCCGCGTCGCGCAGAGCTGCCAGCGTGCGCTCCGGCAAGGGCGTGCCTTCGTTCGCGCGGGCCTTTTCCCCGGCGGGAAGTTCCCGCCAGTCGAGGCGCAGGTCGGATTCCGCGGCCAGCGCGGCATCGATTACCGGCCTTGCCGCGCGCCAGATTTCCGGCCCGATGCCGTCACCTTCGATCCAGTAGAGAGTCTTGCGCATACCGTCTTTCTCCAGAGCCTCGCGGCTCTTTGAGGTTCTCAGTCGCTGGACGTGTCTTCGCCGTCCTCGCCCTCGTCCACTTCAAGCCGGAGCGCGCGGGCGCGCTTGAGCAGTTGCTCCAACTGAATATCGCCGCTGAGCACGCCCACGATCCTGTCATTTTCATCCGTCACCGCGCAGGAGACGGTGATGACGAGCTTGGACGTGAAGTGGGACTGGTAGACATCCATGATATGGAGGTCGCCGGTCTGCATGGGCTTCTTGAACCATTCGCGTTCGGAAAAGTCATAGCCGGGGTGCAGTGTTGCATAACTGGCGGCGTACTCCGAGTCCGCAATGGCGGAACAGCACATCCGCCCTTCCGCGTCCGTGAGGCAGCAGAACTGGATAAAGGGATACTCGCCCACAAAGGCGTTCAACGCGGCGCATGCTTCGGCATCCAGCCGGCTCAGGACGGCGCTGCGCGCCAGCCGGAGGATAAGATGGGCCGCCAGTTCACCGGCGAGTTTCTTCATGCGGTCGAACTCGGTGGCGAAGAGTTCGGGCATATGCTGCTGCACGAGAGATTCCATCTCCTCGTGCGAGAGGCTTGTGGTGCGGCCACTGTCGGCATAGAGGGCTGTGATGGCGTCGTATATCCTGCCCACGGCGGGATGCTTTTTGGAAACCTGGCGTTCTTTTGGAAGATTGAGACTTGTGTTGATCCAGTAGGCGACGCCCGCGCGGCCTGTCTTGTCGGTGACGATGATGGGCACCGGACGTCCGAGCAGGCGCTTCGTGTCGAAGATGTTGTAGATTTCCTCGTTCTTGGCCAGGCCGTCGGCATGGACGCCCGCGCTGGTGGCATTGAAGTCGCGTCCCACAAAGGGATAGTTGGGCGGGATGCGGTAATCGAGCTCGCGCTCAAAAAAGTCCGCCACTTCGCTGAGCACCGTCGTGTCCGCGGCGGCGTCCTCGCCCGTGAGGGAAATATACTCGATAAGCAGGGCTTCCAGCGGCGTATTGCCTGTACGCTCGCCAAAGCCGAAAAGCGTGCTGTTCACGGCGCCGCAACCGTAAAGCCAGGCGGTGACGCCATTGGCAAGGGCCATGTGAAAATCATTGTGCCCATGCCATTCCAGCCATTCGCCGGGCACGCCGGCCTCGTCGGTAAAGGCGCGCACGATGCGCTGCACCGAACGGGGGAGCGCCGCGCCGGGCCACGGCACGCCATAGCCCATGGTATCGCAGAGGCGTATCTTGACGGGCATGCCGCTCTGGCGCGAAAGCTCCATGAGCCGTTGCGCCAGCGGCAGGCAGAAGCCGTAGATGTCCGCGCGGGTGATGTCCTCGAAGTGGCAGCGCGGAATGATGCCCCATTCCAGCGCCTGGGAGGCAAGCTCCGTATACATGTCCATGGCCTGCTGCCGCGTTTTCCCCAGTTTGAGGAAGATATGGTAGTCGGAAACGCTGGTGAGCATGCCGGTCTCGTCAAACTCCATGTCCCGCGCAAGCTTGAGGTCCTCGCGATTGGCCCGGATCCAGGCGGTGACACGGGGGAAGCGGTAGCCGCGCGCGCGGCACACCTCCACGCATTTGCGGTCACGCGGGGAATACAGAAAAAATTCCGACGCCGCGATGAGCCCGGTCTTTCCGCCCATGCGGTGGAGAAAATCGAACATCCGCGCGACCTGGCGCACCGTATAGGGGGGACGCGCCTGCTGGCCATCGCGGAAGGTCGTGTCCGTGATGCGCATTTGCGCCGCCGGACGCGGGGCAAGGAGCACTTCGTCAAAGGAGGTGCGGCAAATGCTCGTGTAGGGGAAGAGGTCCCGGAACAGGCGCGGCTGTTCCGTATCCTGAAGCAAAAGGGCGCGGTCGCCGCCCGCGTGGTGGATGATGCTCATGAAGATTTCCTGCGCGTTGCCGCCCTCCGGTTCCTCCGGGACGGTACTGTTCTGGAATCCCGGACATATATCCCGTTTGTTCCGGACAGTCCAGCAGCACGGCAGGCCCGTCTCCGGCGGTTCCGCATGTCTTGTCTTGCGGGCGCCCCTGGGCTATTTTGGGCGATGCCGCCCGGATTGCCGCCGTCAGCGTGATATTCCGGCGATCGATGGGCGGCCGCAGCTAAGCCCAGCGTTCCGCCCACAAGATTCCGGAGCAGCCATGAAAACGGAAACCCAGTGCCTTCACGCCGGCTATACCCCAAAAAACGGGGAACCGCGCGTCCTTCCCATTGTCCAGAGCACGACCTTTACCTATGACTCCACCGCCGAAGTGGCCCGGCTTTTCGATCTGGAGGAAGCGGGCTTCTTTTATTCCCGCATCGGCAATCCCACGGTGGACGCGGTGGAGAAAAAGATCGCCGCGCTCGAAGGCGGCGTGGGCGCGCTCTGCACTTCCTCGGGGCAGGCCGCCGTCCTGCTCGCCGCGCTCAATCTGGCCCGCTGCGGGGATCATATCGTCAGCGCCGCGAGCATCTACGGGGGAACGCACAACCTTTTCGCCGTGACGCTTCGCCGTTTCGGCATCGAAACCACGTTTGTGGATCAAGATGCTTCAGATGAAGAGCTCGCGCGCGCCTTTCGGCCCACCACGCGGTTTGTCTACGGCGAGACTCTCGCCAACCCGGCCCTGAGCGTGCTGGATATCGAGCGCTTCGCCCGCCTCGCGCATGAGCGCGGCCTGCCGCTTCTGGTGGACAATACCTTTGCCACCCCCATTCTCTGCCGTCCCCTCACCTTCGGCGCGGACATCGTCATCCACTCCACCACCAAGTACATGGACGGGCACGCCGTCCAGCTCGGGGGCGCCATTGTGGATGGCGGCACGTTTGACTGGCGCGCGGGCGCGTTTCCGGAATTTACCGAGCCGGACCCTTCCTACCATGGCCTTGTCTATGCCGATGCCTTCGGGCGCTCGGCCTATATCGCCAAGGCGCGCGTCCAGCTCATGCGCGATATGGGCTGCTGCCAGACAGCCCAGGGCGCGTTCTACACCAATCTGGGCCTGGAGACGCTGCACCTGCGCATGCGGCGCCACTGCGAAAACGCCGAGGCCGCCGCGCGCTGGCTCTCGGCGCAAGACAAGGTGGAATGGGTCCGCTATCCGCGTCTTGCCGGCGATCCCTATGCCGCGCTGGCGCAAAAATATCTGCCTGACGGCGCGAGCGGCGTGGTTTCGTTCTCGTTCCGGGGGGGGCGTGATGCGGGGGCGCGTTTCATCGACGCGCTCCGCCTCACCTCGCTGGAAACGCATGTGGCCGACATCAGGACAGCCATCCTGCACCCCGCCAGCTCCACCCATCGCCAGCTTTCGGACGCGCAACTGGAGGCGGCGGGCATCACGCCGGGAATGGTGCGGCTTTCCGTCGGGCTGGAAGCCTGGGACGACATCCACGCCGACCTCCAGCGCGCCATGGACGCCGCCTGAGCCATGCCGGAGCAGCCCGCCCCCCGGCAGGCGTCCGCCCCCGCGGATGCCGCGAACACGGACATGCCCGCGCGCATGCCCGCCCTCGCCCGCGTGCCCGAGCACTCCCTGCCGCTCATGACCGCGCTCTCCGGGGGCGCGCCCTTCTGTATCGGCCCCTACCTTTTCCTTGCCGCCGAGGATTGGCTCATGGCCGTGGCCTACCCGCTTGAGGGACGCTACGATGATTCGATTTTTGAAGCATCACTTGAAGAAGCGCTGCGCCACACCGGCGCCACGGCATGCTGGGCCATCGGTCCATCGCTTCCGTCCCGGCTGGCCCCGCATATTGTGGACCGGGACCGCTACCATGTCCTCCCCGCCACCGCAACGCCGCCGCAACGGCTGCGTGGGCCGCTCACCAGAGCGGCGGCGCGGTTGCGCGTAACAGAGGGCGTGACGTTTACCCCGGAACACCGCAGGCTCTGGGCCGAATTTCTCGGCCACGTCCAGCGCGGTGAAGCCGGGAGCATGGCCCCCCATGTGGCCGCGCTCTATGCGCGCACTCCGGAGGCCCTGGCGGAAGCCGGCGGCTCCCTGCGGCTGCTCGACGCGCGAGATGGGGAAGGACGCCTTGCCGCCTGCCTGCTTCTGGACTACGCGCCGGAAAATTTCGTCAGCTATGTGCTCGGCGCGCACTCCCGTGCGCATGCCATTCCGCACGCCTCTGACCTGCTGTTCGCCGTCATGCTCGAACGGGCGCGGCAGGCTGGCAAGCGCTTTGTCCATCTCGGTCTGGGCGTCAATGAGGGTATCTTGCGCTTCAAGCGCAAGTGGGGCGCGCGCCCTTCCTTTCCCTATCTCATGGCCCAGTGGACGGAAACGCCGCGCCGCAGGGCGGGCGCCTCTGCCCGCGGGCAGGGAGCGGAACGCGCCGCCGGAGATGACGGCAATGTCATACAGGAGCTTGCACTGGCTTTTCTCCGCGCGCCCGCGGAAGCCCCGAAACTCACCGATGACAGGCCGAGCCACCGCCCCTTTGCCATGCTCTGGCGCGTGGAAAAGAATGGCAGAACGTCATGGGTGGGCGGCACCGCGCATTTTTTCTGCCATTCCTTTGAGCCGTCGTTCCGCCGTCTGTTCCGTGACGTGGATCATGTGCTCTTTGAAGGTCCGCTGGACGAGGGCTTTATGGCGGATGTGGACCGCGCGGGCCGCACGCCGCTTCCCGGAGCAACGCCCATTCTGGACATGCTGGACGAAGCGGATATTCGCCGCCTGGAACGCGTGGTGCGCGGGCCTGAGGGTTTCCTTGCCCGCGCCCTCGGCCTGGAGAGCGCGCGCAAGGTCGATGTGCGCTGGTTCCTTGCCAATGCGCGGCCCTGGTGCGCCTTTTTCAGCCTCTGGACGGCCTTTCTGGAACGGCAGGGATGGCGCGAGTCCGTGGATATGGAAGCCTGGCGCGTGGCGCATGACATGGGCAAGAATGTGGTGGGCATGGAAAGCCTTGAGGAGCAGCTGGATTCCCTCGGTTCCCTCCCGCCGGAACGCGTGGTGCGATTTTTTCGCGCGTGCGGCGGCTGGAAGGCGCTTTCACGCAGGAACATGCGCGCCTATCTTGCGGGCGACCTTGAAGGCATGATGGGCTCCAGCGCGGAATTTCCCACCCGCACGGAATATGTCATCAGCCGCCGCGATCAGCGCTTCCGGGAGCGCATGCGCCCCTATCTTGAAGAAGGCCGTTGCGCGGTCTTTGTGGGGTCGGCGCATATGGTCAACCTGCGGCAGATGCTCGTGGAGGACGGCTTCAGCGTGCGCCAGGCGCCGTTCGGGCTGCTGCCCGCGCTCAAGCTCCGGCTGCGGCGGTTCAGGCGCGGCGGGGAGGAGGTGGCATGGTAGGCGGCACGTTTTCGCCTCTGGCGCACATCACGGCCGGAGCATTGACGCCCGATCAGCTTCTCCCGTATGTGCGCGCCGTTTCCGGGCTGGAAAGCCGCCCCTGCGCGGGGTGCGTGCTCCATCACGGCGGCGGTCATGCGGTGCTTGTGGCCTATCCCGCGGGCACGCCCACTGACGCCGCTTCCGTTGACGCCGCCGTGGCGGAGGCCCTGGCCCTGCCGGGCCTGGAACACCTCACGATCATTGCCGCCGTCCGTCCGAATGCGGCCCCGGCGGATGCGGAATGTTCCGTGGATGCCTACTGGTCGCTGCCGCTGCCGCTCCGGCTTCCCGGAGGGCGCGCGGGGCAGAAGCTCCGCAACCTGCTGCGCCGCGCGGCGCGGGAAACGACCATTGAGCAAGACGGCGGCGCCGGTTCCTGGACAAAGGAGCATGCCGCCCTGACCGCCGCCTTCATCCAGAAGAAGGGCGAAGCGCTGGATGCCGGAAGTATTTACATCTTCAACAGGCTGGGGGACTATCTCGCCGCCGCGCCCGAGGCGCGCCTCTTCTCCGCGCGCGATGCCGGGGGGCGTCTGCTGGCCTGCGCCATCGGCGATTATTCCTCGTTCACCACGGCCTTTTACATGTTTGCCTTTCGTTCGCCCATGGCACCCCCCGGCACAGCCGACGCGCTTCTTGCCGCGCTTGCCGCCGAAGGGGAGGCGCGCGGCCACGGCCTGCTCAATCTGGGCCTCGGCATGAGCGAGGGCGTAAGCTTTTTCAAGAAAAAATGGGGCGCGACCCCCTTTCTTCCCTGCGTGGAAACGAGCTGGCGCCCCAGGCAGGAAAAACGGCGCGGCTGGTTCTCCAGAATGTTTGGCCACTGATGCAAGGAGGCGCCATGCGCGAAACTGCGGCTGAAGCTTCTCGCGCCGACGGCGCGGACATCCGCGACCCACTGGCTGACCCGGCCTTCCGGGCGCCCGGTTTTCTGGAGCGGCTGCGCGAGGTTCTTTTGGGCGCGCAGCGGCCGCTGGACTGCCTTCAGGTGGAAGTGACCTCGCTCTGTTCCGGTCGCTGCGTCTATTGTCCGCACACGACAGCCGCCGCCACCTGGCGCGGACGCCATATGCCGGACACCGTCTTTGCCGCGCTCTGGCCGCTTCTGCGCGGCGCGCAACGCGCGCATCTTCAGGGCTGGGGCGAGCCGCTCCTCCATCCGCGCTTTCTCGACTATGTGGCGCTGGCGCGCCGTGCCGGCTGTGCCGTTTCCAGCACCTCCTGCGGGCTGCGGATGGATGCCGCGCTGGCGCACAGACTGGCGGAAAGCGGCATGGACCTGCTGGCATTTTCACTGGCGGGCACGGACGAGGCCAGCAATGACGCGCGCGCCGGTGTTCCCTTTGCGCGTGTCCGCGAAAGCGTGCGCCTGCTGCGCGCCGCCATCAGGGAAACGGGCCGTCCCGCCGGCGGCGAGCCGCTGGAGATACATTTCGCCTATCTGCTGCTTGCCGACAGGATGGACGCCCTGCGCCGCCTGCCCGCGCTCATGGAAGAGCTGGACGTGGAAATGACCGTGGTGAGCACGCTGGATTATCTCGCGCTGCCCGGCCAGGCGCACCTGGCGTTCGCGCCCCGGGAAACGGACAAGATAGCCATTGCGCGTGATCTTCTGGAAGCCGTTGCCGCCGAGGCCGAGACACGGGGACGCATCATCCATTTCGCGCTGCCCGGCGCCGATGCCGTGGCCGATGCCGGAGGCTGCCGGGAGAATGTCGCCCGGAGCTGCTATGTGGACGCGGACGGCAGGCTCTCCCCCTGCGTCTACCTCAATGTGCCGGACAATGCCCCGCCGGCGGACGAGGGGAGCATGCATGCCGCGTCCCAGGGGGACGACCGGCGCCGGGTATTCGGTGATGTGCGCGGCGAAGCCCCCTGGAAAATCTGGAACAAGCCGGAATTTGCGGCCTTTCGCGCGGCTCTGGTCAGGAATGCGCCGGACGCGGCCTGCGTTGCCTGCCCCAAACGCTTCGAGCGCTGAGAGCGCTCTTTCCGCGCCATGCTTCCGGGCATGCGGCGGGCGAGGCATCAGCGACCGGCATCGTGCAAAATAAGATGCAGGGTCGCGGCCTCAACGCCATTCGTGTCCCTGAGGCGCGCGCGTACCCGTTCCCGCAGCCGCGCATGGCGCGGCGCCATGTCATAGAGCAGGGCCGCCGCCGCCGCGCTGGCGGCAAAGTCCGGTTCGTTCTGGCGCCCTGCCGCATTGAGCCGGGCATAGCGCAGGGCGGCGTCAATGAGCCTGTCCGCCCATGCCGTATCGCCAGACGCCATATAGGCGCCCCAGAACATGCGGGGCACGGTGGGTTCCTGCGCCGCCCAGGCGGAAAGCGGCGCGGGACTGCGCCCGATATGCCCCCGCAGGGTGGCGTCATGCGTTGTGAGCAGCTGGTCGAGCAGGCGCGTTTCCTGGGGATGACGCGCGAGATGCGCGGCCCAGGCAAGCGTGCGCCGGGCATCGGCCCCGGCTTCGCCTTCCGTGCCGCTGATGCCGGCGGCCAGGTCATCAAGGGAGGCCATGTTCCGCGCCGCCAGCTCGGCCAGGAACGACGCCACCACGAGCCGCTTTTCACCATGGGCGAGCACGCCTTCGGACGCCAGCGTCCTGAGCAGCCCGGGCAGTATCTCCGGTCGGGGGGCCTGATAATAAAATTCCATATCCCGCGCGTAGTGCGGCAAACTTTTGGAAAGCCGGACTTCCGCCGCCGGGGACGGCATCGGCGCCATGATGGCGAAGGCCAGCGCAAGGACGCTTGCAAAAAGCAGAGGGGCGCGCATCAGTCAAAATCCGCGAGCAGCGCCTCAAGATGGAGCATGGGCTCGAGAGAGCTTTCGGAAAGCTTGCCCTTGAGACGTGCCTGCGCTTCAATCAGATGCGGCGAGGACACGCCGTTGCGGATCGAGCTGTGCGCTTCAAGGAATGCGGCGAGCCAGTCGCAGATTTTGAGCATCTGGCCGTCCTTGGGGTCGTCCTCGTCGCGGTTGTGGCAGCGGTGGAGCGTGTCGAAATCGTCCACGGCCACCACGGCATCGCCCTCCCGGCGGCATTCCTGAAACTCCGAACCGATTTCCAGCCCCAGATAGTAGGCGATGCGTTCGGCCAGCGGCGCGAATCCCTCCTGCCGCAAGGGGCCGAGGATGCGCCGGTCCAGCTCGTGCTCCTCATATTCCCTGATGAGTTGCGGCAGGCTGGAAATGGACTGCTTGACCGGCGAGATGATGTCCCGCGTCAGAAGTTCCGGGAGGTCATGGAACAATCCGCAGAAAAAGTTGTTGACGGATCTGGCCGCGCAGGCATCCACCGCAAGGCTGAAAAAATAGCCCAGCGAAGCCACGATGAACATATGCCCGAGCACGGAGGTGGCGGGGATGCGCGGCGCCTGCGTCCAGCGGATCTGAAAGCGGAGCTGGCCGCAGAGGTTGGCGAAGCGCCCCAGGGCCGTGCCGGGGATGAGCAGGGAATCCATGCCGCGCAGGTCACGGAGCCTGTTCAGGCGCTCCACGAACGACTGGGCAATGGAATCCATCTCATCGTCAAAGGTGTTGCAGGGACGGATGATCTGAAACTCCCACTGCGAGGCGTAGAGATGCGCTGCCGTGAGGATGCGCCGGTCAAGGCCGTCCTCCCCTCCCCGGGCCGCTTCAAGATGCCAGGCCCGCATCCGTTCCCAGAAAGGGCCGAGCGGCGCGAGCACCGGTTCGAGCCTGCCGAGCACATACTCCGTGAGCTGGCGGAAATGTTCGCGGTTTTCCTTGATCTTGTAGAAAACCGGCGGCTTGATGTCCGTGATGATGCAGCGGTAGAAATAGTCGAACAGGCCGCCTTCAATGATGTTGCGGGCCAGGGCTGTGCGCTCGGTCGCGCAAAGTCCGCGCGAATTTTCGTGCCAGAGCGCGCAGGCCAGCAGCATCTTGTGCGCCTGCTTGTCGATCTCCTGCAATTCCACGGGGCGCAGCTTGTCATTCCAGCGCAGAAGATAGGCGCCGGAAAACAATAACTGGAGCAGATTTTTGCGGATGGTCGGCATGCAGCCTCCAGCGAAGGCATCCGGCATGCGCGGTCAGCGGCGTGCATGCCGGACAGGAACGCTTCAGTCGGGAAAGTCCAGCGGCGCACTGGCCAGCGTGGCCACCATGATGGCCTTGATGGTATGGAGACGATTTTCCGCTTCCTCGAAGACCACGCTGCGCGGAGACTCAAAAACCGCGTCATCCACTTCCATGCACTCCATGCCGAAACGGCGGTATATCTGCTCGCCGATCTCCGTCTCCCGGTTATGGAACGCCGGCAGGCAGTGCAGGAAACGGCATTCGGGATTGCCCGTCATGTCCATGACATGTGACGTGACCCTGTAGGGCTCAAGCAACTGGATGCGTTCTTTCCAGACCTCATCCGGCTCGCCCATGGAAACCCATACGTCGGTATAGAGAAAGTCACTGCCCCGCACTCCTTCCGCCACATTTTCCGTGCGGGAAATGCGCGCGCCGGTCCGTTCGCCGATGTGGCGCGCCATCTCAAAAACCTCGTCGGAGGTCCAGAGCGCGCGCGGCGCCACGGAGCAGAAATCCACCCCGAGCATGGCCGAACCCACCATGAGTGAATTGCCCATATTGTACCGTGCGTCACCCAGGTAGGCGAGGCGCTGGTCGGCAAGAGGCTTGGCGCACGTTTCGCGCATGGTGAGCATGTCCGCCAGAAGCTGCGTGGGGTGCCACTCATTGGTCAGGCCGTTCCAGACAGGGACCGTGGCGTATTCTGCCAGGGCTTCCACCCGCGCCTGCCCGAAGCCCCGGTATTCAATGCCGTCGAAAAAGCGCGAGAGCACGCGGGCGGTGTCGGCCATGGACTCCTTTTTGCCCATCTGCGAACCCGTGGGGCCAAGATAGGTGACATTGGCCCCCTGATCGTGCGCGCCCACCTCAAAGGAACAGCGCGTGCGCGTGGAGTCCTTCTCAAAAAGGAGCGCGATATTGCGCCCCTCAAGAAAGCGCGGTTCGCGGCCTGCCTTCCTGGCCGCTTTCAGCCGGGCCGCCAGATCAAGAAGAAAGACGAGTTCGTCGGACGTGAAGTCGATTTCCTTGAGGAAATCCCTGCCAGCAAGCCTGTTCATGCGTAAACTCCAGCCCCGCGCCGCCATAACATAAAAGGACGGTCCGCGATGGTGATGCGCAGCCGCGCGTTCTCAGTTCTCCAGGAACCGGATCATGCCGATCTCATCACAACGGTAAAATTTCGGGCACTTGCTGCACTCGACCCAGACAATGGGGGGCAGACTTTCCCGGTCGAATTCCTCGAAGCCGCAGTTCCGGAAAAACGAGGCCACGAGCGTGAATACAAAGACGCGGGGAATGCCCAGCACCCGGCAACGCTCCACCAGCGCCGCCACAAGACGACGGCCCAGCCCCCTGTCCTGACAGGATTGGTGCACGGCGATGGAGCGAATCTCCGCCAGATCCGACCAGAGCACATGCAGGGCGCCGCAGGCGACCACCGTCTCCTCGCCGCTGTGGGCCGCGGGCGCCGTCACCACCATGTAGTCCTGGATATGCTGATACAGATACTGCGGCCCGCGCGCCAGCATGACGTTGGAGGAGGCATACTGGTTGATGAGCGCGGACATGCCGTGAACGTCCGAAACGCGCGCCGGACGTATCTCGAGCTTTGCGTCCGCATCAAGGCGGACTTCGGGAACGGTGGAAGGAACACTGCCGGCTTCAAAACGGGGAATGGCAATGGGCATGATTTCGGAACCTGCGCGGAAAAAAGTGGACATACACGACCGATAGACCGGAACGCCCGCCGGAACATGGCCTGCCGCCACAACCGGGCATGCGCGCCGGACGCCGCCGTAAAGAGAGGTTCCTACTGGAACATGGCCGGAATGTCCACCGTTTCATCCGGCCATGCATCGACGGCCATTAGCCCGTCACTGGTTGATCATCACCCTGGCGGGGCGGAGCAGGCGGTCATTGAGCTTGTAGCCGCGCTGCATGACGCGCGTCACTGAGCCGGGGGCCAGTTCCGGATTGGCCTCAAGGCCGACGGCCTCATGCACTTCCGGGTTGAACTCGTCACCGACCTCGCCGAGTGCCTTCAAACCGTGCTTTTCCAGCGCGTCCAGAAGGAGCTTGCGCGTCATGGCGATCCCCTGGAGCATGTCCTTGCAGGCTTCGTGCTTGCTGCCGTATTGCAGCGCAAGCTCCAGATTGTCCAGGCTCGGCAGCAGGTCTCCCAGCACTTTCTCCGCTGCGAAGCGCATCTGCTCCTGATGTTCGCGCGTCAGGCGCTTCTTGAAGTTTTCCATCTCTGCGGCGGTGCGCAGGCGCAGTTCTTCCATCTCCGCCTTGCAGCGCGCGACGGCCTCGTCCTCCGCCCCGGGGCCTCCCTCCGTGGAGGGTCCCTGGCTTCCGGAAGCGAGGTCCGCGGCATCGCGCACGGCATCGGCCTGTTCCGCCAGCGCATCGTCCCGGACGGCGGTGTCCGGCTCAAGGGGCGTGTCCGCAAAGGCTTCGGACCGTGACGTTTCCTCCCCGTCTTCACGGGCATGGGAGGGGGCCGCATGTGTGCTGTATGGGTGCATCATGTGACGCTTCATGGTTCCTCCTGTGTGACCGGTCGCGGCGGCGGCCGGTCATCGGCATATAATCATTGAGGTATGTTCGAGAGACGCCGCTGTCAAGATGCGCCGGTCCGCCACCGTGCCCGGCTCGACATTCGCCAGGCATTCCTGTACACCACTTCCACGATGCGAGGAGACCATCCATGACATGCCGCATGCTCCACATTCAGACCGAAAAAGACTGGGCCACCGCCTCCCGCTGGCTGGAGGGGCGCACCACCCCCGATGAAAACGTCGAAAGCGCCGTGCGGGAGATCATCGCCGCCGTGCGCGCCAAGGGCGATGAGGCTCTGGTGGAGTACACGCGGCATTTCGACGCGCCGGATTTCGCCCTCCCCGTGCGGGTGAGCCCCCAGGAAATCGCGCGGGCGGCAGCCTCCGTCCCGGTGGAAAGCAGGGAATACATCTGCGGGGCAGCAGCCAATATCCGCGCCTTTCATGAGGCGCAGCTGGAGCGTTCCTGGTTCATGACGCGTCCGGACGGCACCATCCTCGGTCAGCGGGTGCTGCCGGTGGACGCTGTGGGCCTCTACGTTCCCGGCGGACGGGGGGGCAGCACTCCCCTTATTTCAAGCCTGCTCATGAACGCCATTCCGGCCCAGGTGGCCGGCGTGCCGCGGCTCGCCATCTGCACGCCGCCCCGGGCCGATGGCAGCGTGGACCCGCACCTGCTGGCAGCCGCGCACCTGCTGGATATTGAAGAAGTCTACCGCGTGGGCGGAGCCTGGAGCATCGCCGCGCTTGCCCTCGGCACGGAAAGCGTGCCGCGCGTGGACGTCATCGCCGGGCCCGGGAACATCTATGTCACCACGGCCAAGCGTATTCTTCAGGGGATGGTCGGCATCGACATGATCGCCGGGCCGAGCGAAGTGCTCATCCTTGCCGATGAAAGCGCCAATGCGGCCTGGGTTGCGGCGGACATGCTTTCACAGGCGGAACACGACGCGCTTGCCAGCGCCATTTGCGTGACGGATGCCCCGCGTCTTGCGGAACGCCTGCAACACGAACTGGAACGCCAGTGCGCGGCCCTGCCCCGCGCCGCAATTGCGGAGCGTTCGCTGACGGACTGGGGCTGCATCGCGCTTGTGCCCGACATGACCACGGCCGTGGCCATCGCCAACCATGTGGCGCCCGAACATCTTGAGATCTGCACGCGCGATCCGTGGGCGGTCCTGCCGTATATCCGGCACGCGGGGGCGGCCTTTCTCGGCGGGCACAGCCCGGAACCGGTGGGCGACTACTATGCCGGCCCCAACCATGTGTTGCCCACCTTGCGGACGGCGCGATTTTCCTCCGCGCTCTCGGTGCAGACATTTTGCAAAAAAACGAGCATCATTGCGGCGTCGCCGACATTCCTCGAAAAAAATGCCGAGGCCATCACCGCGCTCGCGCGGCTGGAAGGGCTGGAAGCCCATGCCCGTTCCGTGGAGGCCCGGCGCAAGGGCGGCGCTGCTTCGATAAAATAACGCCCGGGGCTGTGCCGGGAAGACACGCAAGGAGCTTCCATGAAAGTTGTCACCAGGACGGAAATCACCGCCTATCCCCTGCGTTCGCGCGGCAAGGTGCGTGATATTTATGATATTGACGACAATATCCTGCTCATCGTGACCACTGACCGCATGTCCGCCTTTGACGTGATCATGGCCGAACCGATCCCCTACAAGGGCGTCATCCTCAACCAGATCACCCTGTTCTGGATGCGGAAATTCCAGAACATCATTCCCAATCATATCGTGGAAAGCGATGTGGACCGCTTCCCCGCTGCGCTGGCTCCCTGGAAGGAAGAGCTGGAAGGCCGTGCCGTGCTGGTGCGCAAGGCTGAACCGCTGCCGGTGGAGTGCATCGTGCGCGGCTATATCACCGGTTCCGGCCTGAAAAACTATCAGGCCACGGGCATGATCTGCGGGCACAGGCTCCCGGCCGGGCTGCGCGAGGCCGACAGGCTGGAGCCGGCCATTTTTACCCCCTCCACCAAGGCGGCGCTCGGCCAGCATGACGAAAACATCACCATGGCCGAGGCCGCGGCCCTGCTCGGTGATGCCACCGCCGACACCGTGCGGCGCACGTCCCTTGCCCTTTATGATGCCGGGCGCGATCATGCCGCGAAACGCGGCATCATCGTGGCGGATACCAAGTTTGAATTCGGCTTCATCGACGGCACCCTCCATCTCATCGATGAGGTGCTCACGCCGGATTCTTCGCGCTTCTGGCCGGCGGCCTCCTACACTCCCGGCAAGATACAGCCCAGCTTCGACAAGCAATATCTGCGCAACTGGCTGAGCGCCCAACCGTGGAACAAGGAACCTCCGCCGCCGGCCCTGCCGCCGGACGTCATCGAAACCACGGCCAAGCGCTATCAGGAAGCCTACGACATTCTGACGAAGTGACATCGGCGCTCCCCCCGAGCTGCCTGACAACGCGTCAAAGGAGGAATTATGCTGCTTGAAGGAAAAAGAGCCCTGATCATGGGCCTTGCCAACAACAGAAGCATTGCCTGGGGCATTGCCTCCAGCCTCAAGGCCCACGGCGCGCGGCTTGCCTTCAACTATGTGGGCGACGCCATCAAGAAGCGCGTGGAACCGCTGAGCGCCGAACTCGGCGGAGAATTCACCTTTCAGTGCGACGTGACCGACGACGCGCAGATCGCCAATGCCGCCGCTCTTGTCAAGGAGCATTGGGGCGGCCTCGATATCCTCGTGCATTCGCTGGCCTTCGCCAATCGTGAGGACCTTGTGGGGCGCTTTATCGACACTTCGCGGGACGGCTTCAAGCTGGCCCTGGATATTTCCGCCTATTCCCTCACCGGGCTTTGCCGGGCCTTTGAACCGCTCTTTTCCGAAAACGCTTCGGTCATTTCCATGACCTATCTCGGTTCCACACGGATCATCCCCGGTTACAACGTCATGGGCGTGGCCAAGGCGGCACTGGAAGCCTCGGTGCGCTATCTCGCCTATGATCTCGGCCCCAGGGGCGTGCGCGTCAATGCCATCAGCGCTGGCCCCATCAAGACGCTGGCCGCCTCCGCCGTCTCCAGCCTCAAGGATATTTTCACCCATGTGGAGGCCCATTCTCCCCTGCGCCGCAATGTCAGCACCATGGATGTGGGGGGAACGGCAGTGTACCTGGCTTCCGAGCTTTCGCGCGGCGTCACCGGCGCAACCATCTATGTGGACAGCGGCTTCAACCAGATCGGCGCGGCCTAGGGCCGGCCATTCGCGGGGAGGAGCGCCATGGACTACATGACGCTCAATGCCATCGGCATTGCCGTTCTTGCCATCTTCGGACTCTGGGCATTCCAGCAGGGGGCAAGCGCCCGCAAAGGCAGGCGCCCCCCCTCGGAACGCCCCATGTCCGGCAAGGACGATGACAAAGAATAAACACCTGGACGCCATTCCCACGGGAGCCTTCCCGGGGCGGGACGTTGTGGAGCAGACATGTTCTGGAGCATCCTCGTCATCGCGCTCGTCATCGGTTTGGCATGGCTGATCAGAAAAGCGACCAGGGGCACGCCCTTTGTCCATCGATGCCCCTGCACTCCCTATGTGGCGCACCTGAAATGGCGGGAAAAAGGAGACACGCCGCCAGAAGGCCGAAAGCGCGAACACCTGTGGTGAGCGGGAGCGTTCGGGCATGCCCGGGGCCCGGCAAAAGAGCCCGCCCAGGCGATTCTTTTCGGAACCGCGCACAAGGCTTGCACTCGCAAGCAAACTGGTGTAGATAGTTTCGTTCCCAACGCAGGAACAGTTTGAGGAGAGGTGTCCGAGCTGGTCTAAGGAGCACGATTGGAAATCGTGTGTGGGTAACACCACCGGGAGTTCGAATCTCCCCCTCTCCGCCAGAATTTTGTGCAAGGCGCACCAGCGAAGGCCGGGAATCGTTGAAAATAAA
>URHE01000003.1 GCA_900547595.1 uncultured Desulfovibrio sp.
GGCCGCCTCGCAGAGTTCGCGGATCCTGGCGATCTCGGCGTCGGTGTCCGTGACAAAGGCATTGATGCAGACCACCGGGGAGACGCCGGATTTCCTGACGCTTCCGATGTGATGCAGAAGGTTGCAGCAACCGGCCTCCACAAAGCCCACATTCTCCTCGGAATATTCTTTGGGCAGCGGCCGCCCCGGCACGGGCACGGGGGCGCCGCCATGGCTCTTGAGCGCGCGCACGGTGGCCACGATGACCGCCGCGTCCGGCGCAAGGCCGCTGTAGTGGCACTTGAGGTTCCAGAATTTTTCATAGCCGATGTCCGCGCCGAAGCCGGATTCCGTCACATGGTATTCGCTGAGCTTGAGCCCCACGCGGTCGGCGATGACCGAGCTTTGCCCAATGGCGATATTGGCGAACGGCCCGGCATGCACGAATACGGGCTGCCCCTCGATGGTCTGGATGAGATTGGGGTTGAGCGCCTCCACCATCCAGGCGGTCATGGCGCCGTCCACCTCAAGGTCGGCGGTGGTGACGGGCTTGCCGTCGCGGTCATAGGCCACGATGATCCTGCCCATGCGGCGGCGCATGTCGGCCAGGTCGCGGGCGACGGCAAGGATGGCCATGACCTCGCTGGAAACGGCGATGTCGAAGCGGGAGCGCATCATGAAGCCGTCGGACCTGCCGTTCACGCCGTCGATGCCGATGATGACGTTGCGCAGGGCCTGGCAGCAGAAATCCATGACCCAGCCCATGTTGACATTGGTGGGGTCGATATTCAGGCGCGGCATCCGGGAAAGCGAAAGGAGCTTTTCGTCGGTGTAGTTGCGCTCGTGCTGCATGCGCGAGGTGAGGGCCACCATGGCGAGATTGTGCGCGTTCATCACGGCGTTGATGTCGCCGGTGAAGCCGAGGGAATACTGGGTGAGCGGGATGCACTGGGAAAGGCCGCCGCCCGCCGCGGAACCCTTGACTCCCATGGTGGGGCCGCCGGAAGGCTGGCGAATGGCCGCCGAAGCGCGTTTGCCGCGCCGGCCAAGGCCCTGCACCAGGCCAATGGTGGTGGTGGACTTGCCTTCGCCCAGAGGCGTGGGAGTGATGGCGGTGACATCCACATATTTGCCGTTGGGACGGTCGCCCAGCCTGTCCAGCACCTTGCGGAAATCGACCTTGCCCATGTAATGCCCGTAGGGAAGCAGCTCGCTTTCCTCAAGGCCGAGGTCCCGGCCGATCTGGGAGATCGTTTTCATGGTCTTTTCTGCTTCCTGGGCGATCTCCCAGTCGGCATGGCCTTTGGGGTCAAGCATGGCGGTCTCCTTGGTTGCTTGGGGCGTCGGGCATGTGTCCCTGAGACGACCGGAGGCCGCCGGGCGGTCCCGACGCCTCCGGCCGGAAGGCCTGCTAGATTTTTTCCAACGTATACTGGCGGCTGCCGAGGCCGATGGCCTCGCCGTAGCTCAGTTGCACCTGGCCTTGCGTGTGCGGCCAGCGGGCCGTGAACTTGTCCGTCCCGGCAGCGGCGATCTTGGGATCGAGGGCGGGCGCCTTGTTCACAAGGTCGAAGCATGCCTGGTCCAGCGCCACGGGGTCCGTGGAGGCGAGGATGCCGATGTCCGGCACGAGCGGCATGTCGCTCCAGCCCACGCAGTCGCAGTCCGGCGTGACATTGAGCACGAAATTGATGTAGCAGATGTGCTTCTGGCGCCCCTTGACCACGCCGTAGGCGTATTCGGTCAGGCGTTCCATGAACGGCACCATCTCCGCGCTCCAGTCGATGCTGATGGCCTTGTTGGGCTTGACCGGGCAGACGGTGATGCACTCGAAACAGCCGACGCAGCGCTCCACATCCACCCGGCTCTTGCCGTCCACGAGGGTGAGCGCCTTCTGCGGACAGACCTTGACGCAGCGGCCGCAGCCGATGCAGAGGGAGGGGTCGATCTGGACATGGCGGCCATGCTGATCCTGCTTGCCCGCCACCGAGGCGCCCCCCATGGCCAGATTCTTGATGGCCCCGCCGAAACCCGCCATTTCGTGCCCCTTGAAGTGCGAAAGCACCACCATGGCGGGCGCGCGGCGGATGGCGGCCGCGATGCGCACATCTTTGAAGTGCTTGCCGTTGATACGCACAAGCACATCCTCCTCGCCATAGAGGCCATCGGCGATGATGACGGGCGCGCCCGCGGTCTCCGGCGTGAACCCGTGAAGATAGGCGGTATTGAGGTGGTCCACGGCGTTGTGCCGCGTGCCGGAATAGAGGGTCGTCGTGTCGGTGAGGAAGGGCTTGCCCCCCGCGGCCTTGATCTTGTCCACGGCCACGCGCGCGAATATGGGATTAATGTGGGTGTCGTTCCCATATTCGCCGAAGTGGAGCTTGACCGCCGCAAGGTCATTGCGCTTGATGATTTTTTTCAACCGGAGCGCGTCGCAAAGCCGCGCGACCTTGGCGCACTTGTTGTTTGCAAGCGAACGGCTGTTCATGCCGGTAAAGAAAACTGTGGATGCCATGTTTTCCTCCTGAACATGTTGAGGTCATGAACGTTCCGGCAACGACCGCTACCAGCCCCGGCAGCGCGTCCAGGCAGCCACCGCTTCCGCGCCCCGGCAGAGATGCAGGGCCCCGAAGCCCGACGCCGTGGCGCAGGCGTGGACAGGCAGGACGCGCAGCGGCGTTCCCACGGGAAAATCCGGAGTGGCGTTTCCCGGCTGCGCAGTGATGATGCCGTGTTCCTGATTGGTTTCCGCCACGCGCAGGCCGGGCAGGAGGGCGCCGTATTCATCGAGCACAAGGCCGTAGCCGAAGTCGGAAAAACGTCCGGGCAGGCCCGCATCGCGGGAAAGGGCCGTCCAGCCCGCGTCCGTGACGAGCGCGCCGTCGCGTGCGCGCCGCCCGATGACCGCGCAGAGCACCGACAGGGCAATGTCGTCCACCGCGCAGACGCCGAGCCCCGCCATGACAAGGTCCTGCACCACATGGACGCCGGCCCGCACTTCCGTAAGTCCTGAAAAATCTTGGCAGAACAAGGCCGTGGGCGTGGAACCGACGCTGACCACGGGGCAGGCGTGCCCGGCCGCGCGCAGGCTGTTCGCGGCAGCCACGGCGGCGCTTCGTTCCTGTTCCGCCAGGGCGGCGAATGCCTGCCCCGAAGGGGCGCCCAGGTCATAGGCCGACCCTGCGTGGGTGAGCACCCCGGCCACATGCTGCCCATGGGCCGCAAGCACGCCCGCCGCCTCGGCAAGGTCCGCGCTCTCCGGGGCAAGCCCTGAGCGATGCCCGTCACAGTCGATTTCCAGCAGGACATCGAAACTGTGGCTCCGGGCTTCGCCAAAGGCCGCCAGCGCTTGCGCGGCCTCCACGCTGTCGAGCAGAAGGGAGAGCCTTGCCCCGCGGCGCCGCAGGGTCAGGGCGCGCTCAAACTTGCCGGGAACGATGCCCACCGCATAGCAGATGTCATGCACACCTCCGTCCGCGAACCACTCCGCTTCCGCAAGCGTGGAAACGGCAACGGGCCCTTCCGGCGTGGTCATGGCGCGGCGGGCGGCCTCCACGCATTTCAGGGTCTTGGCGTGCAGGCGGAAGCCCACGCCATGCGCGGCAAGGCGCGTCGAAAGACGACGGATATTGCGCTCCATGCGGGCATCGTCCAGCAGGAGCGCGGGGGTGGGCAGATCCCTGATTCGCACTGCGGCCTCCACGCACCGCCTACAGCAAAAGCGGCACGCTGTAAACCTGCCGGGAGGAGCGGACGGGGCTTTTATTCCGCGCGGGCTTTTGCTAGGGTTGGCGCATCGTGAACCGCTCCCGATTGCCGGGAGCAGCCGGGGAGGCGGCATGCAGACCATCATCATGTGCGGCGGCAAGGGCACGCGCCTGCGCGAGGAAACATCTGTCAAACCAAAGCCCATGGTGGAGATCGGTGGCCGTCCCGTGCTCTGGCACATCATGTCCATCTACGCCCGCTTCGGCTACAGGGATTTTGTCCTGCCGCTGGGCTACAAGGGCGAGGTCATCAAACAGTATTTTCACGACTACCGCAGCCGCAACGCGGATTTCACCGTGGAGCTCAAAACCGGCAACATCACCGTTCATCCCTGCCATCTGGAAGACTGGCGCGTCACCCTGTGCGACACAGGGCAGGAGACCCTCAAGGGCGGCCGCCTCAAGCGTGTTGCCCGTTATATCGAGGGCGACCGCTTCATGGTCACCTACGGCGATGGCGTGGCGGACATCGATATTGACAAGCTCCTGGCATTTCACAAAAAAGCCGGGACTATCGGCACCTTTACCGGCGTGCGCATGCCCTCGCGCTTCGGCACGGTGCGCACCGGCGAGGACGGCAAGATCATCTCCTGGGAAGAAAAGCCCGTGCTGAATGAATACATCAACTGCGGCTTTTTTGTCTTTGAGCGCGCCTTCCTCGACTATCTCACCGAAGACGAGAACTGCGATCTGGAAAAGGAACCCCTCCAGCAACTGGCGGCGGAAGGGCAGCTTTCCATGTATCCGCACCCCGGTGAATGGCAGTGCATGGATACCCTGCGCGACGCCATCCACCTCAACAGGCTCTGGGACAGCGGCCGCGCCTTCTGGGCCTGAGCCGGACGCGCCATCAACGGAAGCCGCCATTTTCTGACAAGGATGCACCATGTTTGCTGACATGTACGCGGGACGCAGGGTCTTCATCACCGGGCATACGGGCTTCAAGGGCTCCTGGCTTTCGGCGTGGCTGCTCGCGCTTGGCGCGCGCGCGGCCGGATTTTCCCTTGGCGTGCCCACCACGCCTTCGCATTTCGAGGCTCTGGGCCTTGCCGCGCGCATGGAGGACCTGCGCGGCGACATCCGCGACCGCGCCGCCGTCACCGCCGCCATGCAGGGCTTCGCGCCCGAGGTGGTTTTTCATCTGGCGGCCCAGGCGCTGGTGCGCCGTTCGTATGAGGACCCGGCGGGCACCATCGAGGCCAACGCCCTGGGCACCATGAACGTCCTCGAGGCCGTGCGCGCCTGCCCGTCGGTCAGGGCCGTGGTGGTCATCACTTCGGACAAGTGCTACCGCAACGACGAGTGGGTGTGGGGCTACCGCGAGACTGACCACCTGGGAGGGGCCGATCCCTATTCCGCCTCCAAGGGCTGCGCGGAGATCATCGCCCATTCGTATTTCCAGAGCTTTTTCGCGCAGGGGCCGGCCTGCGCCACAGTGCGCGCGGGCAATGTCATCGGCGGCGGCGACTGGGCCGCGGACCGCATCGTGCCGGACTGCGCCCGCGCCTGGGCGGCGCATGCGCCCGTGTCCATCCGCAGCCCGTGGGCCACGCGCCCGTGGCAGCATGTCCTGGAGCCGCTTTCCGGCTATCTCTGGCTGGGCGCGCGTCTGCTTGACAACAATGCCGGGCTGCCCGCCGGGGCGGCGGCGCCCTTCGATCCGCGCGGGCAGGCTTACAATTTCGGGCCCGCCGCGGACGTGAACAACACCGTGGCCGAGGTGGTGGAAGCGCTGGCCCTGCACTGGCCCGGCTTCCGCGGCGAAATGGACGCGGCGGGCCACGCGGGCAAGAAGGAATGCACGCTGCTCAAGCTCTGCTGCGACAAGTCGCTGGCGGAGCTTTCCTGGAAGGCCACCCTCAATTTCGAGGAAACCATCCGCTATACCGCAGAATGGTATTCCCGCTATTATGTTGGCGGCGCGACACCGGCGGGCATGTGGGACTATACCCAGGGGCAGATCACGGCCTACGCGGGCGCCGCCGCCCAGCGCGGCCTTGTCTGGGCGAGGTGAGGGACGGGCATGGAAGGGCCGGTCATTTCCACGGGCATCGACGGCGCGCTTTTCCAGCCGCTGAAGATCATTGCCGCGCAGGGCGGCCCCGTCCTGCATATGCTGCGGGCCGGGGCGCCGCTGCTGCCGGATTTTTCCGGCGGTTTCGGAGAAATCTACTTTTCCGAGGTGGAGCCCGGATTGGTCAAGGCATGGAAGCGGCATACGCGCCAGACCCAGCTTTTTGCCGTGCCCGTGGGGCGCTTGCGCATCGTCCTCTATGACGACCGCTCCGCCTCGCCCAGCAGGGGAGCGCTCGTCGAACGCAGGCTCGGCCGCCCGGATGACTACGGCCTGCTCCGCATCCCGCCCCTTGTCTGGTATGGTTTCATGGCCGAAGGGGAGAGCCCGGCCCTGATCTGCAACTGCGCGGACATCCCCCACGACCCCGCGGAAGGCGAGCGTCTGCCCTTCGATGCCGCCGCCATCCCCTATCGCTGGCCCCTGGCCGGGGACGGTCCGTCACGCTTTTGAGCCGTTCGCGCGCGTCCCGGCGCGCCCCATTCCGAGATGAGCAGGCCCGTCAGGGCCAGGACCATTCCCGCGCCTGAAAGCCAGGTCACGCGCTCGTGGAGCACCGCGATGGATGTCAACACCGTGACCACAGGCACAAGATAGATGTAGAGCGCGGCTCTGACCGCGCCCAGGCGGCGCACGCTGAAGGTCCAGCTGACAAAGCAGAGCGCCGATGCGCACAGGCCGAGGAAGAGCAGGTTGGCGGCGTTGACCGGACGGAGGAGGGCCTCCGCCTGGATGGAAAGGCCCGCCAGCGGCAGGATGGGCAGCATGCAGACAAGGCCGTAGAAAAAGATGCGCCGCGTGGCGCGCAGGCTGCCATAGCCCCGCGCCGCCAGCATCCGCACCAGAATGGAATAGATGGCCCAGGAAAGCGCCGCCAGCAGGGCGAGGCCGTCCCCCGCCGGATTGAGCGCAAACTCGCTGCCGCTGCGGCTGATGCAGGCGATGCCGGCAATGGCCACGACAAAACCAAGCATGAAGGCGCCCCCCGGCCGCGCGTCCCCCAGAAAGCGCCAGGCGAGCAGCGCCGTGAAAAACGGGGCCACGGCCACGATGACGCCCACATTGGAGGCAAAGGTCAGGGTCAGGGCCATGTTCTCCAGAAGAAAATAAAGGGTCACGCCGGAAAGCCCGGCCAGGGCGAAGAGCACTTCGTCCTTGAGGTTTCTGACGGCGAGCGCGTGCGGGCAGACTACCCACAGGGCAACCCAGCCGAGCAGAAAGCGCAAAAGCAGTATCTCCACCGGCGTGAAATCCGCCAGCAGCACCTTGGTGGAAATGAAGGTCACGCCCCAGACAACGATGGTGGCAAGGGCCACCAGGTGCCCCGCCGCCCGTCCTGATGCGCGGGAGGCGTTCATGGCCGCCTCCGGCAGGCGCCGGGCGTGACGCCGAGGCGTGTCCTGAAGGCCCGCGCAAGGTGGCACTGGTCGGCAAATCCCGCTTCCAGGGCCGCTTCTGCCGGGGGGAGGCCCCGCTCCAGAAGTTCCTGGGCGCGATTGACGCGCGCGCTTTCCAGATACCGGTAGGGCGTGGCGCCGGTCATCCGGGCAAAGGCGCGGATGAGCCGGAATTTGCTCATGCGGGCAAGGCGTGCCATATCCTCCAGTGTGAGCCGGTCGGCGGCATGGGCCTCCAGATGGAGGCGGAGCGCTTCGAGAGCCGGTTCCGCGGCTTGTTGGCGCAGTTCGGGGGATTCGGCATTGCCGGGGCGCTGCACGGATGCCCCGAGGCGCCGCAGGGCCGTGAAGAGGCACGCCCGTTTGCGGGCGGCAGGAGTTGTTCCGCCCAGAAGCGCATGCGTGGAGAGGAGCTCATCAATGATATTCCCTCCCGGATGGACAGGTCCCGCCAGATGCGGCGCGCCGGCGACCATGCGGGAGAGCGCGGCGGCAGCGCCGCCGGGGTGGAAATGGAAGCCGCGCCAGACAAAGGGCGCGGAGGCCGCCGGGGCGCAGGCATGCACCTCGCCGGGACGGAAAATGACCACATCGCCCGCAACGGCAAGATATTCACGCCCCCGCACAAAGAGATGCCGCTGCCCGGAAAGGACGCAGCCCAGCACCCAGGCATGGTGAAAGTGCGGCGCAAAGGCGCGGGCATGGAGGCGGAAGCTGAAGGCATCCGCCTCCAGATCCGGATCATGGGCAATGACGGTGTATTCCACAGGCATGGCACGCTTCCTCGTGCGGCCAGCCTGCCTGCTTTGCCGCGTCCTGTCTTGTACCATATTGCGGCGGCCGCCGCGCGGGTTTTAGGAACGGGAGCGGGCGCGGCCCAGCTCCATGAGCCGTTCAAGCAGTTGCGCGAACGACAGGCCCGCGGCGGCGGCTTCCTGCGGCACAAGGCTTGTGGCCGTCATGCCGGGCAGGGTATTGACCTCCAGCAGGGTGAGGCTGTCGTCGGCGCCGAGGATGAAGTCCGTCCGGCTATAGCCCGAAAGCCCCAGGGCCCTGTGCGCGGCCAGCGCCAGCTTTTGCGCGCGGGCCGTTGCCGCCGGGCTGATGGGCGCGGGGCACAGTTCACGCGCGCCGCCCTTGGCGTACTTGCTTTCGTAATCAAAGAAGCTCCCGGCCAGCGGTTCGATGAGGAGCGGGGGCAGGGCTTCCTCGCCCAGCACGGCGCAGGTGAGTTCGCGGCCGGGCAGTTCGGTTTCCAGCAGCGCCTCGTCCCCGGCGGCAAAGATGGCGGCAAGGGCCCTGTCCAGTTCGGCCCGATTTTCCGCGCGGCCAAGCCGCAACGACGAGCCGCCGGTATTGCTCTTGACAAAGAGCGGGTAGGGCAGGCGGGGCTGCCAGTTCGCCGGGGGCGGGAGCGGCAAAAATTCCCAATCGGCCGTGGGCAGCCCCGCCTGGCGGAAAATCTGCTTGGCCGCGGCCTTGTTCAGCGCCAGGAACGATCCCGCCGGGCCGGAGCCCTGATAGGGGCAGCCCGCGGCATCCAGCAGCGCCTGGACAAGGCCGTCCTCCCCGGGGGCTCCGTGCAGCCCGATAAAGGCGAAGTCGTGCCGCCGCGCCTCTTCCATGAGGCGATCAAAGCCGGAAAGCAGGTCGAAAAATGTGACCTCATGGCCCGCATCGCGCAGGACGCCTTCAACGATGCGGGAACTGTTCAGCGAGACCTCGCGCTCAGTGGACCAGCCCCCGGCAATCAAAAGAATCTTCATGGAGTTTCCATCCAAGTTGCGCCGCAAGGGCGCGTTCAATGGTCACGGCCTGCTCGTGGGCGGCGCGGATGCCCGCGCGGGCGCGGTCGTCACGCCCGTAGCGGGTGAGCAGGTCCTCAAACCGTTCCTCAAGGGTCACGCAGGCGTCGTGGCGCACGCGCTTGTCGGCATAAATGACAAAGAACGGCAGCGCGCAGATGCCGGGGCCGTCCGGCACCGCCCAGGGCCAGTGCACATGGAGCAGGACGCCACGGGCGATGCCGTAATGGCGCGTTTCGGCCAGCGCCCACGAGGCGCCAAGCTGGGCGTGGCTGCCGCCATGGAGCAGACAGTAGGTTTTTGCAAGATCGTGCAGCAGGGCCGCCGCGCGCACGGTCCCGACCTGGACGGGGAGGCCCAGGTCAGCCGCGCGGCGCGCAAGTTCGGTGGCGATATGCGCCACCATGCGCGAATGGCGCTCCACATTGGGGAGCATGCCGTATTTGCGCCAGAGCGCGAAACACGCGGCATCATCCGGCGGCGGGGGCAGGCCGGCCCCGGCGCGCACGGCGAGCTCCGGGAGCTCCGGCAGACAGGAAAAGGGATGCCCTTCGCCTGTGGGGCACTGGTGAGGTGAACGATCCGGCGCGCGCATGGCGCGACCTTACCCTTGATGCGGCGTGCTGGCAAGCGGCGGGGAAGGAATGTCCGGCCTGTCCTCTTGGCGACCGGGCGCGATGCGGGTATGCTCCGCACCGGATACGGCCCGGCGGCCATTTTCCGCAACAACGTTCTGCCAGACCCGGAGGGATCATGGGCCCTTTCCAGCGCCGAATCCGGAACTTCCTGCCCTGGGCCGTGGCCGCGCTCGTGCCCGCGGCCTATCTTGTCCTCTACACGCCGTATGGCATGGACACCACGGATTTCGGCTATTTTTACGGCTATGCCTGGCGCATTCTCGACGGCCAGATGCCGTACCGGGATTTTTCCTATATCAAACCAGCCCTGCCGCTTTACTGGCATGCCTTCTGGCTCTGGCTCACGCCGGAACATCTTGGCGTGCTGGCGGGCAAGGCCGGTTTTCTGGCGACCATGCTCGCGGCATCCTGGTGTGCCGCCGCGTATCTCGGGCGCATTTTCCGCCTGACGGCGTTGGGACTGTCCCTGCCCCTGCTTGCCACCTGCGGCTTTGTCTGGGGCGTGCATTCCTTTCCCCATATGCCCTGGCACACGGCGGACGGCGTGCTTTTCGCCGGGGGCGCGCTGCTGGCGGGGGTGTCCGGCTGGCCGCTGCTCGCGGGTCTGCTCGCGGGCTGTGCCATGCTCTGCAAGCAGTCCTTTCTTCTGGTGCCGCCGGCGGTGGTGGCGCTGGTCTGGCTGGAGCGCTCCTGGCGTGAGGCGCTCCGTTGCGTGGCGGGCTGGCTGGGGACGCTGGCGGCAGCGTGGCTCTTTCTCCGGGCCGGGGGCGCGCTGGAGGCGTTCTCCCGCATGACCACGGGCCAGCTCGACATCCGCGAGGCGCTGGATGCCGGCATCTATATCTATGCGCGCCAGAACTGGCTTTTCCCTCTCGCCGCCGCGGCGCCGTGGCTTGTGGCCCGGCTCGCCGGCAAACGGCTTCCGGCGTGGCTGTCTCCGGCCTATGTGTATCTGGCCCTCCTGACGGTCTGGTATGTGCGCGAGGTCCTCGTCAAGGAGGGCTGGATCGGGTACGGCGCCTCCTGGCCGACGCTCTTCATGGTGCTCGGCGGGGTGTGCGTGCTCTTTCCTCATGCCTTTCTCGTGCCCTGGCTGCGCGATGCCAGGACTCCCCGGCCCCGTCTGCGGGCGGCGGCGGGCCTTGGCGCCGGGCTGGTGGCCGCCTGGTCGGTGGCCATCAGCGGCGGATACAAGATTCCGGCCTTTTTTGCCGTGCCGCTGCTTTTCTCTCTTTTCGCCGTCCATGCGCGACTCGGGGGCAAGGTGCGGCCCCTTGCCTGGGCGGCCCTGGCGGCCGGACTCGTCATATTCGGCGCCGGGTACCAGTATCCATATGTATTCCCCGAACGGCCCATGCCGCGCGCGGCATTGATCCATGACGCGGGCAGTGTCTATCCCCGGGCGGCGGGCGTCATGGTGGATGCGGATATGCTTGGCCGTCTTGCCGAGCTCAAGGCCCTGCGCGCAAAATACGGCCCCGCCTACAAGACGCTGCCCGGTTTTTCCTTTGCCTACTATCTTAATGGCGACAGGCCCATCTATGGATCGGACTGGCTCATCGACTGGGAGATCAACGGCGAAGTGGACCGCCTGTATCAGGAATTGCTGGACAAAAAGCTCACGGTATTCATGGAGCGGGACCAGATGGAGGCCGAACGGGCCGATGCGTATGACCGCGCGGGCTACGGTGTGCCCCAGCGGGTGCGGCGATACTGGCGGGTAGTGGAGGAGACGCCGCATTTCGTTGTCCTCCAGCCGCCGTCGGAAGAGATAAGCCCCGCTTCCGGCGCCGCGGCGGGGGGGACGCCTGCCGCTCCCGCCACCCTTCCCGCGCGACAGTGAAGCGGCGCCCGGCAGCGGATGCGCTGCGGAGGCGAACCTTGCCACCTGATGCGCTGAACGGTAGAGTGGGAGCATTCCGCCGGCCCGCAAAGCGCCGCGTTTGTCCCGAGGATGCGCCATGCCGCCGTTTTCCAATACCACTGAAAGTACGCGCCTGATTCTCGACAGCCTGCCCATGGGCGTGCTCTTCTGCGACAGGGAGGGCATCATCCGCTTTGTCAACAAGGCGTATGCGGACCTGCTCGGGCAGGCTCCCGACGCGCTGCTGGGACGGGACATCACGGAGGTCATTCCCCATTCCCGCGCCCAGGTGGTCATGCGTGAAGGCCATCCGGAAATGGGCGAGCTGTGCCAGCTCGGGCCGGGGAGCGCCCAGCCCGTGGTGGTCAACCGCATCCCGGTGCGCGACAGCCTGGGCCAGGTGGCGGGCATGGTGTCGCAGGCGCTGTTCAACGATCCGCAGGAACTCCAGCGTCTTTCCGCAAAAATCGAACGCCTTGACCGCAAGATCACTCATTACAAGCGGCGCATCCAGGCGAGCCTTGCGCCGCAATACAGCCTGTCGAGCATCCTCGGTGAAAGCGCGGTCATGCGCCGTCTGAAACGGCAGGTACAGCACTATGCCCGGCTGGACGAGCCGGTGCTCATCCTCGGCGCCACAGGCGCGGGCAAGGAGCTGTTCGCCCACGCGCTCCATGCCGAAAGCCCCCGCGCCGAAGGGCCGCTTGTCTGCATCAACTGCGCGGCCATCCCCAAGGACCTGTTTGAATCGGAACTCTTCGGCTATGCGCGGGGGGCGTTTTCCGGAGCGCGGCAAGACGGCAAGATCGGCCAGATAGAACTGGCGGACAAGGGGACATTGTTTCTGGATGAGATCGGAGAAATGCCGCCGGAGATACAGGCAAAACTCCTGCGCGTGCTGGAAAGCCGAAGCGTCTGCCGTGTGGGGTCGGTCACGGCCCATACCGTCGATTTCCGCCTTGTGGCGGCCACAAACCGGCACATGGCGGCCATGCTCCATGCCGGTTCCTTCCGCGAGGACCTGTATTACCGCATCAATACCTTTGTGCTTGAGATTCCGCCGCTGTGCGAGCGCGCGGAAGATATTCCGCTGATAGCGCGGCACACGCTGGCGCGCATGGGGCTTGAGCAGACGCGGTTTTCCGCCAGGGCCGAGGCCGCCATGCGGGCCTTTTCCTGGCCGGGCAATGTGCGCCAGCTGCACAATGCCGTGGTGCATGCTGCCACCATGCGGCAGGGGGACGTCATCGAGGTGGAGGACTTTCCGCCAGAAACCCTGCCTGCCATGACTGTGCGGGAAAACGCCGGCGGAAATGGGGGCGGTGCGGCGGCCACGCGTCGTGACGGGGGCGTCCGCATGCCGTCCGGTAGGGAAATCGAACTCCACGGCGTCAGGGCGGATGCGGAGGCGCTTGCCATCCGGCAGGCGCTCGCCGCCCACGGCGGTAATGTCGCGGCCACGGCGCGCACCCTGGGCATCGCCCGGGCCACGCTGTATGCCAAGCTGACCAGATACGGCATCGTGCCGCAAAGGGCAGGCGTGCCGCGTCTTTTGGGCCATTGAGGCCCGGGGCATTTCCGGGTTTTTGAACCGTCCGGATGCGGGCATATCCTCTCTGAAGGAGATGTATGCCGACAGACGGGAATGCAAAAATTATTTGCATTCCCTCGCAAGGGAGCATGTGCGCCCTGGGGAATGCTTGACAATGATCTGTGAAATTTTTATGCTCATGAGACGGTTTTTCTGGAGAGGTGTCCGAGTCGGCCGAAGGAGCTCGCCTGCTAAGCGAGTATACGGGCTTAAACCTGTATCGAGGGTTCAAATCCCTCCCTCTCCGCCAATAAAGTTTTCAGCAAAGTACGAAGAAGCCCGCAACGCCTTGAGCAGAGCGGGCTTTTTCTGTTTTTAGTGCGCATTGGCGTTCGCTGAAATCCGTTGACAGCCACGAAAAAGGGGGGGCAACAATGGGGGCAAGTTGCGGCGGCGCAGTTGCCCCTTTCAGGAGTTGCCCACATGTCTTTCAAGTTGACAGATACCGCCAACCCACATTGCTCCGCGCCGGGGACGGCTTGTCGCAATGCGGGACCCCAGGCGGCAGACACAGCCCCGCCTTTCATAGCCAAGATTACGGAAAATGCCAGGAATATTGATATCGATAAAAAACGCCATGCTTGCAATAGTGGCTTCGCTATCGCCCAGATACGCCTCTGGATGAATTGTAGGGAGGTGTACACATATTCAAAACGACGCGGCAAGGAAAGCTATCCTGTCCGCGTCGCCCTATTTTGAGGTTTTCAAAAATATCGGCAATGCATTCTTTTCAGATACTACCAGACATTCCTGTGTATCCTGTCCCCTACCTTGATAATTTTCTGTTTGCAAATGTGCGCATTTTCCGCTGGATAGCCAATAGCCAGAAAACAGGTGAACTCATATCCTTCCGGGGAATGGACAAGCCGCTTCACATGTTCCGGCTCATTGCCAATAGGGATTCGGAAAGCGCAGGCCAGCCCTTCCGCTGTCGCCGCCAATAAAATATTTTCCACAGCGGCCCAGGCGGAAGCGAAGTAGTTTAAGGAACTTTGGTCAACAGGCTGACAGAGGGGGCAATCTTTCTGCCGGAAAAAAGGCAGGACCAGGCAATTGCTCTGAATGAGCATCCGCTGTTGTTTTGGCAAAGCATCCACAAACATTGCATGTTCATCCCTGTCCATGTTGCCTGAAGCGGCGATAAGGCCAGTCTGTTGAATATTTTCCGTATTTTCGGCCACTGGCGCGACAAGGCGCGAAATATTCTCACGCCCGCGCACCACGACAAATTCAAACTGGCGCAAATGGTCATTGGTGGGTGCCTTGAAAGCTGCCCCAAGAATTTTTTCAAGAACTTCATCACTTACTTCACGGTCGGAAAGATCACGGATGGTGCGCCGTTTTTCCAGAACTTCATAAAAATCCATGAGAGTATGCCTCGCTGTTTTTTGGCTGTAAGCCGTTGTCTTTTCCGCAAGGATACACTATTTTTTGTTGAATACTTGCCTTATCGTCAAAAATATTTGTCGCAGATTTGTATGCGGCAGTAAAAAAGCTCATCGCAGTGGAAGCAACAATTACTCCGTTTGAACTGCCCGACACGAGCAACCACTCCTTCTTTTTTGTGGATGCGAGCATTCCACCCTCGGTGGAAGCGAAGTTGCACAGGCATGATGCCTGGGAGCTGCTCTACGTCCTCCACGGCCATGGCAGAAGGACAGCGGGAGATACGGTACAGCCCTTTGTTGCCGGAGATGTGGCCTTAATACCGCCTGACATGATTCATCATTGGGCATTTGCACCTGATTCGGCTGATGAAAACGGGAATATCAGCTATTTGATGGTGGCTTTCAGCCATAATTTCGTTGAAGAGTGCCAAAAAACCTTCCCGGAGATACGCAATCGGCTGGCTGAGATTAAATTCCCCTCCAATGCGTTGCAATTTGGGGAGAATAGCGCAAAGACGTTACGCGACAGGCTGATACGGATGCGCGAGGGGGACGAACTGGCACGATTATGTGAAATGCTCCGACTACTGCCTGAAATATTTACTGCCACTGAACGAGTCCTTGCGGGCAGGCCAATCCAGATTGAACGGGATGTACAGCGATTACAGCAAGTATGCACCTATGTAATGCGCCACTATACCCATCAGATCACGCTCAAAGATATCGCTTCCGAAGTGGGCATGAACCGCTCCGCATTCTGCACATGGTTCAAACGCTGCAAGGATATGACATTTTCCCAGTTCCTCACCCAGTATCGTTTGAATACGGCAAAAGAACTTCTGGAAAGCTCAGAAAAACATATTTCCAAAATATGCTATCTGGTCGGTTTTAATGACTTGCCGCATTTTGTTCGTGTCTTCAAAAAGGCTTTTGGCGTTTCACCATCGCGTTACAGGAAAATGTAGCAGAACAGCCGAAAATTCCAGATGAATTACACCAATATCGATAAAATTTATCTTTGATTTGTTTATGGTTGTCCATGATACTCCAGTCTGGAATGGAAAAATCCAATATATCACTACGTTATATATGCGATAAGCCAATTATCTGGACGGGCTGAGAGAATCCGCCGGGAATTCCGCTGCCAAGGGACAGCTATAGTGCCATGGTGAGAGGGACAATCGAAATGTCATCGATCCGTTTTTCGTTGCCTTCTGAAAACGAATCGCTCAATATTGTGATGCAGAATCATCAGCACGCGGACCTTGCGATTGATGCGCGCCGCATAAGGGCGCGATGCCAAGGGCCAGAATCCGTGAAGCGCGTGGAAAACCTTCCGGCGCGATGGCGTGGACGGCGCACGCGGCAGCGGGTTCGCTGTCGCGCCGCCCCTCACTCCACTGTCAGCCAGAAGGTGAATGCCAGCAGGCAGAGTGTGGTCACCAGCGTGATGCCGCGCACCCAGCGTGGGGCCAGGCCGCCAGGATGCAGCCTGCCCTCGGCGATTTCGCGCTGGCGGGTGATGGTGGCGGAATAAAAGACAATGGTGGCAATCACAAATATCAGCGACCAGCGCGTCTGGGTGACATTTGAGCTGATCAGTGCGGCCATGCAGAAAATGGCGCCGAAAAAGCCGATAAGCACATGCAGGAAGTACTGGTTGGGCTTGAGAACATTGAACCCCACCACCTTCATGGAGATGCAGGAGTACAGATAGGGCATGAGCGTGAGGATGACCGCGGTGGAAGCCAGTTTGCCAAACTGCTGGCTGGCCGCCGGCGAAATCGTGAACAACACCATGAGGCTCATGAGGACGGCCACAATGAGCAGCCCGGACACAGGCGCGCCCTGCTCATTGGCACGGGAAAAAATCGCACCGAAAAGGCCATCGTCCGCCGCGGCCTTGGCACTCTGGCTGACAATCATGATCCAGCCGCCAAGGGAGCCGATGCAGCCCAGCGCCGCGCAGCCGGCCACCACATGCCCGGCGGCTTCACCCAGCGCCACGCGCACGGCATCGGCAAAGGGCGCGGACGAGGCGAGCAATTCCCGGTTGGGAATCATGCCCATGATAACCGAGGAGCTTAAGATGTAGCAGCCGCCGGCGAGCAGCACGCCGCTGATGGTGGCAATGGGCACATTGCGGCGCGGATTGCGGACAACGCCGGCGGAAACCGAGGCGCTTTCCACCCCGATGAAGGCCCAGAGCGTGAGGTTGATGGTATTGGTATAGGCCTGGAACGGGCTTTCGCCGCTCACGTTCCAGGCACTGCAGAACAGCTCGGGGCTGAACCACAGCCAACCGAATACCGCCACGCCCACGATGGGCAGCAGCTTGATGGAGGTGGCCACGGACTGAACAAAGCCGATAAAGCGCGGACCGAGCATATTGGCATAGGCCAGGAGCCAGATAACGAAAATTTCGGCTCCGGCCGCGGCATAGGGATGCTCCAGCGCCGGCACGAAATGGGTCAGATAGCCGATGCCGGCCACGCCAAGTCCCACATTGCCGATGACATTGGCCACCCAATAGACCATGTTCGTCTGGTAGCCCATATAGTCGCCAAAGGCCTTGCGCGCATAGGCATAGGGGCCGCCAGCCGCCGGATAGATGCTGGCCAGGCTGGAAAAGGTGAGCGCCAGCGCCACAGCGCCCGCCGTGGTGGTCAGCCAGCCCAGGAGGGAAATGCTGCCAAAGGCTGCCAGATTGGCCGGGAGCATGAAAACTCCGGAACCCATCATGTTGCCGGCCACCATGAAGGTGGCGGCGACAACGCCCATCTTGTTGCCGTGGGATGCAGAATCTTCCGCCATGCGGCTGCTCGCTGTGAAGGATATGCCGGGGATGCGGGATATGGTCACGCATCGCCGCCTTCACAGGCTTTGCGTTTTTCCGTGCCGCTTGTCAATGCCGCGCCCCTGCCGGACCATGGCCGCGTGCCCCGTGGGGCGTTGTGCCGGTCCCGCGGCATCCGTCTTGACACGGGAGGGGGCAGGGGGGAGAGTGGGTATTCCGGCGCAGCGCCGGCGGAACAGCGGAAGAGGGATGAGCCATGCAGGAAAAAACAGCGCTCAGCATCATCGGCCATGCCGCGCAGCTTGCCGCCGCGACGCCGCGCCTGCCGCTCTACCTTTCTCCTGTTCAGGCCGGCTGGCCCTCCGCGGCTGAAGACTATATCGACGAGCAGATCAATCTCCATGAAATAGCGGTGCGCAATCCCGCGGCCACCTTCTTTTTGCGCGCCTGCGGCGATTCGATGCTGGGGGCGGGCATCCACGACGGCGATCTGCTCGTGGTGGACAGGTCGGCCGAGGCCGCGCACAACAGGGTAGTCATCGCGGCGCTGGACGGCGAGCTGCTGGTCAAGCGCCTGGTTCGCCGCGGGCACAAGACCTGTTTGGTTCCGGCCAACCCGGACTATCCGGAAATCGACATCACCAACCGTGAGTATGTCCACATCTGGGGCGTTGTCACCTATGTCCTGCACAAGCTGTGAACAGCGCTGGTGCGCTCCTGATGGCTCCCTGGTCGCCCTGGTGGACTGCGACACCTTCTATGCGTCCTGCGAGCGCGTCTGCCGCCCGGACCTGCGGGGGCGGCCCGTGGTGGTACTGAGCAACAATGACGGCTGCCTTGTGGCCATGAGCCGGGAGGCAAAAGCCCTGGGCCTGCCCATGGGCGAGCCGGAATTCAGGGTCCGCCATCTGCTCGCGCGGCACAATGTGGCCGTGTTTTCCTCCAATTATGCCCTGTATGGCGACCTTTCGCGCCGCGTCATGCAGACCCTCGCAAGCGTCGTGCCCCATGTGGAGGTGTATTCCATTGACGAGGCCTTCGTTGTGCTGGACAGCGCGCTCGTGGCCAATGCCGGCGACATTGCGCGTGAAATGCGGCAGCGTGTGGCCCGCTGGGTGGGGCTGCCGGTATCCGTCGGCATTGCGCCCACCCGCGTTCTGGCCAAGCTGGCCATCAGGGTTGCCAAGACCTATCCGGCCTATGGCGGCATCTTTGATCTCAGCCGCTCGCACCATGTCGAAAAACTGCTGGACAGCGTGGGCGTGGGCGATGTGTGGGGCGTGGGCCGCAAGAGCGCGCTGAAGCTCCGCACACAGGGCATCCACACCGCCCGCCAGCTCCGGGATGCCGACCCGGAAAGCGTCCGGCGGCTGCTCACTGTGCGCGGCCTGAACATTCACATGGAATTGCGCGGTATTCCCGCCATTGGTGAAGACATTCCCGCCACGCATGTGATCATCATTTCCTCGCGTTCTCTCGGGCGCACAGTGCGCGAGCTGGGGCCGCTGGAGCAGGCCGTTGCCTTCCACGCCGCCAGGGCCGCGGAAAAACTGCGCGGCAAAAGGCTTACGGCCCGCATGGTCAGTGTGCGCCTCCAGATGCGGATTGACGCCGAAGACCTCTCCCGGCGGGAGCAAGTGACCGCAACGCGGCTCTCCCGCCCCACTGCCGACAGCGCTGTCATCATCCGCGCCGCCAGGGAAGGGCTGCACCGGATTTTTCAGACGGATTGCACCTATGCCAAGGTCATGGTCGCGCTCACCGAGCTTTCCGACCCGGCCAGAGAGCAGCACGACATGCTGGAACAGGCCGCCGGGCTGCCCGCGCGCGATGCCCGGCGCATGCGCCTCATGCGGCTCATGGACAGGATCAACCGGGTGGAGGGTCGGGGCACGCTGACCTTTGCCGCACAGGGACCGCCCCATGCGGACTGGCACATGAAGCGCGGCCGTCTCTCGCCCTGCTGGACGACAAATGTGCATGAACTGCTGAACGTGAGCGGCGTGCCCGGCTCATGGCGGCCACTGCCCGGGGAACAGGCACGTTCCGGAAATGGCGAAAATGGCGGTGGCAGCAATGGCGCTCCCCGCGTGGACGCCGGGCGGCGTGCGTGAGTCCTGCGCCGCAAAAGGAGTTACCGTGGAGCCGACCAGACCCTACCACTGGTATTGCCTGCTGGGCGCCATTGTTCTTGAGACCGGCGGCACGACGCTCATGAAGCTCTCCCAGAGCTGGAGCTTTGCGCATGCCGCGCTGCTCGGCCTTGTCCTCATGTGGTGCGCCATCGCGCTGTCCTACTATCTGCTTGCCCAGTCCACCACAGGGTTGCCGGTGGGCGTCGCCTTTGCCTTCTGGGAAGGACTGGGCCTGACCCTCATCACGCTTGCCAGCGTCTTCATTCTGGATGAAACGCTGAACCTCAAGCGTCTGCTTGGCCTGGTATGCGTTCTGGTGGGCGCGTATCTGGTTCATCAGGGCACGGGGCATGGCAGCACGGGCGTTGTGCGCCATGCGGGCCGGAGCCATGCCCTTGCGGTGTCCGGAGCTTCCGGAGTATCCACGGGGAACGGCTGCGCCGCCGCATCCGGACATGGCGTCGGAGGGGAGGGCGCAGACAGGACGTCAGGGAGTACGATACCACCAGACGGCACGGACCCTGCCGCTCCGCGCCCGCGGAGGCCGTAATGGAAACCCTGAGCGCATTTTTCAGTGTTTCCACGCTGTTTGTCCTTCTGGCGGCGCTGCTGGACATCCTGGCCAACCTGCTGCTGGCGCGTTCCGGCGGCTTTCGCCGCAAGTTCATCGGCCTGCTCGCCCTGACAGCCGTGGGCGCGGCGTTTTACTGCCTCTCGCTGGCGGTGCGCCATATGGACCTGGCCGTCGCCTACGCCCTTTGGGGCAGCTTCGGCATTCTCGGCACATCCCTGGGCGGCTGGGTTTTTTTTCGCCAACGACTCAGGCCCGTGGCCTTTGTCGGCATGGCCGTCCTGATTGCCGGCATGCTGCTGCTGCGGCTGGGATGAACCGGTTGCGCCGCGCATCAGCGAACCGGGCGGGAACGCCCGGATGGCACTGATCCGGCAGCCGGCCGCGTGCCAGAATCCGGGCCGGGGATACGGCAACACAGCAAAACGCACACGGAGATGACATGTTTCATCTATGTCGTCAGCCCTCCCCTCTGGGCGCACTGACCCTGGTCAGCTCTGCCGGCGCTCTCGTGGGCTTGTGGCTGGAAGGCCAGAAAGGTCCGGCGGACATACTTCGGGAAGAACTTGAAGAAAATCCGGATGTCCCGGTCCTGGCAGTGGCCAGAAAATGGCTGAACGCCTACTTTGCGGGCGAAAGGCCAGCCATGGCCGACATTCCGCTTGCGCCAGCGGGCAGTCCATTCCGGCAGGCGGTCTGGAAACGGCTGCTGGCCATCCCATACGGAGAGTGCGTCACCTATGGTCAGATTGCCCGCGAGCTGGCAGCAGAACTGCACAAGGAGCGCATGGCCAGCCAGGCCGTTGGCGGCGCTGTGGGCCATAACCCCATTTCCATCATCATTCCCTGCCACCGCGTTGTCGGCTCCAATGGCAGCCTGACAGGCTATGCGGGCGGCATTGACAAAAAAATCCGGCTGCTGGAGCTGGAAGGCGTGGACATGCACCGTTTTTTTGTTCCCGGCACGCGCGGGGCACAACGCAAGGCCACGCCGGGACCGGGCATGCGCCAAATGGCTATGCCCTGATTTGCCGCCGGACCGCGCCAGCCCCAAAACGCCGCACAGCCCCGCATGTGCGGACAGCGAAGGCGTTGCGCGGCATCATTGCCGTGTTGCTGGGTCAGGAGCAGGCTGCGCCACTGGCGGGCGCCTTCGGCTGGGGACTGTGCCGCTGATGGACGACTTATCCGGCCGGCGAATCTTTGCGCAGCCCTTCCATACGAAGCGCGGATTTTCCTGTTCACCAGGAATGCGAGGCAGGGATTCGGAGTTTCTGGTCTGATGTATTTACCCGGTTCCCGCTTTCTCGGCACGGACGAAACGCCGCCTGTCATGCCATTGTTCGTGGCAGGATCACAGTGCTGTTATTGAAGCCCAGGGAGTAGCTGTATGAAAGCTGGGCGCCAAGGACGCGTATCAGAGGTATTCCGCCAACGGTGGCCGGCCCGTTTTCCGTTTTGTAGTCCAGGGGACTGAAAGGGCGGCCGGCATCGCGGAAAGAGATGCGCACTTCCTGGTCCGTTACGCGGACAGTTACGTCCATCAGGACGGAATCCGGCGTTTGTCCACCATAACGCACGGCGTTTACAGCCATTTCCTCCACAATGATGCCAGCTCTCATGGCCAGCCCCTGAGTGACGCCCTGCTCACGGCAGAAGTCTGTGACCCGGGCAGAAAGGCCCGTCGCTTCTTCCAGCGTATTACGCAGGGAGACATCCAGGCATTCAGGGGCGGCGTTGCGGGCTGGCAGCATGAGCAGCCCCGAAATCCGGCCGCCTGAACGTGCGGCCTCATGGCGCGTGAGGGCAAGCAGCGCCAGGGCAGTAATCATGCCGGTGACACTGAAAGACAGCCAGATACCATCTAGGGCAAGCCAGCGGGAGAACAGCCACGCGCAGGGGATCAGCACAGCCACATTCTGAATGAATGTGGGAACTACGGCGACGGTCGCTCTCCGCAAGGTCTGCGCATAATAGATCATGAACATTGCGAAGGCGTCCCAGAGCAGGCTTGGGGCGTAATAGCGCACCGCATGCGCTCCCAGGGGCGCATCCGCGCCGGTGATGCCAAAGAGCAGGAGCAGTTGGCGCGGAAACAGCATGAGAATGACAATCAGGCAGACGGTACACGACATCAGCACTGTTAATGCCCGCCTGAATATGATTCTCATGCCCGCATAATCGCCTTCACCATACAGCACCCCCATGATGGGCATCATGGTTTGTGATGCGCCGGATATGAACATGGAGGCCAGGGAGAGGCAGGCCAGGCAGACAGAAAATGCAACCATGCCGCTTTTGCCGGCCACTGAAAGCACCAGCATGTTGAGACAGAAAAATTTGACAAATTGCAAACCAATGGCAAGGCCGCCGGGCAGCCCTGAACGGAGAATGTCCCAGACGGTTGCGGCCAGCTGACCGCCTTTGAGCGTGAAATGGAGGGTTCTGTGCGGCGACAGCAGATAGTACACAGACAGCAGCAAGCCCACTCCGTAGCCGGTCACTGTGGCAACGGCCGCGCCCGCAATGCTTCCGCTGTACCGGATGAACAGGACATCGCAGACCAGGTTGACAAGATTGGCGACGACCAGCATGGCGGATGCGAGGCCGGCCCTGCCATCCACGCGCACAAAATAGCTCATGCCCGACACCACCAGAAGCAGCGGGGCGCCCCACAGGAGCGGCGTCATGTAGCGGTGCAAGAGTTCCGCAAGCGTTGTGCCTCCAGCCAGCAGCCCGGCAAGCTCCCTGCCGAGGAAGAGGCCGGCCGACACGCAGCCCATGCCAGCCAGCAGGAGTGCCAGCATTGAAAGCGTGAATACAGTCCCGGCGAGCGCTGCCTCATGCCTTCCGAGATGCCAGGCCGAAAGAATGGAACCGCCCATGCCCAAAAAGACGAATATGGTCGCAAAAGCCTGCATCAGGGGCAGCCCCAGATTCACCGCGGCAAGGGCGTCCTGCCCCAGCATGTTGCCCACAATGATGCCATCCACGACGATGCTCATGGAGAGGGCCACACTCATCATAATGGTAGGCAAAAAATAGCTGTTGAAACGCCTGAGCAGCAGGATGCCGTTTCTTTCAAACATCAGTGGATGCCACCTGTCAGTCAAAATCCTTGACAAAGACGCGCAATTTCCCGCTGTTACCGCGTCGTGGAGCCTCGGTGGACGCGCGGACGCGCACGTCCTCAGCGTCGTTTGCTTTCAGAATACGGATCAGTATCTCCGCCAGAGCCGTTGCGACAGCGGCACGTTCCGCGTTCGCCATGGGCTCGCACCGAATTTCAAGCTCCGTCGGCGACCGCTGGATGAACTGACAGGCGGCGCAGCCCGGCACATGCAGCGCCGCCACCATCATTACCGGCGGCGAGAGAAAGAAGGAGCCGTTCCGGGCCGGAAATTCAAGCATGTCTTCCTTCCGGCCCTCAATTTCGAGTACGGGGAAAGGGGAACCGCAGGCGCATGGCTCTTTGCGCAGTCTGGCCCTGTCTGAAACCCGGTAGCGGATCACGGGTTGGACGAGGTTCGCGAGATTGGTCAGCAAAATGCCGTCGCTCAGTCCTTCCTCCACCGGGTTGTTGTCGGCATCCACCGGCTCCATGATGATCCAGTCGCTGTTGAGGTGCAGATGATTGGCCTTGCAGAGCATGGCCACTTCTCCCCCTTCCGTGGAGCAGTAATTGTCCATGACAGGGCACTGAAAGATCTCTTCCAGCATGGCAAGCACATCAGGCGCGAGATATTCCGCCGAACTGCACAGGACCAGCGGCCTGATGGCAAGCCTGCCGGCCTTTTGCGCCTTTGCAAGTATCTGGAGGATAGAGGGATACGAACCCAGGATTTCGGGCTGAAAGCCATTCAGTTCATCCACAAGTCTGGGGAGGGGGGTCTCAATGGAACAGAATGCGATGCGGTCTGCCTTGCCGTTCGCTTCATAGGCCTGACGCATCCTCAGGAAGGAAAGGTAGGAGGAATGGCGACCGCCCCCGGCAGTGATCGCGCAGGCTTTGGGCCATGGGCGCTGGATTGCGGCTATGCCGCCAAGCTTGCCGCCATTCCAGAAACGGCTTTGCAGCAGGGCCGCGTTGATCTGATTGTGGCGCGCATCCCGGACAATATGCAGGGGCGCCGCCGTGGACCCGGAAGTGCTGAGCACCCTGTACCGATCCAGAAAATCCTGCCCCATGGTTGCCGGATTGGCGAGAAACTCGCCCAGCTTCCGTGCGGTCACGGTTCTGTCGCACATCCAGTCGTCAAAATGCGCCACGCCTTCGGCGCGTTCCAGAACCGGAATATCCCTCAGGCAGGGCTTTTCTGGCAAATCCCTGTATTTTTCAGCGAGAAACGGCGAATTGGCCCTGGCATGGGCAACCAGAAAATGCAACCGCTCTTCCTGCAGTCGCGCCAGCTCCTCCCTGTTCATGCGTTCGGCCTGGCGGACAAGGTTCATGGCAAGCTCTGGATTCATGGACATGGCTGCATCATGCATAGCGCATCCTTTTGCTATCGGTTTCAGCAAAACCGTTTTTTAAAGACGCAGGGGCGTGATGGCTTCCGGCGGCTTGCAGCGATACAGACAAATGGCGGCGCTATGCCCGGGAAGCTGGTGATAGAGACGGAAATGGATATCCGGCATCTCAGGCAGGCGCGCATTTGAGTTTTCAAGGGTCAGGGCAAATGTGGCCGGGTCCTCATTGAGGCCGCTGCCCCTCAATTTGAGGTAGCTCTCCTTCAGTGTCCAGAGGTCAAAAAATGTCTGCGGCACGGGGTTGCTGGCAAAACAGCGCCGTTCCTCCGGATGCAGCGCCTGCTCCGCAAGCGCGGCGTAATCCTCATCCGGGCGAATTTCCTCCACGTCAGCGCCAACGGGCATTGGCGCTTCCGCAAGCAGCGCATAACGCCCTGAATGCGAAAGGCTGAAATACGGTCCTCCCGGCAGAAACGGTTTGCCATAGCGCCCGTAGCGCATCCGGGCAGCCCTTGCGCCGAGGCGTGCGCGCATGAGCAGCCAGCCTGCCGCGCAGCGCAGTCTGTCATCGTGGCGCGCAAACGCATGCAAGGCCTTGCGCCGTTCTGGCGGCATGCCCGGTTCGATCGCAGACAGTGGCGGCATGGCGGAGATGTCCAGATAATGGCATTGCGCCTGCGCGTGACTGATCACCTCCGGCTCTCCTACATGTCGAAAAAGCCCATGCCGGACAAGGCTCTGATGAAATTGCGCAAATAGGCGTTGCCGGTTTCGGGCCAGCTCCAGCCATGACGCAGAAGCGCCTGCGCCGTGTAGGCGCTTGCGGCAGCCAGGGGAACCGCGGCCCGGCCGTCGGCCATATTGTTGTAGGCCAGCAGGGTGACAAGACGTTCAGCCTTGTTCGGGTCGTTTCTGGCCCGGGCCATGGCCTGCGCGAATTCATCGTCTTCCATGAAAGGAATGTCGATTCCCTCCTGTCGCATGGCCTCAAGAATATCCCCCATGAAAAGGCTGTGATTGTTGAACGGATGGAACACACGGCATGCCCCCGGTGCTGTGGCCAACAGCAGGACGGCCCTGGCCGTGGAGTCGATGGGCGCAAGTTCCGTATGGTGCAGGAAGGATGAATAGGGAAAACCGCCAATCACATACCATGCCCGCAAGCGTCCGATAAAACTGTTGGAGCGCAGATTGATCTGGAATTCCCCATCGTGATTGCGCGCCATGAGGTTGCCGACGCGCATGATTTTGGCGTCAAGCCCCTTGGACGCCGCCTCCAGAATGGCTTTCTCCGCCAGGAATTTGCTGCGCACATACTGGTTGTCCAGATTTTGCCCGATATAGAAATCCCGCTCTGTCAGACGCATATCCGGCGCTGGTTTCCCGTCAATGGAAAATCCGGCGACGCTGGCTGTGGAAATCTGCACCAGACGCGCCTCAAGGCGCAGGGCAAGGTCAATCAGGGTGCGTACCCCGCCGAGATTGACATCGGTAATGTCGCTGCCCTGCGAGAAATGCGAAACATTGGCCGCGCAGTTGATGATGGTGTCGATCCTGAGGTTTGACAGCCCGGCAATGCGCTCCAGATCAGCCGCATTGGTGATGTCGCCTTCCACTACCGCAAGGCGTTTGCCGAAAAGCTGTTCAAAATCATCCTCAAAATAGTAGTAAAGGATCTGCTTCAACCGTTTTTCGGCAGATTCGTAGCGTCCACGCCGCATCAGGCAGCAAATCGCGCCGTCGCCCCGGGTAATGAGGCCATGCAGAATATGCGAGCCAAGAAAACCGGCGGGACCGGTGAGCAAGACAGTACCCAGCGGTCTTTCCTGCCCGGCGCGGAACGACTCCAGCGTATTCTCCTGGAGAAGGCTGTTGAGCTGCGCATAGTCCTCATGCCGTGTCCCCGGTGAAGCCTCCGGAGCCGTTCCGGCAGCGGGCGCATTGCGGGCAGCCAGACAGGCGGCCAGTTTCTGCGGGGTGGGATGGGCAAAGACATCCGCGTAGGCAATGCCGGGCAGACTGACGCGCTCAGCCTCAATCAGCACCCGCGCCACAGCCAGGGAGGAGCCGCCCAGGTCAAAAAAGCCGTCCGTGACGCCCACCCTTTCCAGGCCAAGCACAGTGGCGAAGACAGCGCAGATTTTCCGCTCCGTTTCCGTTTCCGGCGCGACATATCCCTCAGATGCCAGAGGCACGGGGTCCGGAAGATTGCGGAAATCGGTCTTGCCATTGGGCAGGGACGGCATCTTTTCCAGATGCACCCACGCGGTGGGCGTCATGTAGCCGGGAAGAGTGCCGGCGGCCTGTTCGCGCAATTTCTGTGGGTCTGTTTCCTCCCCGGTGTACCATGCGCACAGATGCTCCTGGCCGTTCAGCACCCGGATGCCGGCAACGCACGCGCTCACACCCGGCAGGGACGCGAGGACATTTTCCACCTCGCCCAGTTCTATGCGCAGCCCCCGCAACTTGACCTGGCTGTCATTGCGGCCAAGGATGGAGATTTCGCCATTCTCGGTCCAACGTGCATAATCGCCGGTGCGGTAAACGCGCTGGCCGGCAAGCGTGGTGAAGCGTGTTGCGGTCTGTTCGGGAAGGTTGTTGTAGCCCGCGGCCACGCCAATGCCCCCCACAAGCAATTCTCCAATCATGCCGCTGGGCAGCACGTTGCCGTCACGGTCAACCACATATTCACGCACGTTGAGCAACGGCGCGCCCACAGTCACCCTGTCCGCGTCTGTCAGTTCCTTGCAGTTGCAGGAAACGGTGATTTCCGTCGGTCCATAGGTATTGAACAGGCGCGCGCTCCCCGCGCGCAGTTTCCTGAGCAGGGCTTCGGGATACTTTTCCGCCCCCGCCATGAGCACACGACACTTGCTCAATGCCGCAAGCAGGGGTGGATATTCCGCATACTCCACCAGGCGTGAGGGGGTGGCATTGAACGCATCCGCGCCTGTTCTGGCAAAAAGCCGGGCCAGGCGCAACGGATCGCGTGTCTCGTCGTCATTGGCCAGCACCAGGGTCAGGCCGTTGCACAGGGTGGTCATGCTTTCCTTGAGGAACATGTCAAAAGCGACTGTCGTCACGGAAAGCATGGTATGCGCGTCCTGCGCCAGGGCGGCGACATGGGCGTTGCGCGGGTGGGCCGTCACATAGTTGCAGATTCCGGCATGCCGCAACATGACGCCCTTGGGTTTGCCAGTGGAACCGGATGTGTAAATCAGATAGGCGAGCTGTTCAGGAGCGACGCTGACATCCGGATTGCTGTCCGGCCGGTTTTTGCCCACCTCAGCAAAGTTCAGGACGGTTGCACCGCCTGCGGGGCGGATGCCGCCGGTTCCGTCGTCCGTGATGATGAAACGCGCCCCGCTGTCTTCCAGCACATGCGCGATGCGTTCCGCGGGATATTCAGGGTCAAGCGGAATATAGGCTCCCCCGGCCTTGAGGATGCCCAGCATGGCCACAAGGATCCTGCCTGTGCGCGGCAGCGCGAAGGCCACGCGCTCTTCCGGCTGAAGCCCCACGGCCAGCAGGCCATGCGCCAGACGGTTGGCCGCGGCATTGAGGGCCGCATAGTCATAGCTTCCCTCATCTGCGACCAGCGCCACACGATCAGGCCAGCGTACCGCCTGGGCTTCAAATTTGCGGTGCAGCACCATTTCATCCAGTGGAAAGCATGTGTCATTGATGCGTTCCAGCAGCTTTTCCTGGTGCGACGAAACGAGGGAGAGGGTCCGCACGGGCTCATCCGGCCGTCCCAGAATGCCTGCCAGCGCCATGCCCAGCGTGTCGGCAAAGCGCTCCATAAGCCAGGCCGAGTAGAGCGCGCTGTCATACTGCACCGCGAAAACGGGCTTGCCGTCACGCTCTTCCACATGGATTGAAAGGTCGAACTTGGGTTCCTGCATGGCCAGCGGCGTCATGACCGCTGTCCTGCCATCAAACTGCGGCGCAGAGGCCACACCCAGTTCGCAGGCGTACATGATATGCGGCGCAAAGCCGTATTCCTCGCAAACCGACACATAGGGATAGTCTTCGTGGGCTATGGCCTCATTCAGGCTGTCCTGCACGGAACGAACATAGTCCATCCTGCTCCTGGCTGTGCCCAGGCCGATGCCCAGGGGGATCGTGCGGACGAACATGCCGATTGTATTGCCGAGGCGCGTGTCGCTTCTTCCGCTGCTGACGGCTGAAAGCCACGCCTCGTTGCCCTGCGTCCAGCGGCAGACGGCATAGCACGCGGCGGCGAGACAAAGGGCCGCTGGCGTGAACCCATTGGCACGGCAGAACCTTTCCATGTCCTGCCCGTCCAGCGGCTGGACAGTTTCGGCCAGTTCGCCCCGTTTTTCCTGCGGGGGAAGATCGGGTGGGATCTGACTTGCGGCTTCAAAATTCTGAAACAGGCCGCTGATCCATTCCCTGTCTTCCTGCCATTGCGCTCCGCTTTCCCGGGCGGCCTCATTCAGCGCCCATTCCCGCATCGAGAGTTTTTCGAGAAGTTTTGGCGGCAGGCTGCCGGTTTCATAGCAGACAGCCAGGGAATGGAGCAGGATGTCCAGCGACGCGCCATCAAAAACCAGATGATGGGCATCCCAAAGCAGGGTAAGTCCTTCACCGCTGTCAACGAGTTCCGCGCGCCAGAGCGGTCCTTTGAACAAATCGAACGGACGTACAAATGCTGCGCGGTGCCGCATGAGGTCGGTCTTTGCGACATGGATGGCGGGTATCGTTACCTGCTGGCTGAGCGGGACGGCACACACGCGACCGTCAATGCTTTCCACGCGCACATTCAGGGCGGCATGAGCGTCAACCACTGTCTTGAGCGCCTCTGCCAGCCGCCCCGCATCAACCCCCACGGGCAGGTCAAGACTGAAGGGCACATTGTAGGCAAGCGTACCCGGTCGCTTCACGCAGTCAAAATAAATGCCGAGCTGGTTGGCGGCCAGGGGCCACGGGCCGGTATCGCCGGCAGGCGCTTTCGGCGCCGCTTCAGGTGCGGGCGAATCCTGCCTTTTCGCGAGCAGGGAGCGGATAAGCGCATTTTCAATGCCCAGCAGCGTGGAGTCGGCCATTATTTCCCGCACGGCCGGGGCGGCTCCGAAACGCTCGTCAAGCAGGGCCGCAAGCCGTATTGCTGAAAGGGAGGCAAGGCCGGCCCGCAACAGGTTTGAAAGCCGGCTGAATTGCGTATGCCCGAGGACCGACGCAATGACCTCGCGCACCGCGCCTGTGAGCAGATTTTCCGGTTGCGTGGCGCATTCCGCTGGTTCGTCCGCCGCTGAGGCCGCAAAATCCGGCGGCGGCAGTTTTCTGCGGTCCACCTTGCCGTTGGGATTGAGGGGAATGGATTCAAGCTGTGTGGTGGCGGAGGGGATCATGTACGGCGGCAGTTCTTCGGCGATAAACGCATCAAGGCGTTCGGCATCAAGTGTTTTGCCATCGCGCATGACAACATAGGCCGCCGCGCACTTGCCCCCACCCGGGGCATCCATGGCCACGACCGCCGCATCCGCCACATCCGGATGCTGACGGATACGGCCCTCTATTTCCGTCAGTTCCACGCGAAAACCGCGTATCTTGACCTGAAAGTCACTGCGGCCCATGAAATCCAGATTTCCATCCGGCAACAGGCGGGCAATGTCGCCGCTGTGATAGATGCGTTCATAGCCCGGGCGGCTGTCAAAGGGATTGGGCGTAAATTTTTCGGCGGTGAGGTCCGGGCGGTTCAGATAGCCCAGCGCCACCTGCCGTCCGGCAATGCAGAGTTCCCCGGCAGTGCCCACGGGCGCGAGCCTGCCCTGTTTATCCACAATGTACAGGCGCATGTTGTCCACGGGCCTTCCCAGCGGCACGCGATCATAACGCCGCGACATGCGGAAAATGGTGGTGATTATTGTGCATTCCGTTGGCCCGTAGGCATTGTCGAGAGCAAAGTTTTCGGGCGGGTCCAGCGGCGTCAGGGTTTCGCCGCCTGTGGACAGCACACGAAGTGTGGTATTGGACATGCCTGCCGCGAACTGGCGGCCAAGCTGGGTCGTGAGAAAGGCCAGCGTCACGCCGTACTTCTCAAAACAGGCGTTCATGCCGGGCAAATCAAGCCGCATTTCCTCAGGAATGATCTGGATGCAGGCGCCGTGGGAAAGCGCGGGGAACATGTCCATGAGGCAGGCGTCAAAGCCGAAGCTGGCGTAGGCGGACACAACGTCAGCCGGGGTCAGTTCGTAACGGCCCGCATACCAGTTGCAGAACGTCGCAAGGTTGGCGTGCGAGATCATGACCCCTTTGGGTTTTCCGGTAGTGCCGGAGGTATAGATAAGGGTCAGCAGGTCGCCAGGGAGCGGAGCGGGCGGCACATCCCCCTGCTCCAGCGCGGGCAGATGGGCGCGCATGGCGAGGATTTCATCCGCGTCCAGGACTGTGCCCCCGAAGCCGGGAACCTTGCTGAGCAGGTCGTGATCGGCGATGAGCAATTCGGCCCCGGAATCGGCCAGCATATACTCCAGCCGCTCAGTCGGATAACTGGGGTCCAGCGGCAGATAGGCCGCGCCGCTTTTGAGGACGCCCAGTGCCCCGACCGGCATCATGAGGCCGCGCCTGACAATAATGCCTGCGACCCCGCCCCTGCCCAGCCCCCTGTCCGCCAGCCGTCGGGCCAGGATGTCGCTGAGGCGGTCAAGATCGGCATAGGTGATGCAGTCATCGCCAAGGGCTGCCGCACGGCGTTGCGGATGCTTCCGGGCCATGCGGCGGAAGGCGTCCACCGTGGTTTCTCCGGATTCCGGGCCTGTATTCCTGCCCGCAAAGTCTTCCAGAATCTGACGGCGTTGCGCGTCCGTGAGTTCGCAGGCATCGGCGAGAGTCATGTCATTTCCGCCGATGATGCGTTCCAGTACGGCGTTGTAGTGATCGAGCATGCCTTCCGCAATTTCCCGATCATAGAGAGCTGTGGAATACAGCAGCTTCATCCGCACTTCGTCGCCGCAATGCCGCAGCTCCAGGGTAAGATCCATTGGCAGCGCCTGGAGAGGCAGGGGGAAGGGGCTCATGCGCAAGCCTGCCACTCCTGGGTCGGGACGCCACGTTTCTTCAAGATAATTGACCAGCACGTCAAAGACAGGGGCGCGGGCAGGGTTGCGTTCCGGCGCGAGCAGGGGCACAAGGCTTGAGAAGGGGCAGCCGCTGTTGGCCCGTACTTCCTCAATCAGCTCCGCGGTGTTGCGGATATATTCATGCAGCCCCGCATCCGCCGCCATATGCAGACGCATGGGCAGGATATTGACGAACATGCCCGGCATGGCGGCCGTTTCAGGCATCTGGCGGCAGTTCATGGCCGCCCCCAGCGTCACGTCCCCACTTCCGCAATACTTGCCAAGGGTCAGTCCCAGCGCGGCCAGCATCACGGCATAGGGCGTAACGCCAAGCATCCGGGCCCGCTGCTCCAGCCTGGCGAACGAAACGACGCTGCTGGCAACGGCGTCCGGGCAGGGCAGTGTTTCGGGGCGCAAGGGCACTGTGGGCATTTCGTTTTCCGGAACACCGTCCGAGAACATGCGCGTGAAAAAGTCCGGGGCCGGTTCTGGTTCATTTGCCTGAAATACCGCGAAATCCAGGTAATCGGGGCGAACCTGTTCTGTCTCTTCCGGCAGGATGCCATCGGCATAGGCCTGCATGAGCGTGGTGAGCAGCGGCTCGACGCTCAGGCCATCCATGATGATGTGATGGAAAAGCAGATGCAGTATGTGCCGCTCAGGCCCGATTTTGAAAACAGTCGCGCGGAAAAGCGGGCCATGGGCCAGATCAAATGGCGTATTGCGCTGCTGTACGCGCGCAGGCACTTCCGCTTCCGTGCAGCATTCCAGTTCAAACGGTATCGCCATGTCTTCCGGAAGAAGGCAGCGGACATGTTCGCCATTGCGCAGCGGGTAGAAGGAACGCAGGATGCGGTATGTGCGCGCCAGCACCGCCAGCGCCTGTTTCAGGCGTTCACACTCGAGCGGCCCTTCCATGAGGAAGGCCAGGTTGACGTTATAGGCCACCGAATCCGGGGTCAGTCCCTGTTCCGTGGCCATCTGGCGTTCGCTGAAGGTCAGCGGCCACTCCTCGCGATCCGGGGCAGGCGTCAGGCTAGCATGGGCTGCGGGGCCAGCGGCCAGAGAGTGCGCCAGGGCGCGGGGCGTGCGCTCCCGCAGGATCGAAGCGGCGCTCATGCCCGGATATGCCAGCAGGGACTGGAGGCGCATGGCGCTGACGGAATCGCCGCCGAGACGCAGGAAATCGTCATCAAGCCCGATGCTGTCCTGGGAGAGGACCTGCCCGAAAGCGCGGCAGATGGATTTTTCCAGTTCCGTTTCCGGCTGTGCGTACTCTGCCCGCAGGAGGGCAAAATCCGGTGGCGCTATGCGTGTGCGGTCAATTTTTCCGTTGGCGTTGAGTGGAAGCGCCGACACCTGCTCCATGAAGGCGGGCAACATGTATTCAGGAAGGTTTTTTGCCAGGTCTTCCCGCAATTTTTCCTTGTCGATGGTTTCCTGCGCCGTATAACAGGCATAAATCCGCGCCTGGCCGGACGCATCCTCAAAACCTGTCACCACGACCTTGTCCAATGGCGCGGAGTGCAGCATGGCGGCTTCTATCTCGCCGGGCTCGACACGAAAACCGCGGATTTTGAGCATCCAATCCTTGCGCTGGACATATTCCAGTGTGCCGTCAGGGAGCAGGCGGCCAAGATCGCCGGTGCGGAAAAGCGGCTCGTCATTGCCCGTGACGTCCGGGGCGGGGGCGAAACGCCGGGCGGTCAGTTCAGGCTGATGAAGATAGCCCAGAGCAATCTGTCCCTGGATGCAGATTTCACCAACCTCCCCTTCTGATACCGGGCGTTCTTCAGCATCAAGCAGAAAAAGGCTGCTGTCGGGATGGAACCTGCCTATGGGCGTGTTGTCGTAGGCATGATCCACCTGGAAAGAGGCAAGCAGCCCGCCGGTCTCGCTGGCGCCATAACTGTTGACAATCGTGGTGCGTGAGCTGAACAGCCGCCGCACCCGTTCTGATCCGATAAATAGCAGGCGCAGCGCGCCGTCCGCAATTTCCAGAAATGGCGCGGCCATCTGCGGCGCCATGAACGCCACGCTGATATGCTGCCGCCGGATATGCTCCGCTGCCATATTGACATCTTTGCGAACCGCATCGGAGGCAATATTGACCGTGCCGCCCACAGCCAGAGGGGAAACCAGGTCAAACATCATTGCGATGAAAGACTGTGATGCGGTGGAGAGCATGACATCGTCTTCGCGGATCCAGCCGCGTGCATTCTTGACAGCCAGACTCAGCGTCCGATGGGGCAGAAGCACGCCCTTGGGGCGTCCCGTGGATCCGGAGGTGAATACCGCGAGCGCGAGGTCATGCGGCGCAGGCTCCGGCAAGCGCCCGGCAGGTTCAGCGGTTTCCGAATCAAGCAATCGGGCGAACAGGTTTTCGTCCAGAACGGCATCTGTTCCGCATTGCCGGCGGATATCGGCCAGACGTTCCGCGGGGTACGACATGTCCAGCACGCAGGCGGCCAGCCCAGCTTTCCAGCAGGCCAGCAATGCCACGGCCCCGTTGCAGCCGCGCCGCAGCAGTATCGGCAGAATAGCGCCCCGACCGAGACCGAGATTGTTCAGTCCGTGGGCCAGCCTGCCGGATTCGTCCTCAAGCTGCGCGTAGGTCAGGCTTCGCTGTTCGCAGACAAGCGCCGTTTTTTGCGGCAATCTGGCCGCGGCGCGGGAAATCATGGCTGCGCAGTTGCTCATAGCGTCTCCTTGCAGGGGCTTCGGCCCTGCGGCGTCAACGGGGGACGTCGTCATTGGCGGCAAGAACCAGTGTCAGGATATTCCTGTCTCCTTCGCGCGCATAGCGGATGGAGCTTGAGCCTTTTGCGGCGAGGAAAATGCCCAGGCCACCGGGGATCCTGTCCTCCGCCGGCAGCCCGGGATCGGGCGGCTCACGGTCAAGAGGGTTGAAGGCCGCGCCGGAATCCGTGAAGCGCAAACGCAGTATTGACGGGATGGCGCAAACTTCAATTGAAACTTCAACTTCGGTCGCGCCGTGCTGATCCGTGTATGCGTACTGTGCTATGTTGACAAAAATTTCTTCGGCCGCCACGCAAAAGCGCATTTTCTGCCTGTCGGTGAAACTTCCTTCCGCCAGAGCTTTTTCCATCAGGGCCATGACATCCGGCAATGCGTCCGTTTGCGCCGGAAATACACGCTCACACTGAAACGACAAGGCCGGTTCCGCATCATGGTTCACCGCGTTTGCGCCCTGCGCCGGCAGATACTCCGGCTGCCAGGCCAGTGCCAGCATGGTGATGTCGTCATTTTGCATGGCTCCCCGCGTGAACGCTTCCACTTTGGCCAGTATTCCGGCAATGAATCCGGGCACATCGCGCGGGACAAGGCATGTCAGGGCGTCAAGCGCATCCTCCAGTCTCCTGGAACCGAAAAAATCGCCATCAGGCGCCGCGGCTTCGGTAACGCCGTCCGTATAAAGAAAGATGCCCGTGCCGGGCAAAAGGGTCAGGCCGCATGTCTCATAGCTGGTATCCGGCATGGCGGCCAGCGGCAGGGCGGGTTTGACCGGCACAGGTCTGGCGGCCGCGCCGGGTGCGCAGAGATAGAAAGGAGTATGCCCCGCATTGGCGTACTCGAAGTTGCCTGTCCTGAGGTCCAGGATGCCGGCAAAGGCGGTGACGAACATGCAGGCGGCATTGTTTTCACACAGCCTTGAATTTGTCATGGACAGGGCAGCCCCGGGATCCCCGCAGGACTGGATGCAGTTGCGAACCAGAGCCTTGGCAATGGCCATGAAAAGCGCGGCGGGAACGCCTTTGTCGGAAACGTCCGCCATCACCACGGCAAGCCTGTGGTCATCAAGGAAGAAAAAGTCATAAAAATCACCGCCCACTTGCCTGGCTGGCCGCATGACAGCGGAAAGGGCGCACTCATTCCGTTGCGGAAAAGCGGCAGGCAGCATGGCTGCCTGAATATCCCGGGCGATGTTCAATTCGGTGTCGATACGCCCTTTCTCGGCCGTTATGGCCTTGATATGCGCGATGTGCTTTTTCAGGCTGCCCGCCATGCCGGCAAAGGCCCGCGCCAGGGAACCAAGCTCGTCCCCCCGGTCGGCAGGCAGGGCGGCATCCAGGTTGCCAGAGCCCATTTCCTCCACTGCGCGACAAAGACGTGTGACGGGCCTGTTGATGGAGCGGTTCAGCATGCTCCAGATCAGGACGGATGCGGCGAGCATGGCGCAAACGAGGGTGAGGAGTGTGGCAAGCAGCCCGCGGTTCAGGGCATGGAAGAGTTCATGCTCCGGAACATTGACCACTACCATCATGCCGTTGTCAAATCTCCTGGCAAAGGAGAGGTAGGCATTGCCGTCGATGTGGATTGTGCGCTCTTCAGGGGCATTGGCGTCAAACCAGGGAAGGGAGTCCAGCGGCCCTGCCAGCCGGCACTCATCCTGATGCCTCCCGCTTGCGCTGAGGACGACATTGTGGGCGACATCCGCGAATACAGTCGCGCTCTGAGCCGTGGGCAGGATGGAGGCGATCTTCTTCGCCAGGTCGTCCAGGCTCCAGTCGATGGTCGCAAGACCGGCGATTTCACCCGTGGGGGTAATAATCGGGGCGCTGGCCGTGGTCATGAGAGAACAGGCGCCGGCAGCGTCAACGTAGGCCGGGCTCCATGTGACCGTGCGCCGGCCTTCTCTCGTTCCGTTCGCAAAAGTCCGCATGGCATCCCGGTACCAGTTCTGGTCAGGATAGGAGTAGGCCCTGTTGGAAAAGTCCGGGGCGAAAACAGGGGTGTTGTCTTTCCTGTAGGCGTAATAACACGTCAGTTCGCGTTTCGGTCCAAAAAAGTAGGGAACATACCAGATTCCGCCGCCCAGCGCATCGTTCCGGTTATTAAAATTCTGCACAACGGCATATTCGGCCTGCCTGTCACGGGCAGATGGCGCTTCGGAAATGAGCAGCTCCCCGACAAGCGCCAGCTCAAGCACATTGGCCTGAAGAGACTGGAGCGTCCAGGCCAGCTCGTCGGTTTCTTCCTTTACCATCACATGGCATTGGGCAATCTGCAGTTTTTTATAATTAGCGTAGAGGTCTTTTCCAATTGCAAAAAGAACGAGACCGATCAGGCAGGTCTGAAGCAGCACGGCAAGGACTATCCTGGAGCGTATGCTGGTGAGCAGAACCATGGCCCGGGCAGCGGAGTATCGCGTTATTCCATGTGGAGGAAGGAGGTGAAGCCTGTCATATGCAAAATATCCTGTACGCCGGGCTGCACCTTGCGCAGCACCAGCTTCCCGCCTGCCGCATCCATGCGCTTGTGCAGGAGCAGCAAGAGCCTCAGCCCGGCGCTTGAAATGTAATCGACATTTGCGAAGTCCAGGATGCAGAGGGCGCAATCCTCTGGAAAATCCTTCAGCGCTTCGCTTACTTGCGGTGTCGTGGCCGTGTCCAGCCTGCCTTCAAGTTCGACTGTCAGCGACTGGCCATCCGTATGGGTGCTGATGTGCATCGCAGATTTCCGTCATTGAGGTGGGGAAGCGTGGTTTGGAGGTCATATCATTGCCCCATTCCGGCCATCAGTCCAGCACTATTTTCCTTGCGCGGGGGGCCGAGATGAGGAACGAAATCAGCAGTTTTGCACATGCCAAAGCCTGAGACGCAAAAATCCCGCAGTGCCGGGTCATACACGGTATTGCGGGATTTTCAGCATCCGGTTTTCAGAATCTGGTGGAGGCGGAGACCACAAGTTCGCCGTCCACCGTATCCGCGCAGTACTTCTGTCCTTCCAGCCAAAGGCCCGCAAGGTGCCGCGCATCGCAGGCCAGGGTCAGGCCGCCCACAGGTGACGGATAGCGACAGGAAAAGAGCATGACTGTCTCCCGCGTTTTATGAAAGTTGTCCATGTCTGGCGGCCATCCGTCACCCGCGGCGCTCTTCCTCGCGGAGCAGCTGCGCAAGGATGGTCCGCGTCCTGGGGCCGTCGCCTTCATACAGATAGATGCTTTGCCATGTGCCGAGGCACAGTTCGCCGTTTGCCAGGGGCACCAGCAGGGACGCCCCGAGCAGACTGCTGCGGATATGGGCGTCCGTATTGCCTTCGGCATGGCTCCAGCCGTGGCTATGCGGGGCGATTTCATTGAAGAACCGGATGAGATCGCGCCTGACGTCCGGGTCAGCGCCCTCGTTGATGGTCAGCCCGCAGGTGGTATGCGTGCAGAACAGATGGAGAGCGCCGTCCGCCCGGAAATGCCGCCGGGCAAGTTCGCGCACGGCGGTTGTGATGTCCAGCATTTCCTCGCGGCGCGTGGTGCGAAGTTCCAGTCGCTGCATGTTCGTTCCTTCCTTCAGTATCTTTTGACCATGATCCAGGTCTGTATCTCGTGGTTTTCCTCGGTCCAGTGCTGTTTGTATTCCATGCGCGGGCCGGTGACGGGCCCCATGTCGTAGCGCTGGATGCCCTCTTCGCAGAGCCACTTCAGCGTCTCCAGCTGGAGCAGATTGCCCAGTGAGAGCCGGCGCTCGGTGGCGGCATAGCTGAACTGCTGGCCTCTGTAGACAGAGCCGCAAAGCCCTCCGAAAATGAAACCGATGTCCTCGTCATGGTTTCGGGCCATGATGATGCGCAACGTGCCCAGGGCGGCCAGCCGTCGCACAAGGGCCGCATAAAATTCCCGGGCCGGGGATTCTGTCATGCCGCAATGCCCGATGCCTTTCCAGCTTTTGGCCTCCACCGCGAGCATGCGCGCATAGAGCATATCGGCCGCCTCCGCGGATGCCGGCATGTATCGCGTGAAGCTGACGCCGCATCCGGCCGCGATCCTGGCGGCCTTCCTGAGTTTTGCGCGATGGTTGGCCGAGCGCCGCGACAGGTAGCCGTCCAGCCCACCGCTCAGGGATGCGGCGCACTGGACCGAAAGACCATGGCGGAAGAAGGCGAACGCATCCCCGAAGCGCCGCAGGAGCAAGTCCGCGAAGGCGCCGCCGGGACGGATGCCGCTGAGGATGATATGCGGAAAGGCGGGCGCATAGGTCTGTTCAAACGTCGCCAGGCACGCGGCGAGCACTTCGCCGCCCTCCGGTCCGAGCACCGGTGTGCCGAACAGCCAGCCGTTTTCCGGGGGCGCCAGAAATATCCGCTCCGGTCCGGCCCTGAATTCGGTGAATACCGCAAGGCCAGCGGGCGCCGCCAGGAAGAAGAGCCGCCTGTCCGCAGTGAAGGTCTGCCGGAAGGTCAGTTGCCAGACCGGCGAGCAGCAGAAGGGATCCGCCTGCCCCGTGCTGGCGGCAAGGTGCGCCCAGAGCGGCAGGCAGGACTCCAGCATTTGCCGGTCGGCGGCATTTTCCTGCGTCAGCGAGAGAAACGGCATGGAGCCTCCGGGGCGGACGATGGACGGCCATGCTCCGGAGGCGATACTCCGGGGCGCATGGCGGAGAGATTTCACGCATCGGCCTTGCGGTCAAGGACTGTCTGTTCCGCCATGCGGAACGCACTGCCGCATTGACAGCGGACGCCGCAGGACTTAAGGTGCGCAATGACCGCATTCTGCGGATCTCAGCATGGAGGACACGATGCTCGAACTCACCGAAAGCGCCCGCAACGAGCTTGAGGCGTATTTCAAGGATAAGGACAAGGAAACCATTCGCATCTATCTTGCTCCGGGGGGGTGTTCCGGTCCCCGGCTCGCCCTGGGCCTGGACCCCGCCGGCGACGGCGATGCCAGCGAAGAGGCCGGAGGTTTCACCTTCTGCATCAACAAGGAACTGCTTGACCAGATCAAGGGCGTCAAGATCGATCTTACGCCCATGGGCTTCATGGTCGAGCCCACCGTTCCCCTGCCGGAAAGCGCGGGCGGCGGCTGCGGCGGCTGCTGCGGCGGCTGCGGCTCGCACTAGCGGACCAACGGCGTCTGCCCGGCGCATGGACGCATGCCGGGCGTGACATACCACAGGATTCGGGGACGGCCTTGTGGCCGTCCCCTTCGTGTTTTCCCGGCGGTCCCGGCACCGCCCGGCCGGATTTTACAGGACCCCATGCAGGACTTTGACGCGCTCCTCGCCGACGGCGGGAACAGGATTTTTCTTGAGCGCAGCGGTATGGCGACGCGCTGCCGCCTGGCGTGCCAGGTGGTGGGGAGCGGGCGTACCGCGGTGCTCGTCGCGCGTGGCCGCGAAGAGCTGCACGCGGCATCGGCGCTGGCGCGGCTGTTTCTCCCCGAGCTTTCGGTGGGGGATACGGATATGGCCCTCCCCGTCTGGGAGCGGCCGCTCATCGTTGTTCCGCGCCTGAGGGACTGGAGCGACCGGGACGGCTGGAGCGGGCGCGTGGCGGCGCTGTATGCGCTTGCCCAGGGGCGCCCGCGGTGTGTGGTGGCCGCCATGGACAGTCTTGTTCCGCGCTATATGCCAACGGAGTTTTTTGCCGGGCGCAGCCTCGATCTTGCCCTGGGGATGGACTTTTCCCCCGAACTGATCCTGGAGCAGGCCGTCGAGTGGGGCTTTGAGCGCGTGAACATGGTGACGCGCCCTGGCGAACTGGCCCGCCGTGGCGACATTCTGGATATTTTCGCCCCCGGCTATTCCCGGCCCGTGCGCCTGGAATTCTTCGGCGACGCCATTGAGGAAATGCGGCTCTTCGATGCCGAGAGCCAGCGTTCGCTGCGGAATGTGGAGGAGGTGACGCTCCTTCCGGCAAGCCCGCTGCCCCTGGACCCCGCGGGCCTTGAAGGCGCCCGCGCCCGCTGCGGGACCCTGTTCCGCGAAGGACGCATCAGCGAGAATGATTCCTATACCTTCCGCAAGGCGCTGGACGGCGGCGGCGCGGGGCTGCTCCCCGGTATTGTTTGGGAGAATTCCAGCCTGCTCGAGAACTGGCTGCCCCCCAAAAGCCTCTGGATACTGCCCGGCGAGGCGGACAGCGCCGAGGGCCTGCGCGCCACCCGCCAGAGCCTCAAGGAGGAGCTGGAGCGCGAGGAGGCGCCGCTGCCGCAGCCCGCGAGCCTTGCGTTGCGGCGCGCTTCCCAGCCTGCCCCGTGGAACGGCTTCCAGTGCGTGTTTGACGAACCGCTGGTCATCGGCGTGGAGTCGCGCGGCGTGCCGCTTCAGGAGCGGCCATTGCACCAGTTCACGGAACTCTTTCCCTCCCCCGGCGCGCAGGACCGCCCCTGGCAGCATCTGGCCGCCGGCCTCAAGGCATGGCAGCGCGAACGGCGTCAGGTCATCCTCAGCTTTTCCTCGGAGCGCGGGCGCGGCAAGTTCCTCAAACTGGCGGAGCAGGACGGCATCACCCCGGCCCTGCGCTATGCGCCGGGGCAGGGTGGCCTTTTCGCGCTGGTATCGCCGTTCCGGGGCGGCGCGGAACTTGTCTGGGACAACAGCCTTGTCCTCGGCGAGGATATTCTCTATCCCCGCGCGGAAAAAACGCCGCGCTCCGCCACGCGCGCCTTCAAGGGCCTGGACAGTTTCGAAAGCCTGAAAGAAGGGGACCTGCTCGTCCATCGGGAGTACGGCATCGGGCGCTTTGCCGGGCTGCACCACCTGGATCTCACCGAGGCCGCCAATGATTTTCTCCTGCTGGAATACGCGGGGCGCGACAAGCTCTATGTGCCCGCCGACCGGCTGGGCCTGATCCAGCGATTCAAGGGGGCCGAGGGCGTGGAGCCGCCGCTCGACCGGCTGGGCGGACCGGCCTGGGCCGCGGGCAAGGAAAAGGCCCGCAAGGCCATTGAAAAGATCGCGGCGGACCTGGTGGAGATGTACGCCTACCGCAAGGTCGCCAAGGGTTTCCGCTATGACCCGCCGGGCGAGCTCTTCCGCGAGTTCGAGGCCACGTTCGGCTACGAGGAAACGCCGGACCAGGCGCGCGCCATCCAGGATGTGCTGGAGGATATGGACGGCTCCCGGCCCATGGACCGTCTTGTCTGCGGCGACGTGGGTTTCGGCAAGACCGAGGTCGCCCTGCGCGCGGCCTTCCGGGCGGCGGCCGAAGGGCGACAGGTGGCACTCCTGTGCCCCACAACGGTGCTGGCCGAGCAGCATTACCAGACCTTCCGGTCGAGGCTGGCGGGCTTTCCCGTCAATGTGGGACTGCTGAGCCGCTTTGTGCCCCGCGCGAAACAGAAGGAGACGCTCAAGGCCGCCGAGGCCGGCCAGGTGGATATCCTCATCGGCACGCACCGGCTTTTGTCCAATGATGTCAAGCTTCCCAATCTGGCGCTGCTCATCCTTGACGAGGAACAGCGTTTCGGCGTGCGCCACAAGGAAAAGCTCAAGGCTCTGAAAAAGAATGTGGACGTGCTTACGCTCACGGCAACGCCCATTCCGCGCACGCTGCAACTCTCCATGTCCGGTATCCGCGAACTCTCCATCATCGAGACCGCCCCGCAGGACAGAAAGCCTGTGGCCTCGGCGGTCCTGGGACGGGATGACGCCACCCTGCGCAAGGTGATCGCGCGGGAGCTGGAGCGCGAGGGGCAGGTGTTCTGGGTCTACAACCGCGTTCAGGGGCTGGAACGGGTCGCCGAATATGTGCGCGGGCTTGCGCCCCAGGCGCGGGTGGGCATGGCCCACGGGCAGATGGCCGAGACCGAGCTTGAGGCCACCATGCGCAAGTTCTGGCACGGGGAGCTGGATGTTCTCGTCTGCACCTCCATTGTGGAGTCCGGCCTGGATTTTCCCCGGGCCAACACGCTGGTGGTGGATCAGGCGCAGATGTTCGGCCTGGGCCAGCTCTACCAGTTGCGGGGCAGGGTGGGGCGCAGCGACAGGCAGGCCTATGCCTTCTTTGTGGTGCCGGATGCCTCGCGGCTTACGGAAACGGCGGAGGAACGCCTGCGCGTCATCCTTGACATGGATTATCTCGGCGCCGGTTTTCAGGTGGCCATGGAGGACCTGCGCCTGCGCGGCGCGGGCAATATCCTCGGCGAAGTGCAGTCCGGCCACATGAGCCGGGTCGGTCTTGACCTGTATCTGGAGATGCTGGAGGAGGCCGTGGCGCGCCTCAAGGGTACCCCCGCGGCCCTGCGTGCCGAGACCGAACTCACTCTGGGCTTGCCCGCCCATATCCCGGCGACATATATTGATGACGGGCGCGAACGCCTGCGCTGCTACAAGGCCCTGACCTCAGCGGTCGGGGGGGCCGCGCGCGAGGAAGTGGCCCTCGGCATCCGCGACCGTTTCGGCGCGTTCCCCGAGGAGTTCCGCAACTTTCTCGCCGTGCTGGATTTCAAGGAATTTCTGACGGAGCTTCAGGTGCAGAAGGCCGACATCCATCGCAACAGTGTGCGTCTGGTCTGGGCGGAAGGGCAGACGGCGGTGCTTCCGGAGCGCATCGTGGCCCTGGCGGCCGGCAACACCGGGGCAAAACTGCATCCTCCGGCCGGGCTTTCGCTGCCCGTTTCCGGGGAGGTGACGTTCAGCGAGGCGCTTGGCGCCGTGCGCGTTCTGCTGGAAGGGCTGCGCCCCCGGCAGGACGGCCCGGCTCCCGCCGCCGGGCGCGACGCCGCTCCCCGTTCCGCGGGAGGGGCCGCATGCTGATGCGCCTGTCCCGCCGCGGGCGGTGGCTCTGTCTTTTTTTCGTCTGTCTGGCGCTTTCCGGGTGCCTTGAGCGCCGCCTGCCGGAAGGCGTTGTCGCCAGCGTCAACGGTGAGCCCATCCACCTCACCGCCGTTCAGGCGCTCATGGACAGCCGTTCCGCATCGCTGGGCATTCCCCTTCGCCCCTCACTGGAGGATATGAAGAGCCGCTACGGCGGCGCGCTCGGGACGCTCATCGTCCATACCCTGGTTCGTCAGGACCTGGCGCGCCGGGGCCTGTCCGTGACGGATGCGGCGCTGGAACATGCCATCGATCAGGTCCGGGCGGATTTCGGACCGGGCGGCCTGGAGAAATTCCTTACGGACTCCTCCCTCCGCGAGACGGACTGGAAAGCCCTCATGCGCGACCATCTCGCCATGGACGTCTTCAGGAAACGGGTGCTCACGCCGGCCATCCAGGTTTCCCTGGAAGAAGCGCGCGCCTATTATCAGGAGCACAAGGCGGAGTTTTTGCTGCCCGGCCATCTGGATATCTGCCTCGCCGCCGCTCCGGACAGGGAGGCGCTGACCGCCTACTGCGAATCGTTCGCGGACCGTTTCCGCTCGTTGCCCGGGGATACGGACGAGGCCGAATTTTCGTCTCTTTTCGTCGCGGCGGCCAGTGACTCCGGCGCGTTGGCGCAATGTATGGAGGTGCGCCCCGACGAAGTGCCTCCGGCCTGGCGCAAGGAACTGGAAGCGCTCAAGCCGGGCGGTTGCGGCCAGCCGCGTCAGCAGGACGGCGAATGGCGCGTGGCGGCCCTGGCCGGTCGTCACCGTGAGCATTCCCTCGATCTGGCCGAGGTGTATCCGCTCATCGAGGCCATCCTTCTTGAGGAAAAGAATTCCGCCGCGTTCGGCAAATGGCTTGAAGACAGCCTTGCCCGCTCGACGATCCTGGTCGCCCCGGAGCTCAGGGAACCGCTGCTGACACCGGGGGCTCCCGGATATGCGGCAACGGAACCTGACGATGGGGAAGAGCTTGAGCGTTCCGGGGAGCAGCAGGAAGGGGGCGTTGCGCCCGCGGAGCCGGACGCCGCCGGGGACGCCCCCACGCCGGGCCGGTGACGGCGGCGGGGAGGCAGGCCGCCTGTTCCGCGGCAGGCGGAGCATTTTGCCCCTGCGGAATGCTTCCCGTGCTCTTTTTTGTGGTCATTGCCAGCGGGCGCCTTTTGCAGTAGGCAAGAAGGCCGGCATCCCGGCATACCCGCCCCCATCAGGCATGCAGGCAATCCGCATGCGGTGCCGTGCGGAGCAAGGAGGATCATGGTGAAAAAAACGCGCTTTCTGTTCCTGGCGTTCTGGATTGTCTGTGTCTGCGCTCTCGGTTGCGGCGCTTCCGTGACCGTCCGGGCCGCCCAGTTGAACAAGGTGGCGGCGGTGGTCAACGGTCAGGTCATCACCATGTTCGATCTGCAAAAGGAGTCCCTGCCGGAGCTGGCCCGCGCCAGGCTCAATCCCAATGATCCCGCGCAGGCCAAGGCTGTGGACGCTGTTTTCCGCAAGGTGCTTGACCTGATGATCATGGACATCCTCATTGCCCAGGAGGCGAAGCGCCTCAAGGTTGGCGTCAGCTCCGGCGAGGTGGACAACGAGCTCAAGCGCATGATGCAGGCGCGCAGGCTGACCAGGGAGCAGTTTGAAGCGCAACTGGCGCAGCAGAAGATACCGCTTGCGACCATCCGCGCCAATATCGAGAAAAGTCTGCTCCGGCAGAAGGTCATGGGTATGGAGGTCGGGCGGCGCGTGGTGGTCACGCCGGACGAGATCAAGACCTATTACGAGGCCCACAAGGACACCATGTTCGACCGCAACGGGCTGCACATGGGGGTCCTTGTCTATGCGCCCAATGCCAATGCCGCCTCCATCGCGGCCCAGATCAGGTCCGGCAAGCTGACCTTCGAGGAGGCGGCGGCCAGGTATTCCATCGCGCCCAACAAGGACAAGGGCGGTGATATGGGGCCCGTGGAATGGGACAGGCTCAATCCGGAATGGGAAGGGCGCCTTACCAGGATGAAGCCCGGGGACGTGACCGAGCTTTTTGACCTTCAGGGCCGCAAGGCCCAGGTGCATCTGTTCCGTCCGGGCGGCGGCGTCGAGAAGCCGCTCACCCTGGAGCAGGCCACGCCGCAGATCGACGCCATCCTGCGCCAGCCCAAGGCCAGGGAGCGCTTTGAGGACTATTCCGGCCAGTTGCGGGAAAAGGCCGTTATCGACATCAGGCTCAAGTAGGCCCGCGCAGGGTCCGCCGCCGCACGGCCGACACGCGCGAAACCTCTGCCGCAGCGGCGAGGGGATGCAATGACATTTGACGAACTGGGCGCGGCGTTGCGCGCCGAACGCGAACGGCGCGGCCTGCGTATCGAGGACGTCGCCGACCACCTCAAGATCAGCGCGCGGCATCTTCGCGCCCTGGAAGAGGGGGATGGCGGCTCCCTGCCGCATCCCGCCTATGCGCGGGGCTTTATTCGTTCCTATGCGGCCTATCTCGGCATTTCGTCCGAAGAGATACATGACGCGCTCACAGGCATGACGTCCGGCGAGGCGGCGCCGCAGCCGCCTGTATTCACCCCGGAAGCGGCGCCGCGCGAACGGCGCGGCGGCAGGGGAGGGGGCGTTCTCGCGCTGGTCCTGATCCTGCTGGCAGGGATCGGCTATGCCGCGTGGCACTGGGGAGTGCCCGCGCTTTCCGGACTGGAGACACGTCGTCTGGCGCAGCCTTCGCCGCCGCTCACGTCCGCGCAGCCGGCGCCGGCATCCGAGGCGAAGATTGCGGCAAAAGACACGGCGCGCGAGAGGAGCCAGGACGCTCCGGCAGCCGCTTCCGTGACATCGTCCGAACGGCGGGACAGCTCCGGCGACGCCGCCTTCGCCCATGCAGGCCGCGCGGCCTGCGGGCGCCCCGGCTTCCGCGCCGCGGCAGGAGCGTCAGGATGTTCCTGCGCCCCCCGCCGTTCAGCCGGATGCCGCCGGCGCTGGCGCAGAGGGCGGCGGTGACAGGGGCATGGCGGCGGCTCCCGCGGCGGCCGCCGGTGACGAGGCGGCAACGCCGGGCCAGCACAAGGTCATCATCACGGCCACGGAAGAATGCTGGATACATTCCAACGCGGACAAGACCGACACGCGGCAGTTTTCCCTGCGCAAAGGGGACACCTTTGCCCTGACCTTTGCCCGGAGCCTTGATCTGAAACTGGGCAATGCCGGGGGCGTGCGCATCCGCTATGACGGGCAGAGCCTGCCGCCCCCCGGACAGTCGGGCCAGGTGAAGACCCTGACGTTTCCTCCGAAAGCCGGACAGTGAGGGAGTGGATGGATGAAGCGGTGGTGCTGCGCATCGGGCACTTCCGCGAATCTGATCTCTGGCTGCGGCTGCTGTGCCGTGGCCGGGGCGCGCTCACCCTGTTCGCCTTCGGGGGCAGCCGCAGCCGCCGGCGTTTTTGCGGGTGCCTGGATGTGTTCAATACCCTGCATTGCCGGGTAAAGGTGTCGGGCCGGGGGGATTTTCTCAATCTGGAGGAGGCGGTCCTCCTGCGGGGCCCCCGGGACTTGCGGCACGACTGGCGGCGCATGGGGCTGGCGGCCAATTGCCTGCGCTTTCTTGAGGCGCTGGGCGTTGACGAGGAGGCCGCGGGCGAAAGTTTCGCCCTGCTGGAAGAGTTGCGCGATGTGCTGGAGCATGGGCGCGAGCTTCCGCACCTGTTGCCGCTGTTTTTCCGCCTGCGGCTGGCCGGGGCCCTGGGCTTCGCCCCCAATCTCGGACAGTGCGGGGTCTGCGGCGCGGAGGCCGGCGCCTCGGCTGTCTTTGTGGTGGACGAAGGCCGCCTTCTGTGCCGGAGTTGCCGGGCACGCCGCCCCCTGGCGGAGACACGGTATTGCGTGGAAATCTCCCGGCGCGGGCTTGACGTTTTGCGCGCCGTGCAGCAAACTTTTCCGTCCGCATGGCCGGTGGAGGCGCTTGCCGCGTCCGAGCGGCGCGCCTGTGCGCGGCTGATTGACGGTTTTGTCCAGTACCATCTGGGTCTTGCCTGGGAGAACGGCAGTTTCCGCCGCGTGTGACGCGTCCGTTGCCGTGGTGTGCCGAACCTGTCCGCAGGCAGTATCGGGGAGCAGAGCGCGCGAGGAAGAGCTATGTATTTTCAGGACGTCATCCTTACTCTCCAGCAGTACTGGGCCAACCAGGGCTGCGTCATCGAGCAGCCTTCCGGCGTCGAATGCGGCGCGGGCACGTTCAATCCGAGCACTTTTTTGCGCGTGCTCGGGCCGGAGCCGTGGAAGGTGGCCTATGTGGAACCCTCCCGCCGTCCCACGGACGGCCGCTACGGCGAGAATCCCAACCGGCTCCAGCGGTATTTCCAGTTCCAGGTGATCCTCAAGCCGTCACCGGACAATGTGCAGGAATTGTACCTCCAGAGCCTTGCCGCATTGGGCATCGACCCCGCCACCCATGATATACGCTTTGTGGAGGACGACTGGGAGTCACCCACCCTCGGCGCCTGGGGCCTCGGCTGGGAGGTCTGGCTCAACGGCATGGAAGTGAGCCAGTTCACCTATTTTCAGCAGGTGGGCGGTATTGATCTCGCGCCTGTCAGCGTGGAGCTCACCTACGGTCTCGAACGCCTCGCCATGTATCTTCAGGGTGTGGAATCCGTGTATGACCTGCGCTGGAACAGGGATGTCACCTACGGGCACATTTACCATCAGAACGAAGTGGAGCAGTCCCGCCACAATTTCGAGGTCAGCAACGCGGACATGCTCCTGCGGCAGTTCAATGATTTCGAGGGCGAATGCAAGGCCATGCTGGAGCTTGATCTGCCCTGGCCCGCCTATGACTACTGCCTGAAGTGTTCCCACACCTTCAATCTTCTTGATGCCCGCGGGGCCATTTCCATCACCGAGCGCACCGGCTATATCGGCAGGGTGCGCGCGCTCGCCGCCGGGGTGGCCGCCCGCTACGCCGCGCAGCGCGAGCGGCAGGGCTATCCCCTGCTCACTGAAACGGCGGGGAGGTAAGCATGGCGACCTTTGTGCTGGAAATCGGCAGCGAGGAACTGCCGGCCCGTTTTCTGCCCGGCGAAGAGGCCGAACTGGCCGACCGCATGGGCGCCGCTCTGGACAAGGCCGCCCTTGCGCACGGGCCCCTGCGCGTCCTGAGCACGCCCCGGCGCGCCGTGGTCGTGATTGAGGACCTTGCCCCCGTCCAGTCGGAACGCGAGGAAGTGGTCGTGGGGCCTCCCGCGCGCATCGCCTATGGACCGGACGGCGCCCCCACAAAGGCGCTGGAGAGCTTTGCGCGCGCCAATGGCGTCGGGATCGCGGAGGTCTATCGCACCGGGACCGAGAAGGGCGAATATGTGGCCGTGCGCAAACGCACGGGCGGCGCTTCTGCCGAGGAATTGCTGGCGGAGATCTGCCCTGAGGTCATCCAGACGCTGCCGTTTGCCAAGCGCATGCGCTGGGGCGCGCATTCCCTGGCGTATGCGCGGCCCCTGCGCTGGATACTGGCCCTGCTTGACGATGCGGTGGTGCCGTTCAGCGTGGGGCATCTCCGGTCCGGCAGGGAGACCTGGGGGCACAGGGTCCACGGCGCCGGGCCGCACAGCGTGCCCCGCGCAAGCGAGTATTTCAGCGTCGTGGAAACGGCTGGGGGCATTGTGGCGGACCCGGCCAGGCGCCGGAAGATCATTATTGAAGGCGGCAATGCCCAGGCCGCCGCTGTCGGCGGAACCGTCGTCTGGAAAGAGAGCCTGCTCGACGAGGTGCAGGGCCTTGTGGAACATCCGGTGCCCCTGCTGGCGGATTTTGACCCCGCCTATCTGGAAGTCCCGGCCGAAGTGCTCCTGACCAGCATGGAGAGCCATCAGAAAAGTTTCGGCATCAAGGGGCCGGACGGCAGGCTGCTGCCGCATTTCCTCACCGTGCTCAATCTCACGCCCCGCGACATGGCCACGGTCAAACGCGGCTGGGAGCGGGTGCTGCGGGCGCGCCTTGAGGATGCCCGCTTCTTCTGGCGCGCGGATTCGCGCGAAAACTTCGACACCTGGCTGGAAAAGCTGGATCACGTCATCTTTATCGGGCCTCTGGGCAGCATGGGGGACAAGACGCGCCGTCTCGAAGCCCTGTGCCGCTGGCTCGCGGAGCTCGTCCCCGGGGCGGACCCGTCCCTGGCCGCCAGGGCGGGGCGGCTTTCCAAGGCCGACCTCGTGAGCGGCATGGTGGGGGAATTCGATACCCTTCAGGGAATCATGGGCGGCATCTACGCCGCCAACAAGGGCGAGGCTCCGGAAGTGGCGGCGGCCCTCCGGGAGCAGTATCTGCCCGCCGGGCCGGATTCGCCGACGCCGCAAAGCCTGACCGGGGCGTTGCTCTCCCTTGCGGACAAGGCCGATACTCTGGCGGGCTGCTTCGGGCTGAACAAGGTCCCCACGGGCGCCGCCGACCCCAACGGCCTCCGGCGTTGCGCGCTCGGCATCATCCGCATCCTGCTGGCGTTTGACCTCAGGCTGGATGTTCGCCGGCTCTTTGCAAGGGCCCGCGAACTGTATGGCGAGAAGCGCTGGAAGCTGGCGCCCGACGCGGCGCTGGAAAAGCTCATGGAATTTTTCCGGGGCAGGCTGCGCCAGTATTTCCTCAGCCAGGGGCAGGATACTGTTCTTGTGGATGCGGCTCTGGGCGCCGGTGTGGACGATGTACCCGCGTGCGCCGCGCGGCTTGCGGCCCTGGCGGCGTTTGTCCGGGAGGAAGCGAATCAGGGGGCGCTCCTGGCCTTCAAGCGGGTGGACAATATCATCCGCAAACAGGCCGGCAAGGAAAACGTTTCTGCCCAGTGGGACGAAGCCCTCTTGTGCGAACCCGCGGAACAGGCGCTTGCCACTGCGCTGGCGCGTACCCTGCCCGAGGTGGACGCCTTGCTGGATGCCGGCGACATGGCGGGAGCGCTGCGTCGTCTTGCGGAGATGCGCCCCGGGGTGGACGCCTTTTTTGACGGCGTCATGGTCATGTGCGATGATGCCGCCCTGCGCCGCAACCGGCTTGCCCTGTTGCAGGCGCTCGGAGCGCGCGTGGCGCGTGTGGCCGATATTGCCGCCCTGCAGATCTGAGGCGTGGGAGCGCGTGCGGAAAAGCGCTTGACAAGCCATATGGATGCAGATAAGAACTCTGATTCGTATTTCTGACGATGATTTTGCGGCGTTCGCCGCATGCGGAACTACAAGATTGCGCGGGCTTGTCCCCGGCGGCGGCAGCGCAAAGAGTGGAGGAAGAACGTGGCCAATCATAAATCCGCCATCAAGCGGCACAAGCAGAGCCTCAAGCGGGCGGCCCGCAACCGCGCGGCGCGCACCCGCGTCAAGAACGCCGTCAAGAATGTCCGCGCCGCCATTCAGGGCAATGACAAGAATCTGGCCCAGACGGCGCTGGGCGAAGCCTCTTCCGTGCTTGCCAAGGCCGCCGGAAAGGGCGCCCTGCACTGGAAAAAGGCCGCGCGCAAGATTTCCCGCCTTGCCAGGGCCGTCAACGCCCTTGGTGCGGAGTAGCGAGCATAAAATTTTTCTTGACAGCAAGAGCCGTCAGGATTAAACAATTTTCTTACGCGCCCGTAGCTCAGCTGGATAGAGCACCAGGCTACGAACCTGTAGGTCAGGAGTTCGAATCTCTTCGGGCGCGCCACTTTTTGGGCACTTGCGGATGGCTCCGCAGGTGCCTTTTTTCGTTGGACGCACAATTTGAACGCCGGGACATATCCGGCCACGGCCTCCACGGCGTCGCGGCGGCTCCGGGGGCTGGGTTTGTTCCCGCGTTGACTTGACGGGGCGACGCGGCTAAGTTGTATCTCTTTTCAGCGCATGCCTGCGGCAAGGAGAAGCTCATGGCGTCCGTCAATACCCTGGTCATTACCGGCTATGGCACCAATTCGCATCTCGAAACCGCGCACACTGCGCGGCTGGCGGGTTCGGACAGGGCGGATGTGGTGCATTTCTCCTCGCTTCTTTCCGGTGACTGCCGCCTCGCGGACTACAATTTTCTTATTTTTCCCGGTGGTTTCCTCGACGGGGACGACCTTGGCGCGGCGCAGACGGCTGCCATGCGCTGGCGGTGCCTTGCGGACGCGACGGGGACGCCGTTGCTCAAGAGCCTTGAGGGATTTCTTGATGCCGGTGGTCTTGTGCTCGGCATTTGCAACGGGTTTCAGCTTCTCGTCAAGCTCGGCGTGCTTCCCGCGCTGGATGGCGCCCGCTTTGAACGCCAGGCATCGCTGGGGCACAATGATTCCGCGCGTTTTGAGGACCGCTGGGTGCGGCTTGTGCCCAATCCGGAAAGCCCGTGCGTGTTCACGCGCGGCCTGTCCGTCCTTGCCATGCCGGTGCGCCACGGCGAAGGCAAGCTTGTCTGTCGTGATGATGCCTGCCTGCAACGCCTTGCGGACGAAAACCTCATCGCATTGCAGTACGCCGATCCGGAAGGCAATCCCACGCAGGAATATCCCTACAATCCCAACGGCTCCCCCCTGGCGGTGGCCGGGCTTACCGATCCCACGGGGCACGTTCTGGGGCTCATGCCGCATCCCGAAGCATTCCATCACGTCACCAACCATCCCGGCTGGACGCGCGGCGAGCTGGACCCGCCGGGGACCCTGCTTTTCGCCAATGCCGTGCGCTATCTTCGGGCGCAATAGGCGCGTCCGGTCGCCTGTTCAGGAACAGCATGCAACTCGTCGAACTTTTTGCAGGCATAGAGCAGATCGCCAGGCCCGGCACAGCCGCGTCCTGGGACAGATCGGGCCTTCAGGTGGCCGCCTCCCGACAGGAGGTCACACGCCTGGCGGTCTGTCTCGACCCGGTGCCGGACTCCGTGCGCCGCGCGCTTGATGCGGGCGCGGACTGCATCCTGAGCCATCATCCGCTTTCGCTCGCGCCGGACCTGCCGCGCCGCATGGATGCCTATCACGAGGTGTTGCGCCTGCTGCTCGGGGCGGATGTGCCCCTGTATGCCGCGCACACCACGCTTGATGTCAATGCCGCGGGGCCTGCGGCGTGGCTTGCGGACGAACTGCGCCTGCGGAACCGCGCCGTGCTGGAAACCGTGGCCCCCGCCGACCGGGCGGGCGCCCTCCCTTTCGGCTACGGCCTTGCGGGCGATCTCCCCGCGCCCATGGGCTTTGCGGAGTTTGACGCCCTGTTGTCGCGTCTGCTTGACTTTCCGGGGGGCACCGTCTGCGGTCCTGTGCCGGAGCGGGTGGCGCGCGTGGCCTACTGTACGGGTTCCGGCTCGTCCCTCTGGGGCGAGGCGCTGGCCGCCGGGGCCCAACTTTTCATTACCGGAGACGTCAAGTATCATACGGCGCTGGAGACCCGGATCGCCATGCTCGATGTGGGCCATCACAGTCTGGAAGAAGCAATGATGCGCCGCATGAGTCAGGTGCTCGCAGCCATGTTTGCCGGGGTGGACGTCATCTTTGTGGCTTCGGCGTCGCCCTTGCGCCCGCGTTGCGCGTTCGGTGACGTCCAAACGCCGGTTTTGTGAGAGAGGAGGAACGCCATGAGCGATGCCGTGTATCTGGATCAGATTCAGCAACTTGTCGAACTCCAGAAAGTGGACGACGAAATTTTTGCCGTGCGGCAGGAACTGGAAGCCGCCCCCCGGCAACTGGAAGACCTGGAACGGCGTTTTGCCGCCGTGGAAGCGCGGCGCGCGCGTGTGCTGGACAAGCTTTCCCATCTTCAGGAACAGAAAAAGCGCCTTTCGCTGGAGATCGACGACGATTCCGCCAGAATCAAGAAGAGCAAGAACAAGCTCATGCAGGTGGAAAATACGCGCGAATATCATGCCATGATGCGCGAAATGGACAGCATGGAAAAGATCAATCGCACCCGCGAGGAAGAAAAACTCACGCTTTTGGAGGAATTGCAGCTCCAGGAGAGCACGCTTGCGGAGTGCGAACAGGAGCATGGCGCGCTGAAGGCCGAGCTCGATGCCGCCAGGGCCGGGCTGGACGCCAGACTGGCGCAGGCCCGCGAGCAGCTCGACGGCCTGAACAGGAAGCGTGTGACCGTGAGCAAGGCCATCCCGCGTCCTGTGTTCATGCGCTATGAGTTCATCCGCAAGCGTCTGGAGCATCCTGTCATTGTGGCCGTGCGCGAGGGTGTGTGTTCCGGCTGCAATATCGCGGTGCCACCGCAGGCGTTCATCGACCTTCAGCGGGGCCAGCAGATCCAGAGCTGCCCCAACTGCCAGCGTCTCATTTTCTGGTGCGAGCATTTTGCCGGGGAGCAGCCCGCGGCCGCTGCGCCCGCGAAGGCGGCGCCCGCCGAAATTCCGGGCGAAGTTCCGGCCCCGTAGCGGGACGGGCGCAGCGGCCGCGCCCTACCAAACAGACAGGCCGCGCACGGGAGGCGGACAGACCGTCGCTGCGGGCGAAGGGCGCCACGCTCTTCTTCCGGGGAGGAAAGTCCGGGCTCCACAGGGCAGGACGCTGGGCAATACCCAGGGGGGGCGACCCTCGGACAGCGCCACAGAAAGCAAACCGCCACGTTGTGCGTGGTAAGGGTGAAACGGTGGGGCAAGAGCCCACCAGATGCCGTGGTGACGCGGCATGCTCGGCATACCCCGTCCGGAGCAAGACCAAATAGGGAAGGAGGCCGGCCCGGCCCATGCCTTCCGGGTAGGTTGCTTGAGGGCGTGAGCAATCACGCTCCTAGAGGAATGACGGTCACTGCGTCCGCGCAGGACAGAACCCGGCTTATCGTCCGGCTCCCGTGCGTTCTATGGCTTTCATCGCGCCCCATCGTTGTTCATCCCGAAGCCCGGGGGAGGAACTCCCCTGGGCCATCCTCCTGGCCGCTGGCAGCGGCAGCCGCCTTGCAAGGGCGCTTCAGGGCAAGGCGAAGCAGTTTCTGCTCTGGGAGGGGGCGCCCCTGTACTGGCGTTCGGCCCAGGTGCTGAGCCAAAGCGCGGCTGTGGGCGGCATTGTTTTCGTCTTTCCCGGGGAGTGCCGCGACGCCGAGGCGGAACGCCTCGCCGGGCTGGTGGCCCGCGATGATCCCGGCATTCCCTGGTGCGTGGTCCAGGGCGGTCCGTTGCGGCAGGATTCCGTGCGTCTTGGCCTGGCCGCCGTGCCCGCGGCGGTCCGGCATGTGCTTGTCCATGATGCGGCCAGGCCCTTCCTGACGGCCGCGCTGGTGCGCCGTGTCTGCGCCGGGCTGGCGGAAGGCTGCGATGCTGTGATCCCCGGGCTGCCGGTGAAGGATACCATCAAGCTGGTCGATGCCGCCGCCCCGGAACTGGTCGTCAGGACACCCGCGCGCGAGTGTTTGCGGGCTGTCCAGACGCCGCAGGGCTTTGATGCCGCACTCCTGCGGGCAGCGCATGACCGGGCGTGCGCGGAGGGCATGCGGGCAACCGACGATGCCGCCCTCATGGAAGCCATGGGGCGGACGGTACGCATCATTCCCGGAGAGGCGGGCAACGTGAAGATCACCACCGAGGAAGACCTTGCCCTGCTCCGCGCGCCGGAGCCCGCCCATATTCCCTGCACCGGCATGGGCTATGATGTGCACCGCTACGGGAGCGGGCGGCCGCTCCGGCTGGGCGGGGTGGAGATTCCCGGCGCGCCCGGGGTGCTGGCCCATTCGGATGGCGATGTGCTGCTGCATGCGCTCATGGACGCCATCCTCGGCTGCGCGGCCCTGGGGGATATAGGGCAGCATTTTCCGGACAGCGACCCGGCGCTGGAAGGCATTTCCTCGGCGCTCCTGCTGGATCGTGTTCTGGAACTGGCGGCGGAAGCGGGGGTCCGCATCTGCCATGCGGATTTGACCATTGTGGCGCAACAGCCGCGCCTGGCGCCCTGGCGCGAGGAGATCCGCGCCAATGTGGCCACGCTCCTGGGGCTTGCCAGGGAGCATGTCAACCTCAAGGCCACCACCGAGGAAGGGCTCGGCTTTACGGGCCGTGGGGAAGGGATCAAAGCCTGTGCCGTGGTGAGCGCGCTCCGGAACGGCGGGGCCTGAATATCCCGCGGGCCGGATGCGGCTTGCGAAGGATGGAAGCATGAATACAGACGTTATGCGCCCCTGGCTTGAGCATTATGAGGATTTTGTGCCCCATGAGGTCAGGCTGTGGGACAGGCCCCTTTATGCCATGCTGGACGATGCGGCGGAAAAGTATCCGCGGCGGCTGGCCGTCATTTTTCAGAATACGCGCATCACCTACAGGGCCCTGCGCGAAAAGGCCGAACTGTTCGCGGGCGCTCTGCGCCGCGCCGGGGTCAGGCCCGGGGAGCGCGTTGCCCTCATGCTGCCCAACCTGCCGCAGACGGTCATTGCCTTCTGGGGCGTGCTCAAGGCCGGGGCCGTGGCTGTGATGACCAACCCGCTCTATATGGAGAAGGAGCTTGTCCAGAACCTGAGCGATGCGGGCGCGAGTCACATGGTACTGCTGGATCTGCTCTGGCCCCGCGTGGCCGCCCTGCGCGAGCGGCTGCCCATCCGCAATTTTATCGTCACGGGCATTGCCGACGCGCTTTCCTTTCCGCTCAACCTGCTCTACCGCCTGAAGCAGCGGCGCAGCCGGCCGGCGGTGCCCCAGAATGACAGCGCTGTGCATTTCTGGAAGAGCTTCTGCAAGGGGGCGCAGCGCCATTCCGAGCCGGTGGCGTCGCCCAGGGACGATCTTGTCCTGCTCCAGTATACAGGGGGGACAACGGGCATTTCCAAGGGCGTGGAGCTTACCCATGCCAATATCGGCACCAATTGCCGCCAGGTGCTGGACATCATCAATGTTACGGCCAGCGAGCACCATACCTTCCTCTCCCTGATGCCGTTCTTTCATGTTTACGGCCTGACCATCTGCATGATCATTCCGGTCTACCTCGCGTCCACCATTCTGCCGCTGCCCCGGTATGTGCCGCAGGATGTGCTCAAGCTCATTGCGAAATACAGGCCCACGGTCTTTCCGGGCGCGCCCTCCGTCTACATGTCCCTGCTCCAGCAGAAGGATCTGCCCCGCTACGACCTGCACAGCATCAGGATATGCGTTTCCGGCTCCGCGCCGTTGCCGCGCGAGGTGTTTCTCCGCTTTCAGGAAGTCACGGGGGCGTCCATTCTGGAAGGATACGGCCTCACCGAAGCCTCGCCCATCACCCATTGCAATCCGTTGGGGCAGGAAGGGCAGCGGGCCAATTCCATCGGCATGCCCATTCCCGGAACGGACGCGCGCATCGTGGACATGGAGGCCGGCGCGCTTTCCCTGCCGCCCGGCAAGCTGGGCGAACTGGTGGTCCGGGGGCCGCAGGTCATGAAAGGCTACTGGCACAGACCTGACGAAACCGCCAACGCCCTGCGCAACGGCTGGCTTTATACCGGCGATCTGGCCACCATGGATGAGGACGGCTACTTCTATATCGTGGACCGCAAGAAGGACATGGTCATTGTCGGCGGCTACAATGTCTATCCCCGGGAAGTGGACGAGGTCCTGCTGGCGCACCCCAAGATCGCCGACGCGGTGACGGTGGGCATCAGCGACGGCATGCGCGGCGAGACACTCAAGGCGTATGTGGTGCCCCGGTCGGGCGAAACCGTGGGCAAGGCCGATGTTGTCGGATGGTGCCGCGCCCGTCTTGCCTCCTATAAGGTGCCGCGCCTTGTGGAGTTTCGGGAAGAGCTGCCCAAGACCATTGTCGGCAAGGTGCTGCGCCGGGCCCTGCGCGAAGAGGAAGAGGCCAAACGCAAGGGAGGCCGGAAGGCCGCCGCTGCGCCGCAGACCGGGGGAGCGCCTTCAGACGACAACAAGGCGTGAACGGGATCCCGTCCGGCGGTGGACTTTTCCGGAAGTGGGGGAGACACCCGCTCCGTAACGTACAGCAGCATACGGATTTTACAAAGCTGCATGCTGAGGCAGGCCAACGCTGGTCTGGAGCCGTCAAGGCGTTTCCGCAGCAAAATACTCCAGAGTGATTTCCCGTCAGAAGGCGGACGGGTCCACGATGGAAAGCAGGCGGGAGCAGGCGCCCAGAACAAACGGCGCGGCAAGGGCAAGCCACGCCGCAAGCAGGCGTTTGAGGAACGCGCGTGACCGGCGCGGGGCATCCATGGGGCGGCGCCTAGCCAATATCCCAATCCAGGCCGAACGTATCGTGGAGGATGCGCACGGCGAGTTCCACATACTTCTCCTGGATGAGGATGGTGATCTTGATTTCCGAGGTGCTGATCATGAGGATATTGATGCCTTCCTCGGTCAGCGCGGCAAAGGCGCGCGCGGCCACGCCCGAGTGATTGCGCATGCCGACGCCGATGGCCGATACCTTGGCCACGCTCACGTCATGCAGCACTTCCGAGGCGCCGATCTTCTGCGCCACCTCGTTCATGATCTCCAGGGTCTGGGGCAGATCCTTGCGGGTGATGGTGAAGGTCATGTCCGTGTGGCCGTCCTGGCTCGTATTCTGGACGATCATGTCCACCAGGACCCCCCGCTCGGAAAGCGGCCCGAAAACGGCGGCGGCCATGCCGGGCACGTCCGGCACATTGCGCAGGGTCACGCGGGCCTGGTCTTTGTCATACGCGATGCCGGAAACAAGAACCGCTTCCATGCTGGAATCCTCCTGGGTGACGAGAGTGCCGGGGTCGTCGCTGAACGTGGAACGCACATGCACGGGGACCTTGTATTTCTTGGCGAACTCCACGGAACGGATGTGGAGCACCTTGGCGCCCATGCTCGCCATTTCCAGCATTTCGTCATAGGCCACGCGGTCCATCTTGCGCGCGGTCGAGCAGATATTGGGATCAGTGGTGTAGACGCCGTCCACATCCGTGTATATCTCGCACTCGGCGGAATCCAACGCCGCCGCCAGGGCCACGGCCGAAGTGTCGGAACCGCCCCGGCCCAGGGTGGTGATGCGTCCGTCAGCGGTGCTGCCCTGAAAACCGGCCACCACCAGAACGTCATAGCGGTTGAACAGTTCCCGGAGCTTGCCGCTGTCGATGGCGCGAATGCGGGCGCGGCCGAAATCATCATCCGTGGTGACGGGGATCTGCCAGCCCAGCAGTGAGCGGGCGCTGATGCCCGCATCCTTGAGCAGCATGGTGAAGAGGCTGATGGAAACCTGCTCTCCGGTGGAAACGAGCGCGTCGCATTCCGCCTTGTCGGGCGCGGGCGACCATTCGTCAGCCAGGGCCAGAAGGCGGTTGGTGTCACCGGCGCGGGCGGAGAGCACGGCAATGACCTTGTTGCCGCGTTGCAGGCCGTCCACGACCTTGCCGCGCACCATCTTCATGCTCTCCAGCGTTGCCACTGAAGTGCCGCCGAATTTTTGCACGAGTATCTTCATGCCCAACCCCGGTTAGCCATTGCGCGGCGTTTTTGCCGCGTGCGGGAGCCTGCGGCCGCGCTCCGCCGGCGCTCAGTCCCCGTGCCCGGAATCCGCCATGGCCGAAACCAGCGTCGCGACCAGAGTTCGGGCGTGTGGCCCCGCACCCCGCAGAAGCAGCAGTCGGCCATCATCCTCCATCTTGAGGGAGATGTCCAGAAAATCCTCCGGCAACAGCTCCGGGGAGAGGTAGTCGGCCCATTCCACCACCACGAGCGTTTCCGTGTCCTCCAGAGCGTCTGTGAGTTCCTCCGGCGCGTGACCGGGGCAGCGGTACAGGTCGCAATGCACGAGCCGGGGGCGGGTGGGATAGATGTTGCAAAGCGTGAAGGACGGGCTGGAGACCTCGGCATCCTCTCCTCCCGGAAGCGAATGTGCCAGCGCCGCCGTGAGCGTGGTCTTGCCGCTGCCGAGCCCTCCGCGCAGGAGAAGCGCGCGCGTCCCGCTCCGAGGCAGCAGACGCGCGAGCAGTCCCCCGAATTTCCGGGTATCCTCAAGGGTGGCAAGTTTCAGTTGGGCCATGGCACGCAACGCTCCCATGCGGCTGTGGGCGGCGCATCGGGTGTGGCGCGCGCATGCGGCAGGGCATCGGCCAGTTCCGAGGCGCGGGCGCCCCGCAGGGGAAAGGCGCGGGCGCAGATGCGTCCCGCCATGGCATGCAGCGCGACGCCCGTGGCCGCCACGCGGAGGGCATCGCGGCGTCGTGGTCCTGCCTGGGCGAGCAGGGCGGCGATGCAGCCCGCGAGAACGTCGCCGGAACCGCCCATGGCCAGCGTCGGAAGGGCATAGGGAGAGATGAATACCGGCCTCCCGGACTGCCCGGCCAGAGTTCCGGCCCCCTTGAGAACCACTGCCGCCGGGCTCAATGCGCACAATCGGGCCAGGGCGGCGGGGCGCTGCGCCTGGATCTGCCCGGTATCGACCGCGAGCAGGGCCGCCGCCTCGCCGGGATGCGGCGTGAGGATGTCGGCGGATGTCAGCCGGGAGAGGAGCGTCCTGTTCCGGGAAAGCAGGATGAGCGCGTCCGCGTCAAGGACGGCGGGGGGGCGGTCCGGCAGCGCCAGCAGGGCGGCGAGAAAGGCTGCGGCGTCATCGCCGCGCCCCATGCCCGGCCCCACGGCAAGCGCCTGGCAGCGGCACAGCAGTTCCCGCAGGGATTCCGGCAGGGAGGCGGGCCAGCGGACGGCGCCGGCGTCGCCAAGGGCGAGCGTCATGAGCTCCGGCCAGCCGTTTCTGATGGCCGGGATGGCGCTTTCGGGCGCTGCCACGCTCACCAGACCGGCGCCCGCGCGCAGGGCCGCCGCCCCCGCGAGATGCCCGGCGCCGGAAAGTCCGGGCGCGCCGCCCAGGACAAGCACATGCCCGAAACTGTTTTTATAGGCTTCCGGCGCCGGTTCGGGCAGGTCGCGCAGGGCATGGCCGTCCAGCAGATACTGGCGCACCGGGTGCCGGTCGCGGACAGCGGCGGGAATGCCGATGTCGCCCACATGGAGCGCGCCCACCCAGGGCTGCGCGCATGGCAGCACAAGTCCGGGTTTGGCGGCCGCCAGGGTCACGGTGGCATGCGCGCGCACGGCCACGGGCGAGGGGAGTCCGCTGACGGCATCCAGGCCGGAGGGGATGTCGACGGCGAGGACGAAGCAGCCGGGGATGCGCCGGGAAAGGGCGTTGACGCGTTCGATGGCGGCATGGGCATCGGGGCGGAGCGCGCCGGAAAAACCCGTGCCGAGGAGCCCGTCCACAATGATGTGCGGTGGGCCGCTTTCCGCCGCTGCCGCCGCCGTGGCGCTGTGTTCTTCCCCCCACGGTCCCCCGAGGCAGGCGCTCATGGCCACGGGGAGTTCCGCCAGCGGCGCCACACGCACGCCGTTGGCGCGGGCCATGGAGAGGTGCAGGGCGCTTGCCCCGTTGAGGGCATCCGGTGGGCGCGCGTGGAACAGGAGGGGACGCGCGCCGCGGTCCGCGAGGAGGCGGGCGACGCAGGCGGCATCGCCGCCGTTGTTGCCAGACCCCATGAGGAGCCAGACCGCCGCTCCCTCCACATCGGGACGGTGGCGCAACAGGACGTCGCAGGTCACGCGGCCGGCATTTTCCATGAGCATGGCCGTGGAAAGACCAAAGTTTTCCGCCTCCGCGTCCCATTGCCGCATTTCTTCCGGCAGGGGCAGTGGAGAGAGCAGACGGCAAAATTCCCCGGGCGCGTCCATCAATCCTCCAGCACCACCACGGCCACGGCGTGGGAACGCTCATGGCTGATGGAAAGATGGGCGGCGCGCGTGCCGAGCAGGCGGGCCCGCTGGCCGGCCGCCCCATGAAACATCAGGCCGGTGCCCCCGGCAGGCAGGGGAAGGACCTCGATCTGGCACGGGCCGACTCCCTGGCTGAATCCCGTCCCCAGCGCCTTGGAAGCCGCTTCCTTGGCCGCGAAGCGGCCCGCCAGAAAGGCGGCGGGCGGTTGCGGCGGCAGGGCGGCAAGTTCGCCGGGCGCGAGGAATTTTTCGAGGAACCGGTGGCCGAACCGGGCATGGGCCGCCCTGATGCGCGCAAGTTCCGTCATGTCGATGCCAAGTCCGACGATCATCGCCGTGCCCCCCGTCCGGCCGCCATGCGGGACGCGGGACCAACAGTCTGTCCCGGCTTGCCCACAGACGGAAAATTGCATATGTATTGGCGCTGTGCCAACGCATTGTGGCGTCATCCCCGCCGCCGCGTCAAGTCGGGGCACATGGCGCCATACGGGCGCATCACCAGCTCAAAAGTGGAACAACGCCAAGCAATCAAGCGCGCACAGCGCAGGGAGAGCGGAAAAGAATGAAATTGTGCATTGTCGGTACGGGCTATGTGGGGCTTGTCAGCGCCGCCTGCTTCGCGGAAATGGGCAATACCGTCACCTGTGTGGACGTGAATGCCGCGGTCGTTGAAAAGCTCAATTCCGGGTCCGTCCACATCTATGAGCCCGGCCTGGAACCCATGGTGCGCCGCAGCCGCGCCGACGGGCGCCTGCATTTCACCACGAGCCTGGAACAGGGCATTGCCGATGCCGAGTGCGCCTTTATCTGCGTGGGCACGCCCCCCCGGCCGGACGGCTCCTGCGATCTGAGCTATGTGCATCAGGTGGCGCACGAGATCGGGTGGCACATGCAAAAGGACCTCGTGGTGGTGGACAAGTCCACGGTCCCCGTGGGGACCGCTGACACGGTGCGCGGCATCATTGCCGGGGAACTGGCCGCGCGCGGCCTCTCCCTGAACGCGGAGGTGGTCTCCAACCCCGAATTTCTCAAGGAAGGCGACGCCATCGCGGATTTCATGAAACCCGACCGTGTGGTCATCGGTACGGATTCTCCCAGGGCCGCCTCGCTCATGCGTGAACTCTACGCGCCCTTTGCCCGCACCCGCGACAAGATCATCGTCATGGCCGTCCGCAGCGCCGAGATGACCAAGTACGCCGCCAACTGCATGCTGGCGACGAAGATTTCCTTCATCAACGAGATCGCCACCATTTGCGAGCAGGTGGGCGCGGATGTGCGCGATGTGCGCGTGGGCATCGGCTCCGATTCGCGCATCGGCTACCAGTTCATCTATCCGGGCGTGGGCTATGGCGGTTCCTGCTTTCCCAAGGATGTCAAGGCGCTGATCCAGACCGCGGAAAATTCCGGCGTGGAGCCCATGCTCCTCAACGCCGTGGAAGCGGTCAACGCCCGCCAGAAGGCGCACATGGCCCGCCGCATCGAGGCCTATTTCGCGCCCCAGGGCGGTGTGCGCGGCAAGACGCTGGCCCTTTGGGGCCTGGCCTTCAAGGCCAATACCGATGACATGCGCGAGGCCGCCGCCATCAATATCATCAACGCCCTCACCGGGGCGGGCATGAGGATCCGCGCCTTTGATCCGGTCGCCGGTGACAATGCGCGCCGCATTTTCGCGGACAATCCGCTGGTGGAGATCCTGGATGACCAGTACGCGGTGTGCGAGGGCGCCCAGGCGCTGCTGGTGGTGACGGAGTGGAACCAGTTCCGCAATCCGGACTTTGCCCGCGTCAAGTCCCTGTTGAGCGCGCCTCTCCTGTTTGATGGCCGCAACCTGTATTCGCCGTCGGCCATGGCGGAACGGGGTTTCGCCTATTTCTGCATCGGCCGCGCGCCCGGGGCCTGAGCGGGCAGCGGACGGCGGACGTTTCCACCGACGATCAGAGGCGGGTGAAGGCCCGCCACCATGCCAGCACCGGAATCACCATGGCGAGCGTTGCCGCTGCCCATTGCGGCAGCGCCCGCCATTTGCGCCGCAGCCGAAGCCCTTCCAGCATTCCCAGCGCAAGCCCGCAGCACAATCCGGCCACATGCGCCAGATAATCGGTGCGTTCTCCTTCCGTTCCCAGCATGGCGAGCAACGCCGCCCCGGCGGCCACGGGCAGGAGCATTTCACGCCGTCCCGCATGGCGGAGCGCCATGAGGCCCGACAGCGCGCCGATGCATGCGAAAAGCGCGGTGGAGAAGCCGATGCTTTCCACAGGGTGCCGCCGGAGCGCCACTGCCAGACAATTGCCGAGGATGCCCCCGGCCAGAGTCAGCCACAGGGCGCGCCCGATGCCGGCGCTCCGTGCGAGCAGGGCCAGAAAAAGCGCACCAAAGGCAAGATTTCCGCAAAGATGGGCCGCATCCGCATGCAGGGTCAGGGCCGTGACCGCACGGTACCATTGGCCGTGCAGGCGCACCTGGAGCGTGTCCAGGGCGCCCGCCGGCAGCCACAGCCGGGGAGGCGGCAGGCAGTCCGGCGCGGGCCACCAGCCCATGCGCATGCCATGCCAGACGAGGAGCGGCAGGAGGAAACATCCCGCCAGTTTCCAGTGCGCGTGAACCACCGGCGCAGGCGGCGCGGGGCGCCGCCGTTCGGCGTCAAAGGCCGTCAGTTCCCGCAGGGCCGCGCGTTCAAGCACGGGCGGCACATACAGGCATTCCCTGCCGCGGAATTGGGAAAGCCTGTGCGGCATATTGCAGGCGCTGAGAACAAGACGCCAATCCCGCCGCTGCCGATAGCTGGTGATGCCGGTAACGCCGGTGATATTGCGCCAGAAGGCGGGGACCGAGGCCGGTCTGACGCGCCAGTTCAGGCGAGGGGCGGTGATGATCGGCGCGTGAGGGAGCGGTTGCGGCATGGGAGAAAGAAAAAAAGCCCCGGCAGGATGCTGACGGGGCTCCAGAGACAGAGAGTTGACAGAGGGGGCGCCTAGTCCTGCTTGCGGACCGCGGGTTTGGACACGAGCCCGGAGCGGAGGCAACGGGTGCAGACGGTGAGCGTCCGCACGCTGCCGTCAGGAAACTGGTGCCGCACGCGCTGCAGGTTGGGATTGAAACGGCGCTTGGTCTTGATGTTGGAATGGCTCACCAGATTGCCCACCTGGGGCTTCTTGCCGCAGAAATCACATTCCTTGCTCATGCTGTCCTCCGTATATGCGCTGAAAACTGTTCCATGCCGTCGTTGCTGTGGCCGTCCTCACGCCGGTGAAAATGGCGCGCCCTCAGGCGTTGCCCATGCGAACGGCGAACATAGTCTGTTCCTGGAGAAAATACAAGTTTTTTTCCGGACTGCGCGTCGTACATGCGCCTCCATCGCCGTCCGGCCGCGCCGGGAACCTATTGCGGCCATGGGTTGACAATGGCGTCCGGCTGCCTTAAATACCCCGTCTCCACGGCGCCGGATGCGCCGGGAGATCACCGGGGATTCCCCGGCGATAACGGGCGGCCCTGCCGCCATAAACCGGAGTCTTGCTGAAATGTTGAGCTTTGCAAGAAACGAGCGCGGCATCCGTCTTGCTTCCGCTGCCATCGTTCTCCTGCCTGTTGTCACCATGATTTTTGCCACCAGCCGTTCCTCATCCCTCGACCTGGTGGTGGCCCTGATGTACTGCGCCTTTGCCGCGGTGGCCTTCATGGCCCTTCTGCTGGAGCGGGCGGAGGAAAACGAAACCAGGGAATAATCTGCAGGGGTGGGCATGCCCCCCGGTTCCATTGCTGCGCGGCATCGGCCGCCGGAACAGAAACCCGGTCTTTATGAGGCCGGGTTTCTGTTTTCCCTGTGGGGGCATGGCGCGGCGGCTTGCAAGATGGGACGTTTCCGGCTAGGTTCTCTCCCTATTATCAGATATTTCGCCAGCGCGGAGACAACATGAGCGAGTTTTCCAGGGAGCGGGGCCGGCCCCGCGAGTCGGGCGTAACGGTTGACGGAACGCGGGAGGCGGCACATGCCGGAAAGCGCGCCCCCGGAAGCCCCGGCGCATCGGAGGCGCGGCGCAGGAGCGCCGGTCAGGGCCGTGAACGGCGTTCCGGCAAGCGGGAAGGGAGCCTTGGGGGAACCTCGTTGAAAGATGTCGTCGCGGAAATCGACCGTGACATCCTGCGGCTGCTGCTGCGCCGTCATAACCTGCTCGAACGCATGCGCGGCGGCAGGCCCCGGCTGGACGCCGCGGAGGAAAAGTTCCTGCGCGAGGCGTGGCAGACAGCTGTTGCCCGCGTCAGCCGCGATGCGGATCTTTCGGGACGGTTTTTTGCCCTCATGCAGGATGCGGCCTTTTTGCCGCGTCCCGCTGAGAGCCAGGATGGCGGCGCGCAGGGCGCGGAAACTCCCGCCCCGGCGGCGGAGCGCCGCGAGGCATTCAATCTTGCCCCTCCGCGCAAGCCGTTGGAACTTTCCCTGCACGCGCCGCTTGCCTGCCGGGAAGCGCGCGCATGGCTTTTTCTGGCAGCCGCATCCGGTCAGCCCCTGCGCCTCGCGCCGTGCCTGATGAATGATCCGCTGGTGGATTTGCTCAAGGCGCTCAACCAGATGGGCGCGGCGGTCACGCGCGGGCAGGATGCCGTCATTGCCCGGGCGGCGGAACCTCTGGGCTGTCCCGACAAGGTCATCTACCTGGGAGACAGCATCTGGAATCTGTTCCTTTTGCTCGCGTTTTATGTGGGCAGGCCGTCCAGGGTGAAATTTATCGGCGAGACCGAACTCAAGCTGGCGGATTTTTCTTCCACGCGCCATTTCCTGCCGCAACTGGGCGCCAGGTTCATCAACGTCATTCCCCGGAGCGCCGGGCTCCCCGCGCGGCTGGAGTGTTCCGGCATCGTGCCGGGGCGGGTTGACCTGCCGGAGGATGTCCCCGGAGAACTCGGCGCCGCGCTTCTTCTGGCGGCGCCATTTCTTGACCACGAGTTTACGCTCGGGCTTGCGGGGCATCCGCAACGGGAGCAGGTGATCGCGTTCGCCCTGCCGCTGCTTCAGGCCGCGGGCATTTCCGTGGCGGAGCGGGATGGCGCTGTCGGCGTGCGGCCCGGCGCGCCTGTGTTGCCCGCCGAACCGGCTCTTCCCATGGACGCCGGGCTGGCGGCGTTTCTTCTCTCGTTGCCCATGCCGCTTGGGGGCGATGTGCGCCTTGAAGGAACATGGCCCACGGGGCCGGAAGGGGATGCCGCCTGGGAGCTGCTGCGGGCCATGGGCGTGCCTGTGGAACGTTCCGCCGCCGGGCGGGGAGCCGTTGGCGTGAAACTTGAAGCGCCGCGGTGCGCCGCGCGGCTGTCGACAGTGCCGACGGTCACGCTGGAGCGGCTTTCCGGCCGGCTCGCGCCGTTGCCGCTCGCGCTGGCCGCGTGTGCCGCTCTGGGGGGGACGGACGCGGACGTGCCTGCCTCCGTAGTGGAGGCGCTGCGCTGTCCCCCGGCGCTCGCCGCGGATTTTTTTTCCGCCGCGGGGCTGGAACTGAGAGGGGATGCGCTGCGTCCGGCTCCGGAGCCGCGTGACGGGGAGAAATCCTTCCCCGGCCCGGTATGGAACGCGCCTTCGCCCACCTGGGCGCTTGCGCTGGCCCTGACCGCGTGCGCCCGTCCGGCGCGCTGCCATGGGCTGCGGCTGGGCAATCCCGGCGTTCTCACGACGCTGTATCCGGGATTCTGGGCATTGTACAACACGCTTCCCCGTCCTGTCCTCCGGCAGCGGGAAGATGCGGAAGAGGCCCCGACCGTGCGGGAGCACAGGCGCATCCGCACGGCAATGGCGGCTGTGCTGCCCCCTGAGCGCGAAGCGGAAGAATGAGATGCCGGAGGTGCAGGCGCCCGCAGGCCGGACATTGAACGATTTTCCGGCATCGGCGGAACCGCTGCAAAGGTGATGCAAGGGTGATACAAAAAACGGGCGCAAAAAAGGGCTGCTTCCCCGCAGCCCTTGATATTCCTTGGTGCCCGGAGCGGGGGTCGAACCCGCATGGCCTGTGGCCGAGAGATTTTAAGTCTCTTGTGTCTGCCTGTTCCACCATCCGGGCATGTGCGGAGTTTTCATCCTCCCGCGGCATCTGATAAGTGTATCAGAAGCGCGGCGCCCGGACAAGCCGGGCGGGCATGGCCGTCGCTTCCGTCATCCGGGGAGCCGTTCCTGGGTCCCGGGTGGAGACGGAAGATCAGGCGGAAGGCGGCGTCGTGTCCTCCGGGGCGTCCAGCGGCACCGGCCACATGCCCTGCCGCCACTGTCCTTTCCGGAGCCAGAAGAGGTACAGCCCCGAAAGGCTCTTGTCCAGAAAGAGCAGCCGTCCCTTGATGCCGTCGGGCAGGATGGCGGCGATGCTGGCCGCGATGTCCCGAAAGTTTTCCAGATCAAGGCTCTCAAGGGCGCACTGGAACCGGAGCATGTCGCCAAGGGGGGTGAAATCCAGGTGCTGGCCGCCGGCATCGGCAAGGATATGTTCAAGGCGGGCCATGAGCGCGCTTTCCGCGTTCAGAAGCTCGTCGTAGGTCAGGCTGTCGGCATAGGTGAACTGGGCGAAAACTTCACATTGATTTTTGTCCATGCTAGCCTCACTATCGTGGGATCCGCGTTGGGTCGCCGGCGCAGGCAGGCGAACCCGCGGCGCAACGGGTGTGGGGAGGAAGGATGCGGTTTCAGGATGCATGTACGCTGGCGTTCTGCCGTCTGGGAATTGCCGGGCTTGCTCCCCGTGCTCCCGGCACATGGGGCACGGCTCTTGCCTGCCTGATCGCGCCGGTATGTTTTTTGCCGCTCGGCTTTGGCTGGCGTGTCCTTTTGCTCGCGGGACTGTTCGTGGCGGGCGGCGTGGCCGCGGGCCGGGCTGAAACGCTCCTGGGCCGCAAAGACCCCGGAGAGGTGGTCATCGACGAGCTCGTGGGCGTATGGCTCGTGCTGCTGCCGTTTGCCCATCCCGGTTTCTGGCTGATCCTTTCGGCCTTTGTCTGCTTTCGCATTTTTGACATTGCCAAGCCCTGGCCTGTGCGCGCCTCGGAGACATGGCTTCCCGGCGGCTTTGGCGTCATGATCGACGATGTGCTGGCAGGGCTCTGGGCGCTTGTGTGCGTGGCGGTTCTGCACTGGATCGGGATCGTTTGAGGTGATCCCCGGGACTCGTGGGCAGGGCACGCGGCGCACGCGTGTGATGACCGGCTGGAGCATGCACGCAAAGGAAAGGGATGAAAACAGCGGGAGCGGCATCCATCACATGGAGAGAACGCCGTCCGGTGCTGCTTCTTCCGGTCGGTGCCGCTTCAGAAGCGGCAGTCCCGACGGCCCGCGAATGCGCCTCCTACTTCATGCGGTAGGTGATGCGCCCGCGCGAGAGGTCATACGGCGAAAGTTCCACCTTGACGCGATCACCGGGAAGGATGCGGATATAGAATTTGCGCATCTTGCCGGAAATGTGGGCCAGCACTTCGTGACCGTTTTCCAGCTCCACGCGGAACATGGCGTTGGGCAGGGCTTCCTGCACCACGCCGTCAACTTCGATGGATCCTTCTTTCGCCATGATGCCTCCGCTGCAAGATATTCAGGCGGCAAGAGGATGCAAAAAAAATGCCGTGCTGTCAAGCCGCGCGCCCGGGGCCCGGGTGCCTGAGAAGGAGATGCCATGCTGTTTCCCGTTTCCGGCGTTGAATGCTCCGCCGCCCTGCCCGTGGCCGCAGCCTTCGGCATTTCATTTCTGACATCCATGGGGGGCGTTTCCGGCGCCTTTCTGCTGCTGCCGTTCCAGATCAGCGTGCTTGGCTACGTCCATCCCGGCGTCAGCGCCACCAATCAGGTATTCAATATCGTGGCGTGCCCGTCAGGGGTCTGGCGCTACTGGCGCGAGGGGCGGCTCCTCGGGCCGCTCACGCTGATCATGGCCATGGGCACGCTCCCCGGCGTCTTTGCCGGCGCGCTCATCCGCGTGACCCTCCTGCCGGATGCCGCGCGCTTTGCCCTGTTTGCGGCCATGGTCCTGCTGTATATGGCAGGGCGGCTTCTTATTGACGTCTGGCATTCGCACCGGGGAAACAAGAGACGCGCGGGAGCCGGCACGGTGGCGCCCTGCCGCGTTTTGCATTTCGGAATGCGGGAATTTGTTTTTGCCGCCGGAGAAGAAACGTTCCGCATCTCCTGCCGGGCGGTATTTCTGTTGAGCCTCGCGGTGGGGCTTGTGGGGGGCATTTACGGCATTGGCGGCGGCGCCATCATGGTGCCGTTTCTCATTTCCTTTTTTGGCCTGCCGGTGCATGCCGTGGCCGGAGCCTCGCTGTTCTGCACGTTTCTCACCTCCATCGCGGGCGTGTGCTTTTACAGTCTGCTTGCGCCGTTTTGGCCGGCCCTGGGGGTGCGGCCGGACTGGCTCCTCGGGCTGCTTTTCGGCATGGGCGGCATGGGCGGCATGTATCTGGGCGCCCGCTGCCAGAAACTTGTTTCCGCGCGCATGCTGAAATATCTGCTGGCCGCGATTTTGCTCTTTACAGCGGCCCGCTGTCTGGGCCAAGCTCTCTAGCGCTTTCGTTGTCTCTTCCACAAGGAATGTCCGTCCATGCAGAATGTTTCGCAACTGCCCATTGCCATTTTCGATTCCGGAGTGGGCGGCCTCACTGTGTTCAAGGCCGTCGGCCGCCGCCTGCCGGCCGAAAACCTGCTGTATCTTGGCGATACGGCGCGCCTGCCGTATGGCACCAAGGGGCGCGACACCATCGTGCGCTATACGCTTCGGGCGGCGCGCATCCTGGTTGAGCGCGGGGCAAAAATGCTGGTCGTGGCGTGCAATACGGCCACCGCCGCCGCGCTGCCGGCCTTGCAGCGCGAATTTGCGCCGCTGCCGGTCGTCGGCGTGCTGGAGCCGGGTGCTGCCGCCGCGGCGCGGGCCAGCCGCAATGGCGAGATTGTCGTCATCGCCACGGAAGCCACCATTTCAGGGGGCGCGTATCAGGAGGCCATTGCGCGCATCCGGCCCGAGGCGCGTGTGCGCGGGCGTGCCTGCACGCTCTTCGTGCCCATGGCGGAAGAGGGCTGGATGGAGGGCCCGCTGGTGGAGGATGTGGCGCGCCGGTATCTGGATGACCTGTTCTCTCCGGTCATGACGGCGCCGCGCCCGGATACGCTTGTGCTTGGCTGCACGCATTTTCCGCTTCTGCTGCGCGCCCTGCAGCATGTGGTGGGCCCGGAAGTGGTCATTGTGGATTCCGCCGCCACCACAGCCGAATTCGTGGAGGGGGAGCTGCGGCGCCAGAATCTGCTGAACCGTTCGGAAGTGGGGGGAAGCCGGCGATTTCTGACAACGGACAACCCCGACCGTTTCGCGCGCACGGGCAGTCTGTTTCTGGGCAGTCCGCTGCGTCGTTCCGAGATCGAACTGGTGGACCTCTGAGGCCCTGGTGCCGTTTTCCGCGCTTTTTCTGTTGACATGCCCGCGCCCATTCCTTAGAGAGGAAGCAACTCAAGGGTATTGTCATCAGGCCGGCGGTCGTGACCGGGCAGTTTTCCGGCGCGATGCGCTTGTCCCGTAACAGGCAACGGCGTTCACGCCAGGATGCCGTTGCAGGGCTTCTGGTTTCTGGCCTGCCTTTGGCATTTGCACGTCAACCTGAACTTCTGGAGACACACCATGACAAAAGCTGAGCTTGTGGAAAAAATTTACGCCAAGGCCGGCCTGCCCACCAAAGCCAAGGCTGAAGAAGCCCTGGATGCGGTGGTGGCTTCGCTGCGCGACGCGCTTGCGGATGGCGAATCCGTGACTTTCACCGGTTTTGGCAGCTTCAAGGTCGTTTCGCGCGCCGCGCGCAAGGGCCGCAATCCGCGGACCGGCGCCGAGATCACCATCCCTGCCAGCAAGGTCGCCAAATTCACGCCGGGCAAGGGGCTGAAGGACGCCATCAAGTAGTGGCTTTGTCCGATCCGATGTTCAGGCGGCGCCGTTTCCCAGGGAAGCGGCGCCGTTTTGCATGCGGGGTCTCCACCAGACGGGAAAGCCCGGGAGAATACACCAATACTGTTTGTTTGCGGTGATAGTGTTCCGCTTTGTTTTAATATTCACAATCCTGAAATCCGCTCTTCCGGTTGACCATAGGATAAAAAGTATTTTATTCATTGTCTGAAACAGACAATCGTTCCTGAAGTGCAACGCCAAATGCTGCCCGAGAATGCTCTGGTATTGACTTGAGGTGCATGAGGGGAAAAGGCGCGTCAGCTCCACGGGTCCAAAATTTAACGAGGTGCCTATGTCGATGCAGAAGCCGGAAAATCTGTTGTACGAAAACAGCAGCTATCTTCCCCCTCGTCATGGCAAGGATGTGGCGCGTGTGCGCAGCAGAAAGGAATATGAGGACCTGTGCAATCTGGCGCGGACGAATCCTTCCGAATTTTGGGCGAGCCGTGCCAGAAGCCTGCTGCACTGGTTCAAGCCGTGGCATACAACAGATGCCTCGGATTTTTCCGTCCCGAAGGTTTCGTGGTTCGCCGGCGGCCGGCTGAATGCCGCCTACAATTGCGTTGACCGGCATATCATTACCGATCATCGCAACAAGGCCGCCCTCATCTGGCAGGGTGAGCGCGAGATGGAGGTGCGCGCCTACACCTATCAGATGCTGTATAACGATGTCTGCCGCGTGGCAGCCGCGCTGGATGCGCTGGGCATAAAAAAGGGCGACCGCGTGGCCCTGTATCTGCCCATGATCCCGGAACTTGTCATTGCCATGCTGGCATGCGCGCGTCTGGGAGCCATCCATACCAATATTTTTACCGGCTATGCCGAAGGCGCCGTTCAGGGGCGCATCCATGATTCCGGCTCGAAAGTCGTCATTACGGCGGACGCCGTGATGCGCGGCGGCCAGCCGAAACCGCTCAAGGCAAATCTGGACAAGATCCTCAACAACTGCCCCACCGTGCAGAAGGTGGTCGTCGTCAACCGCACCAATGACAGCGTGAGCATGCTCCGCGGGCGGGACATCTGGTGGCAGGATTTTCTGGAGGATTTTACGCTCGATGCCGATTTTCCCTGCGCCTCCATGGATGCCGAAGACCCGCTCTTCATCCTGCACACCAGCGGGAGCACCGGGCGTCCCACAGGCGTGATCCATTCCACCGGCGGCTACCTGACCTATGCCGCGCACACCACCCAGTGGGTCTTTGACCTCAAGGATACGGATGTGTACTGGTGCACGGCTGACTGTGGCTGGATCACGGGCCACACCTATCTGGTCTACGGCCCGCTGAGCCTGGGCGCCACGACCATCATGTTCGAGGGCACGCCCACCTGGCCCAAGCCCGACAGGTATTGGCGTATGGTGGAAAAATACCGCATCAATATTCTGTACACCGCCCCCACGGTCGTGCGCAGCCTCATGCGCCACGGGGTGGACTGGGTCAGCCGGTATGACCTCTCCTCTCTCCGGATACTGGGGTCGGTGGGCGAACCCATGAATCCCGAAGCCTGGATGTGGTACCACACGCATATCGGCAAGGGGGAGCTGCCCATTGTGGATACCTGGTGGCAAACCGAAACCGGCGGGGTCATGATCTCTCCCTTGCCCTATGCCACCCACTTGCGGCCGGGCTCCGTCACCAAACCGTTGCCCGGCATCGAAGCGGAGATACTGCGTTCCGACGGCACGGTCGCCCGGGCCAATGAAGCCGGGAACCTGGTTTTCAACCGTTCCTGGCCGGGCCAGTTCACGGGCGTGTTTCAGAACGAGGACAAGTTCAAAAGCTACTTTGACCGCTTTCCGGGAACCTACTTTTCCGGCGATGG
>URHE01000004.1 GCA_900547595.1 uncultured Desulfovibrio sp.
CGCGCCCATTGCCAGGGGGCCAAGCCAGGTTGTGCCCGGAATTCTCGCGATGATCTGCGCCAGGATCGCTTTTGCTGCTTCTGTGCCGATAAAGGGCGCCAGAATGGCAATTATCAGGGCCTGAAATACTTCTGGTCCCAAAGTTCCCTTTAGCAGAGGGAGAATGACGGGAAGCAGCATTTCTTTATGCGTTATTACCCTATCCAAAATTTCTTGGCGATGATGTTTATCAAAGTTCATTCCTTCAAGGATTTCGCGCTTCCGTTTATCTGGAAGGCGGGAAAACTGTTGGTCCACAACATCGCCGCAAAATATTTCCAGACGCGCCTCCAGCGTTCTGGCAGTGCTTATATTCAGATTGAGCAATTCGCATAAATCATCGATCATCTCATCAATGCCAATGCCTGCCGGCTCATATCCCCGAAGTTTTCTGGTCATGTAGGCCACGTCATTGCTGCCCAGATACCGGATTTCTTTTTCCAGTTTGCGGTTGAGGGCAAGGGGAATGGTTCCTGTCCCATCCCATGTATCATTGATTTCCTTCAAGCCCTCATCGTCTGTAAAACTTATGTATGAATCGATTGTCGCAATTAAAAAATCGGCATCTTCCTTTGTGCAGCGGTTCAATATTTCTGTCAGCTGATAGCCCATGTTGCCCTCCATTCCGTTTGCGGCATCCCGGGATCGATTCCGCTCAACCCTCAGAAAGAATATCGTTATCAATATAACAAATTGTCTATATTGACAAGAATAGAATCCGCACCTTCCAAGCGTTATTTCTCAGCATTTCCGGGTTTTCGCTTCAACGTCACCTCCATGTCTGTGCCGTCATGGTGGTATTTGACTTCCAGATCGGACTTACCGACCTTTGCTGTCACACGAAATTTGCGCCAGGTCACACACGGGAGTAAGGTCCGGCCCTTTTTTCCTGTCTGCCTCCGGGGCGCGGAAATTCCTTGACCGGATGCCGGAAATCGTCTTTTTCCTGCCCGGGGCCGGGAGAAGTTGAGCTTTTTGGCTTAACGTGGGATAGTTTTGCCCTGCGCCGGGGTATGAGCCATGCCCGACAGGGGAAAAACGGCAAGGTCAAGGCCGCTGTTCCTCCACAGCATCATAGGGCCGCGGCGCATGTGCGATATGCGGCGGACCTGGCTGCCGCCCGGCAGTACACAACGACATGGCCGCTGCCAACGGCGCATACGCGCGTCACCGCGGGGAACCAGGCGCGGACGGCCCTTTCATGCCCTCACTGGAGCAAAAAAGATGATGGCGATACTGGGTGACAAAAAAACACAAAAAAAGGGAATATGTTTCCATATCCCCTTGAAATATTTGGTGGGCCATCAGGGACTCGAACCCCGAACCAACTGATTAAGAGTCAGCTGCTCTACCAATTGAGCTAATGACCCGCAACAGAAAGAGTTGTATTCAACTGCCGCATGTTTGTCAAATGTTTTTTCGCCATTCTGAAAAAAAACGCCGGCTGACGGCAGGAAATATTTTTTCGGCCATGCTCAACTCCCTTGTGCTCCTGCTGAGCCTCCTTGGCTTGATCGTTCCGTTCCGGACGCCTCCCGCGTGGGGGGCGGACGTGGCTGCCTCGCTCGATTTCGCCCGTGACGGCGACACCGTGGTCGCCGCCATGCGCTACCGGGTGCCGGATGGCTACCATGCCTACGCGCATGATACCGGGGAAATCGGGCGCCCGACCAGTTTCGATTTCACACTGGAAGGCCGGGGCATCATGCCGGTGCTCTATCCGAAGGGGGCGATCCAGCGCGATCTGTATGACCCGGAAAGCACCGTCGCAACCTATGAGGGGGACGTCACGCTTGTGGCGCTTCTTCCGGAAGATGCCCGGGGGCGTATCTATGCGGCGGAGCTGAACATGCTGCTCTGCTCGGCCAGGCATTGCCTGCCGGTGAACCGGAGGCTTACCGGCACCGTGCCTTCGCTGCTTCCCCCATTGTCCGGGCGCGACTGGCGGGAACCGGCACTGGCGCTTTTGCAGGATGCCGGCATGACGGAAACCTCCCGCGCTCCCGGCGAGGCTTCGGATGCGATCTCTCTGGAAGAGGGGGCCGCGCCCCCGCCGCGCCCATCCGGAGCCGCCCCTGCGCCCGCTCACTCCGATATGGAGGCCGCTCCCGCCCGGCTTCCGCCGGACGGGGCGACCCTGCCGCCACCCGAGGATTTCGATCTCCATCTGCAACCGCGGTATGCCGATGCGGAACTGGAGATTTTCGGCCTTGGCAAGGCGCTCCTTCTTGGCCTTCTGGCGGGGCTTATCCTCAATGCCATGCCGTGCGTGCTTCCGGTGCTGACCCTCAAGATCAGCGGCCTGCTGCTCATGGGCGGAGGGGCGGCGCAGTTGCGGCTTTTCCGGGAGCACAATCTCTGTTTCGCCGCCGGGATACTGACGCTTTTCACCTTTCTGGCCTTTCTGCTCGGTCTGGCGGACCTCATGTGGGGACAGCTCTATCAGAATCAGGCGATCCTGCTCGTCATGCTCCTGCTGGTTTTTCTGATGGGGCTTTCCATGCTCGGCGTCTTTACGCTGCCGACCTTTGATCTGAAGCCGGGAGCCGCTGTCCGCAATCCACGCCTGCAGTCCTACCTGACCGGCCTGGTCTCCACGTTCCTTGCCACTCCGTGCAGCGGGCCGTTGCTTGGCGGCGTGCTGGGCTGGGCCTTCACCCAGCCGCTCTATGTTCTGGTGGTGGTGTTCTGGTCCGTGGGGCTGGGCATGGCGCTTCCGTATCTTCTTTTCAGTATCTGGCCCGCCATGGCACGCATCCTGCCGCGCCCCGGCCCGTGGATGCACGTTTTCGAGCACCTGGTCGGTTTTCTGCTGCTCGGCACCGCCCTTTACCTGCTCTCCATCCTGCCGGTGGAAAAGCATATGCAGGTCCTGAGCGTCCTGCTCGTGGTTGCGCTGTGCGCATGGCTGTGGGGGCGTTTCTGCCCGCTTTCGGCGCCGCCTGTGCGCCGCCGTGTCCTGGGCGCGGCGGGGTGCGTCCTTCTGTGCTTTGCCGTCGTCTGGGTGCTGCGCCCTGTAACGCCGCTGCCGCACTGGCGCGATTTTACACCGGAATATTTCACCGCCAATCTCGGGAAAAAGCCGCTTCTTCTCGAATTTACCGCCGACTGGTGCCCAAATTGCAAATTTCTTGAGGCCACGGTACTCACCGGCGAGCATTTGCGCGGCTGGAAGGCGCGCTACGGGATGGAGCTTATCCGCGTGGATCTGACGCGGCCCAATGCCTATGCGGTGCGCCTGCTGGAAATGCTGGGCAGCAAGAGCATTCCGCTCACGGCGTTGTTCCCCGCGGGGGATGGTGCGGCGGAACCTTTGGTGCTGAGGGACATCTACGCTGCGGAGGATTTGGAGCGGGCGTTCGCCCGGATGTTCTCCGCGCGCATTTTTCCGGAGCCCGCAACACCGTAGGACTGTTTTTTGCCCCATGCCCTAGTGAACTTTACGCACTGGACGATAAGGCATAGTGTGACCACGCGTTTGCGGCACGAGAGGGCGAAGTCTGTCGCCGGGCGTGCCGGCCCCTTTTGCGGGTGTTTGTGGAACGCCAGTGAGACGAGGGAGCGGATATGGATCCAACTCTGAAAAAGCAGGATGATGAACTCCTGCAACTGGTGACGTTCAGCATCGGCGAAGAGGAATTCGGGGTGAATATCCTCAAGGTGCAGGAGATCATCCGCACCATGGAGATCACCAAGGTTCCCCGCGCGCCGGAGTTTGTGGAAGGCGTCATCAACTTGCGGGGCAAGGTGATCCCCATCATCGACCTGCGCCGCCGGTTCGGTCTTGCGCCCAAGGCGCATGACAAGAACACGCGCATCATCGTGATCGAGATCAATAACGTCATTGTGGGCTTTGTGGTGGATGCCGTCTCTGAGGTGCTCCGCATTCCCGCAAGCACGGTGGAGCCGCCGCCGCCCGTCGTGGCCGGTGTCGAATCCGACTATATCAGCGGCGTTGGCCAGCTTCAGGACAGGCTGCTGATCATGCTGGACCTCGACAAGCTGCTCTCCAGCGAAGATATGGAAATGCTGAGCGCCATGTAGGTGTTCGCCGCACAGGACGCGCGTTTTTTCGGTGTTCGGGGCCGCCCGCCGGCGGGCGGCTTCGGACGCTGAAGCGGAAGGGTTCTGGGGAAGCAGCGTCGGCTTTCGGCTCCTGGTCCGGAATGCGTCCGCGGCTTCACTACATGCGGTCGGCAGCGCGTTCTGACAGCCGGAATGCCCTGAAACGCGGCACATGCCGCGGCGGTGTGCCGTGCCTTCGCCTTGCCGTACAACTGCATCGCGCTTTCCGCAGCTCATGGCGCTTGCGGACGCGGTCTGGCCGGGCTATGCTCCTGACGCCATAAGGGCGGCGGACGCCGTGCTTTCGGCCATCCTGTTCCTGAGCGGAGGTTCAAAGCACGCATGCCCCCCCCTCTCAATCTGCCCGCTGTGCTTCTGCTGTGCGAAAGTGAACCGCTTGGCGCCCTGGACAAACGCGCCATCCGGGAGGCGGGCGCGGCCGAGGTGCGGGTGATGACCTCCGGGGTGGCCGCGGCGCGCATGCTGGCGGGCCTTGCTCCGACGAAATCCGCGTTTTCCCCCGAAGTCATTGTCTGCACGCAGAAACTGGCGGACATGGACGGCGAACAGTTTTGCGCCATCCTGCGCCTGCATCCGCGTTTGCTGGCAATGCCCATCCTGCTTGTCCTGCCCAATGACAGTGAGGCGGAGCAGCTCAGAACCCTTGGCAGTGGCGCAAGCGCGCTGCTGGGGCGCCCATATTCCGTTCCCGTGCTTCAGGAAAAGCTCGCCGCGCTTGTTGCGGAACGTCCCCGTCTCGACCAGCTTCGCCGTGCCGCGCAGCATGCGGATACCAGCGCTTTTGACGCCGCGCTTGCCACCTACGGCATCCTGCTCCGGCCCGAGCGCCAACCGGAGGACTATTTCCGTGTGGGGATGCGCTGTCTGGAGGAAAGCCGCTGGAATCACGCCATCAGCGCGTTTCAGCGCGCCCTGCGCAGCGCGCAGATCAAGGGCGAGGCCGAGCTTGGCATGGCGGCGGCTTGGAAAGGCAAGGGCGACATGCTCCGCTTCCGCGCATGGCTTGCGCGCGCTGCGGAGACGTTCGTGCGGGCCCGCCGCTGGCATCGCGCGCGCACTGCCTATGTGCGGTTATTGCAGGATGACCCTGACGCCAAAAGTCCCTTCATCGCCGAAGCGCATCGGCTCATCCGCGAAAAAGCCTATGAGGAGGCGGCTGAAACCCTGGCCCAGAGCCTGGACGTGACCCCCCGCGCCCAGGACAAGTTTGCGCGGATATGCCTTACGGCCCAGAGCCCGGAAGCCATGCTGGCGGCATTGGAGGCCGGACTCGGAAAGGCCATGGGAGATGCCGCCGGAGATGCCTTGAGCCGGGACATTCGCGAGAGCCTCACTGCCTTTGCCCGTGAGCGCGAAGAGCGTCAGCGCCAGGTCGCGGCGGAGCGGCAGTGGCAGTTGAGCCGGACACTGGCGGCGCAGCGCGCGGCTTCCGTGGAAAGCGCTTCAGAAAGCAACGCTGAAGATGCCGGCGTGCCGCGCCTCGCCGCCGCGGATGCGGACATGCCGGACCCGCGCGCCACCGCGCCCCGGGAGCATGCCCCGGCGGAGGATGCCCTTGCCTCTTCCGCAGATGTCGCCGCTGATGAACAGCACCCGGGGCGGCGCGTTTCACCGCCCGAGGGTGGCGAAAGCGAAATTTCCTCCCCGTCCGCTCCGGCGCAGCCGACGCTGCTGCCGTTGACCGAGGCCGAAGCCACCACCGGGCTTTTTGCGCGGCGCCCCAAAATCAATGAACTGCTCTCCGTCATGAAGCTCACCTGGAAACTCATGCGGCGCTCCCGGTAGCGGCTCATGCGCGGCAATGGCTACGAAAGCCCGAGCAGCCGCGGCATGAAGGTGGACAGGCCCGGGAAGAGGATAATGAACACCAGCGCCAGAAGCGCCGCGCCGATGAGCGGCAGGGCGGCCTTGCTGATCTCCTCCATGGTCAGTCCGCTGATATTGGCGCCCACATAGAGATTGACGGCCACGGGCGGCGTGACCTGCCCCACGGCCAGATTGACGGTCATCATGATGCCGAACCAGATGGGGTCCCACTGGAAGTGGCTCATGATGGGCAGCATGAAGGGCAGGAATACATAATAGATGGAAATGGCATCCAGCAGCATGCCCGCGAGCAGCAGGATGACGTTGATCATCAGCAGGACGATCCAGGGATCGTCCGACACGGAAAGCAACAGGGCCGATCCGCGCTCCACCAGCCCCACAGTGGAGGCGACCCACGAATACAGCCCCGCGCAGGTGACGACGATCATGACCACGGCCGTGGCCTGCATGCTGGCGGAAAATATCTCGAAGAGCATCTTCACGCTGTTGATGGTGCGGTAGATGAAGATGCCCACGAACAGCCCGTAAAAAACGGCCACCGCCGCCGCCTCGGTGGGGGTGAAAATGCCGCCGTAGATGCCGCCGAGGATGACGGCCGGGGTGAGCACGCCCCAGAAAGCCTCCCGGAAGGCGCGCCCCACCGGCATGGTGCCGCTCTTGCCCCGGTAGCCTTTTTTGCGGGAAATGACGATGACCGCCCCCATGATACACAGGGCCACGAGCATGCCGGGGACAAAACCCGCGGCGAAGAGCGCGGGGACCGAGACGTTGGCGATGCCGCCATAGACGATGAAGGCGATGCTGGGCGGGATGACGATGGCGAGGCCCGATGTCACGGAAACCGTTGCCGCCGCGAAGTCCCGGTCATAGCCCACGCGCGTCATGCCGGGGATGAGGATGAGTCCCAGCGCCGCCACTGTTGCCGGGCCCGAGCCGCTCACGGCGCCCCAGAACGTGGCCACAGCCACGGTGGCCACGGCAAGGCCGCCCGTCATGGTGCCGGTCAGGGCCTCCATCAGCGTGACGATGCGCGCGGCGATGCCGGCGCGTTCCATGATATATCCCGCCAGGATGAAGAAGGGGATGGCCAGCAACGGAAACTTGGCGATGCCCGCGAAAAAGTTGTACGAGAGCATGGTCAGGCCCATGTCCCATTTCCAGACCACCACAAGCGCCGCAAAGCCCAGGGAGAGGGCAATGGGGACACGCAGGAGGAGCGGCACGAGAAAAAGTGTCAGCAGCCAGAAGGCGGGGTCCTGAAAAAGCGTCGTTTCCATGGCAGATTCGTGGGCGCGTCGCGGTCGTTGCCGGAACGCGGGCGCGGAGACCGGGCCGCGCCGTCGCTAGAAGTTGCCCGCGCGCAGATCCGCTACGGAACGCTGGCACATGCGCGCGATAATGAGCAGGGAAAACAGCGGCGTTGCCATGGTGTACCACCAGACAGGCACGCCGAGGGATTCCGAAATGGACTCAAGCTCGTATTCGTCGATCACCTCAAGGGTCCCCGTCCAGCAGAGCGCGCCGAAAAAGACCACGCAGAGGGCGCAGCCGAGCCAGTAGCAGACCCGGCGCGCCGGTCGGGGCAATGCCTCGTACACGATGTTCATGCCGAGGTGCGTGCCCTGCCGGAAGGCGCGCGCCGTGCCGAGCAGAACGACCCAGACAAAAAAATTCACCGTCAGTTCCTCGCTCCAGGCAAAGGAAAACGAGGTGCAGTAGCGCACGATGACGTTGACGAAGGCCACGGCGGCCATGACGGCGAGCAGGACCGAGCCGAGCACTTCCTCAAAATGCGCGTTCAGGAATCGGAGGGGCCGGAACATGACGTACCTCATCTCCTTGCCGGATGTTCCCGCATGCGGGGGCGCGGGCGTTTCCTGGCCGGCGGCAGGACGCAGGCAGCCTCATCGCCTGCGATGACGGGAACCGGCGCGGCACCGGCAATCAGGGGCGCTGTCAGGGCCCACTGTTTCAAAATGGAGCGGATGTTTCTCATCCGGCTGCCGCGCGATCTCCGGAAATGGCGACCGCGCGGCAGGATGTTCGCGGGAAAACTACCTCACAGCGGCCATGTCCGCTTCGGCCGCCTTTACCAGCTCGGGACCGATCTTGGCGGTCCAGTCATCGCGCACCTTTTGCGTTGCCTTGTGGAAGGCCGCGATCTGTTCGGGGCTGAGGCGCGTGACGGTCATACCGTGTTCCTGCATGCAGGCATACGGGTCCGTCACGTCCGGCAGCTTGCCGATGCTCTTGAGATAGGCTTCAGAGGCGCCGTCATCCAGGCCGAGGCGCGAAAGGGCCTTGCCGTATTTTTCGGCCTCGGCCGCGCATTCCACCAGAAGCTTCTGGTCTTGGGGGCTGAAGCTCTTCCAGACCTGCGGGTTCACGCCCAGGAGCAGCGGGTCGATGATATAGTGCCAGTCGCTGTGATGCTTGTGGAAATCCCATATTTTCAGCGGGATATTGATGCCGTTGGTGGGATTTTCCTGCCCGTCCACAACGCCCTGCTGGAAGCCTGTGGTGGCCTCGCTCCAGTTCATGTTCACCGGGTTGGCCCCGAGTTCGCGGAAGGTTTCGATGAAGATGGGGCTGCCCACCACACGGATCTTGAGGCCCTTCAGGTCTTCAGGAGTGCTGATGGGGCCCTTGCTCGTGGTCAGTTCGCGAAAGCCGTTTTCCGCCCAGCCGATGATCTTGACGCCCTTGCCTTCGATGGCGTCCACCATCATCTGGCCGGACTTGCCGTCCATGATGGCGTCCATGGCCTTGTAGCGGTCAGGTTCGACGGCAAGCAGGAAGGGCAGCGCCGTGAGGTTGAGTTCCTTGATCTGGGGCGACCAGTTGATGGTCGAAGCCAGGGCGAAGTCAATGGCTCCGTTGCGGAGCATGAGAAATTCCGAGGTCTGCTTGCCGGAAAGAAGCTGGCTTGAGGGATAGACCTTGATATTGATGCGGCCATCGGAGCGCTCGCGTACCAGGTCCGCGAAGTAGGCGGCGGTTTTGCCCCAGCCGGACGTTGCGCCCGGCACAACGCTCAGCTTGTATTCCCCCTTGTACTGCGCCGCCGTGGCGGACATGAGCGGCGCCACCGTCAGGCACGCGCAGGCCGCCAGAGCGAGAAAGAGTTTTCCATGTTTCATCCCGGACCTCCTCGGATGGTTGTACCCAGGCATCGGGCGGGCGCCCTACAGCTCGGGCAGAAAAAGCATCAGGAGCGGCAGCACGGCCAGCAGCCCCAGGGTGCTGAAAATCCAGCAGGCATTGGCAAGATCAACATCCAGATGGAACAGTGTGGGGGGCACGAGCGCGGTCATGGCCACGGGCATGGCCGAGAGAATGGCCACCACCCGGAGCGGCAGACCGCCGTCCATGCCGCCGAAGCCGATGGCTGCCGCCAGGCTTATGACGGCAAGCGGCACAGCCACGAATTTGATGGCGCACACGGCGAGGCTTGGCGCAAGATGGCGGGCAAGCCGGGAAAGGCGCAGACTCAGGCCAATGGCAAAGAGAAAGATCGTTGTCGCGGCGATCATGGCCCCCGAGGCGAGCATGCCGCAAAACTCCGGGCGCGGAACCGCCAGAAGATTCAGAAGAAAACCGGTGCCGAGCGCGCAGAGGATGACGCACAGGACCGGGTCGAGCCGAAACGCCCGCAGGGAAAGAGTGGTCTCCGTATTCTCGGGACTGTACCAGCGGGCAATGGGAAAGGAAACGCTGAAATAGTACAGTTCTTCGCAAAGCCGGTAGAGCGCCACCAGCGCGATGGAATTTTCACCGAGAAAGAGCAGGCTCGTGAGGCCGCCCACGGCGCCGATATTGGTGAAGGTGCCGCAGCAATAGAGGCTTCCTGTTTGCGGGCGGTCAAGGCGGAGTTGCCTGGCGGCCACCAGGGCCAGCGCGCCGCCCAGAACCCAGGCGGCGAGCCCCAGAAAGGGCAGGGCGGCAAGACGCGGGTCAGGTTTCGGCAGCCCCCAGAGAGAGAGCATGGCGGAAAGCGGAATCAGCGCGTAGACCGCCAGTATCTGCAGTTTTCTGCGGGCGCTCTCCATGGCGCGGCTTCCCCACGGGATCGTTCCGGCTTCGGCGGCGCGGCGGCAGGCATAGCCCGAGCCCAGACTGACGAAGATGATGGCGAGAGTGAGGAGGAGCCGTTCCATTGCCTGCCCTGTGCATACCGGCACTGCCGCAACAACTGCCGGGACCACGCGCTGTCCTGGCCGAAGGCGCCGGAAACATCGCGCCCGATGGCGCTGCGCGTTGCGGGAAAGAAAAATTCATAGCTCCGGAGCGCGCTTTTGTCAAAAACAGCACGGGATGGCGACAGCATCTCCAGAATCGGAGACGGAGGCATTTGATCACCGCAGAGCAACGGCTCCACCGTATGGAAACGGCCTTTTCCGACGCATTCTCTTGTTGGGGCGGCCATGCGCGCCAGTCATGCGGGCGCCGGCAGAAATCAGAGAGTCCCCCGGCAACGCCGGGGGACCAGTACCCGAGATTTTTTGATGGAAAATATCTGGCTTACAGATAGTTGCACCAGCAAAATGCGCTATTTGAACAGTTCCCGCTCCTGCACCGGGCGGTCAATGCGGTCTTCAACCTCCACATCCGCCGGAGGCGTGAAACGGAACTCCCCGGCGGGGATGCGCGTGTCGGGCACGAAGCCGATAAAGCGCACATCATTGGCGTTGCCGTAGAAGTCGATGATCTTTGCCCTGCGGATATAGCCGCTGCCGGGTTCGACCCAGATGGTGGCCTCCACCATCTGCGGGGCGGGCTCATGCGGAAGGAGCGTCAGCCGGACAAGGCCGTCCTCGGTTCCTGATTCCTTGACGTCAAAGTCTCTGGTCAGCGCCGACTGTCCGGTGAGCACCTGAATGATGCTGCGCGAATCCTGCACCAGGCTCGGCGGATAGCGGTAGGCGATCTCCTCGTCCGGCAGATAATCCCAAATCTCCTTGCCCGTCACCACCAGAGTCTCTTCGTGCGGCTTGGCGGTCTGCCAGCGGATGAGCAGAGGCTTCCGGAAAAGAAGGCGCCCCTTGCGCTGTTCCGTTGAACCGCTCTCCTTGTGCGTGAGGGTCTGTTCAAAGTCCGCGCTGAAGGAGTTCAGCGTTTCATAGCGCTTCTGGATGAGGGCCGCATACCGGGCGGCATCCCCGGCGGCAGCGGCCGGAAGGGCTGAAAGCGCCAGCAGCGCGGAAAGAATGGCCCCCGCGGTTCCTGTCAGCAATACATTTCGCATGCGCCAACTCCTTATCCCCGGATGATGGGACGCGGTTTGCTGCCGTTGGCGGGCCCGACGATCCCTTCGGCTTCAAACTGGTCCATGAGCCGGGTGGCACGGTTATATCCGATTTGCAGGCGGCGTTGAAGCAGGGACGTGGAAATGGACGAACGCCCCGACTGCAACAGGAATTCCCGGGCTTCCTCGTAGAGCGGGTCCTGCGAGGCGTCGCCCCCGCCTCCGTTCCCGGCCCCGGAGGCGGCGTTCCACTGGGAAAAATCCACACCGTAGTTCGGCGCCATCTGGCGTTTCCAGTGGGCCACCACCGCCTGCACTTCCTCATCGGCCAGAAAGGGGCCATGCAGCCGCTGGAGACGGCCGCCGCTGGGTTTGAACAGCATGTCGCCGCGGCCAAGAAGCTGTTCCGCGCCCATCTGGTCGAGAATGGTGCGTGAATCGTGCCGGGAAGTGACCTGAAAGGAAATGCGGCAGGGAAAGTTGGCCTTGATGAGGCCCGTCACCACATCCACGCTGGGACGCTGTGTGGCGAGGATCATATGGATGCCGGCAGCGCGCGCCAGTTGCGCGAGCCGCACCACGCTCGTCTCCACTTCGCGCGCCGCCGTCATCATCAGGTCTGCCAGCTCGTCAATGACAATGACGAGATAGGGCAGGCGCTCTAGGTCCGCCAGGTCCGGCGGCAGATCATTTTTGAAGGCGGCGAGTTTCTGATTATACGCCGCCACATTGCGCACGCCAAGACGCGCCATGGAACGGTAGCGGTTGTCCATCTCCTGCACGGCCCATTCCAGCGCGTTCCTGGCATCCGCCATTTCCGTCACCACAGGATGGACGAGATGCGGTTCATCCGCATAAACCGCCAGCTCTATGCGCTTGGGGTCAATGAGCAGGAGGCGCAGGTCCTGCGGCTGGGTACGGTAGAGGAGGCTGACAAGAATGGCGTTGAGGCAGACGCTCTTGCCCGCGCCGGTGGCCCCGGCGACAAGAAGATGCGGCATGCGCGTGAGGTCGGCCATGGCGGGGTGCCCCGCGATGTCCTTGCCGAGGATCATGGTCAGGGGGCCGCACCCCCGGCGAAAGGCGTCCGAAGCCGCCAGTTCCCGAAAATTGACGGTCTCGCGCTGCTCGTTGGGGATTTCGATGCCCACGGTATCGGAACCGGGGATGGGCGCCTGGATGCGGACCGCCGGGGCCTTGAGCGCGCGGCTGAGATCGTCGCTGAGATTGGCGATGCGGCTGACGCGAATGCCGGGCGCGGGACGCACCTCATACATGGTGACCACCGGCCCGGGCGTGACGCGCACAAGATCGCCCTGAATGTCAAAATCCTTGAGGCAGGCCATGAGCGCCGCGCCCTTGGCGTCAAGATTTTCGCGGCTGTGGGCCATTCCGGGGGCGGGGGGCGTCAGCAGGTCCAGACCGGGCAGCGGAATCTTCGCCCGTTTGCCCCGGCCTTCTCCGCCGTGGGCGGACGCGGAAACCGGTTTCGGCTGCGGAGCCGCCGGGGGCGCCGGCCGGTCGGCGGCGCTTGCGGAGGCTGAGGGGGCGGAAGCCTGTGCGTCGTTATTTTCCGCATCCGCGGCGCAGATGCCGGCAGGCGCTCCGGATTCGGGCTCCGTGGAGGAGGCCGCTGGCGCGGCAGCCTCCGGAAAATCGATCTCCGGCATGCTGTCCGCTGTGGGGCGGATGCTGCCGATGGCGTCCCGCCACTGCTCAAGGCGTTGCTTCAGCGTGGCCGCATCCGGCAGATGCAGGCGGGCGCGCAGGCGCGTCCACCAGGACATCGGGCCCGAAGCCGGTTTGGTGCCGCTTTCACCAGACGGGGAAAGGAATTCCGTGGCGGCGGGGGAAGCGGAGCTTCTGTGGGCATGCCGCTCCGCCAGTCTGGCGGTTGCCCATATCCTGAACCTGTCCGCCAGGGTGAACCAGGAAAAATTGCAGGCCAGCTGAAGCCCCACCAGAAGCACAAAGATCCAGAGCAGTGTGGAACCGACAGGGCTGAGATACAGGCGCGCATTGTCATAGAGGGCGCTGCCCACCATGCCGCCGCCCGAAAGATCGCCGAGCAACAGGTCCCACCAGGCCCCCGCCACGAGCAGACAGAGCGTGAGAAGGAAGAAGCCGCACCAGCGCCACCAGTGCAGGGCATAGCCGGAAGAGACATAGGCCGCCCCGAGGGCTCCGAAAACAAGGGGCCACAGAAAGGCGGCCACGCCGAAAACATCATTGAGGAATCCGGCCGCATACGCGCCGAACAGTCCCGCCTTGTTCCGCACCGGGGCGCCGGAACTCACCACATGGTTGAAGCTCTGGTCGCCCGCGTCGAAGCTCAGGAGGCTCAGCAGGAGCAGAAGGGCCCAGAAGAGCAGGAACAGGCCGAAAAGCTCGCGTAAGAACTTGCGAATATCCGTGGGCTTGCCCTCCAGCAGAAATGCGGTCCGTGCCTACTCCCGGCCCAGATATTCCTTGGTGCGTGTGTCGATCTTGACCCTGTCGCCGATGTTGACGAAAATGGGCACCTGGACGGTCAGGCCGGTTTCGAGCGTGGCGGGCTTGGTGACGTTGCTCACGGTGTCACCCTTGGCGCCCGGCTCGGTATCCGTGATCTCCAGAACCAGAGTGAGGGGGATGTCGATGTCCAGCGGGCGTCCCTGATACAGGAGGACGCGGCATTCCTGTCCGTCCTTGAGGAAACCTTCCTTGCCGCCGGTGGAGGATGACGGCATGGAAAGCTGCTCATAGCTTGTCATGTCCATGAAGATAAGCTCGTCATCCTGACGGTAGAGGAACTGCATGTCGCGCGTTTCCATATCCGGCTTGCCCACCTTGTCGCCCGAGCGGAAGGTGATGTCCTGGATGCGGCCGGTGAGGATGTTCCGCAATTTGGTCCTCACCATGGCGCCGCCCTTGCCGGGCTTGAAGTGCTGGAACTCGACGATCTCATAGGGGGTTCCTTCCACTTCGATCTTGAGGCCCTTGCGAAAGTCGGTGGTAGAGTACATGGTTCCTCCTGCGGGCGGGTTCTCGCCGCGCCGCGAAACATTCTGTCATGGCGGTTGCAAGGACGGGCGCCAGAGGCTACCTTGGCGCAAGGTGGGTTGCCGTCCCGGGAATTCGGGTCCACCAGTCTATGCAAAAACGCCCTGCTGTCAAGATGGCCCTTTCCGGGAGCATGGCGGGGTGGACACGCGGCGCCGCGCGTGCCGGAGAAACTGTATGGAAAGCACTCTTGAACTGGAAGCCACAGCCTATGTGACCGGGCAACTCCCCCGGTATGACCGGCCGCAGATCGCCCTGGCGGGGCGTTCCAACGTGGGCAAATCCTCATTGATCAACGCGCTCGCGGGTCGCAAGAAGCTCGCCAGGGTCAGCGCCCAGCCCGGCAAGACGCGGTCCGTCAATTTTTATCATGTGTTGCCGCAGGATTTCTACCTCGTTGACCTGCCGGGCTATGGCTATGCCCGCGCCAGCCATGAGGAGCGGCGGCAATGGGCAACGACGCTGGAAGCTTATATCGGGGGCGACCACCACCTCAGGGCGCTTGTCCTCCTGCTGGATTGCCGTCTGCCCCCGCAACGGCTGGACCTGGACCTGGCGGCTTTTGCCGCCTCCCGCGCCCTGCCGGTCGTGCCGGTCCTCACCAAGGCCGACAAGTGCACCCAGCGCGAGCGGGAAGCCCGGCGCAAGGAGTGGCTGGAACGTCTGGGAACCGCCCCCATCGTCACATCGGCGGCGCGCCGGCAGGGTATGGAGAAACTCTGGCGCGCGCTTGATGCCGCGGCTTTGGGAACCCGGGAAGGTTAAAGTAATTGTTGAAGTTTTCGGGAGCCTGTCCTTTAATTCCAAGAGCTTGCACGCGCAAACCGCGCTATCGCCTGTGTACCCGCGCCAGCGCTTTTTCCGGAGTGAGCGAGTGCAGATAGCGCACCCGCAGCCAGTAGGCCGTCGCGCTGAAACCCAGGGCCGCCACATAGGCGATCCAGAAGCCTTCCGCGCCAAGGGCGGGCACAAGCCAGTCCGTGCGCGCCAGCGCATAGCCCAGGGGCAGCCCGATGATCCAGTAGGCCACAAAGCAGATGACCGAAATGATGCGCGTGTCGTTATACCCGCGCAGGACGCCGATGCCGGCCATCTGGAGGCCGTCCACGATCTGGTAGGCCGCCGCGAAGAGCAGGAGCCGCATGGCGAGGACCGTGACCTGCGGGTCGTCGTTGTAGATGTGGACGATGCTCTGGCGGAAAAGAATGGTGCCCGCGCAGATGAGCAGGGCGAACGCCACGCTCAGGGTCAGCGCCGTGAGCGCGCAGAGCCTGGCCTGCGCCACCTTGCGCGCTCCGAGGCAGTAGCCCACGCGGATGGTGGCGGTCATGCCGATGGCGAGCGGCACCATGAAGATGAGGGCCCCGAAATTCATGGCGATCTGGTTTCCCGCCACCATGACCGTGCCCAGGGGGGCCAGAAGGATGGCGCTCAGGGCGAAGAGCGAAACTTCAAAAAAAAGCGCCAGCGCGCCGGGAAAGCCGATGCGCAGGGCACGGAACATGAGCGGGAAGTCAAAGACCGGGCCGTCATCTTCCGGGCCGGGGGCATGGCGCGCGGAGGAGCCGTCCCTGCGGCGCGCCGTCCGTTTGGCCCTGCTCCAGGGCAGCCAGGGCGCGAAGAGCGGCCGCAGGTCGCGATACTGGGGATCACGGCGCAAAAAGCACATCATGGCCAGGCCCATGAACCAGTAGCACAGGGCCGAGGCCACCCCGCAGCCCACGGCGCCCATGGGCGGGAATCCGCATTTCCCGTAGATGAGCATGTAGTTGCAGGGCACATTGAGCGCAAGCCCCAGCAGGCCGATGAGCATGGCCGGGCGCGTGCGCGAAAACCCCTCAAGAAAGCTGCGCTGGTTGACGAAGAACATGAACCCCGGCAGCCCCCAGAGCAGGGCGCGCAGATACCCGCCCGCAAGCTCCGCCATGGAAGGCGAGAGGCCGAACGCCTCCAGCCGCCAGGAAATGACATAAAAAAAGGCCATCAAAAGCAGGCTGATGCCGAGCGTGAGCCAGATGCCCTGCCGCAGCAGATGCGCGGCGCGGCGTCGTTTGCCGGCGCCCACCATCTGCGCGCTCAGCGGCGGCAACGCCAGAAGGCAGCCGATGCCAAGCAGGGCCACCGGCGCCCATATGGAACCGGCCACGGCAACGGCCGCCATGTCCTCGGCGTTATACTGCCCGGTCATGGCCGTGTCCGCGAAGTTCATGCCCGTCTGCGACAGCTGGGCGATGAAGATGGGCAGCCCGATGGAATAGAAACGCCGGGCTTCCGTCCAGGAAAAGAAGGCCCTCATGGCCTGCCCCTTCCGATGGAGCTACGCGGAATCCTGCGCGTCATGCGTCGTCTCCTCCGGCCAGAAAAGCCCGGCATCGGGCAGGCCGCGCCCGAGGCGCGCCGCCGAACGTTCCACAAGCGTCCTGATGGCTTCTTTCCCCGCGTCTCCCAGGTTTTCGCTGTAGGGGGTGACAAAGGTGTCGATATGCGCACGCGTCACGGCATCGTCCAGTTCCTGCGCGTGCGCGCGGATGAAGTCGCGCGGGGCTTCGGGATGCGCCCAGGCGTGGCGCAGGCTGGCGGCAATGCCCCTCTGTACGGCGAGGGCTGCCGCCGGCGCGAGGCTCCGGCGGGCGGCGATGGCCCCAAGCGGCAGGGGGAGGTGAAACTCCCCTTCCCACCACTGGCCGAGATCGAGTATCCTGCACAGGCCGTGACGTTCATAGGTGAAGCGGCCCTCGTGGATGATGACCCCGATGTCGGCCTCGCCGCGGGTCACGGCATCCATGATGTCGCTGAAGAGCAGTTCGCGGCGTTCTCCGCGGAAGCCTCCGTGCAGGTCAAGGAGCAGATTGGCCGTGGTCATGAAGCCCGGCACGGCCACGCGCGCCGTGCCCAGCCGCTCCGGCGGCAGGGACGCGCGCGCCACCACCAGGGGGCCGCAGCCCCAGCCCAGGGCGGCGCCCGATGACAGAAGGGCATAGCCGTCCATGATGCGCGAAACCGCGCCCAGCGAAAGCTTCGTCACATCCAGGCGCCCCTCCACCGCCAGGGCATTCAGCTCCTCCACATCCGCGAAATGCGGCACAAAGCGGATGTCTCCCGTCCAGGGGGCGGGAGCGGGCACACGCACATGACCTTCAAGAAGAGCATGAAAGATGAAGGTATCATTGGGGCAGGGTGAAAGCCCGAGAGAAAGGACAAGCTGTTGGGCGGACATTTTCACCTCACGTTGACAATGCCGACGGCGCGGCGATATGCTGGCGGATACTCCCGACTGCCGGACACGCCGGCATCTTCGCCCGCCGGAATCCGCCGGCGCGGGATGCGCGCGTCAGGCGGCCAACAAGGACTTCCCATGCCAGACGAAGCATATTATGCGTCCCTCGGGCTTTCGTCCATCCTTGACAAGGTGCTTTCCGGGGAACGCCTGACCTTTGAGGACGGGCTTGCCCTGTTTGCCTGCCCGGACCTCACGGCCGTGGGCGCGCTTGCGGCGCATGCGCGCTTTCGCCGTCATGGCGATGCCGCCTTCTATGTGGTCAACCGTCAGATCAATTATACCAATGTCTGCGTCAACGGTTGCCTCTTCTGCGCCTTCAGGCGCGATCATGAAGAGGAGGAAGGGGCCTTTGTCCTGAGCAGGGAGGATATTCTCGCCCGTCTGGAAGCGGCGCAGTCCGGAACCTTGCGTCTTGATGAAATGCACATGGTGGGGGGCTGCCACCCGCGGCTCGGGCTTGCGTGGTTCGAGGACCTTTTGCGGACGGTGTCGGACCGCTGGCCCGGGTTGCCGCTCAAGGCGTTTACCCCTGTGGAGATCGCGCATTTCGCCGCGCTTGAAGGGATCAGCACGCTTGAAGTGCTGCGGCGTCTCAAAGCCTGCGGCCTGCGGATGATGCCCGGCGGCGGCGCGGAAATTTTCGACGAGGGGCTGCGCTCCCGTCTGTGCCCGCACAAGGCCGATGCCGCCGCGTGGCTGCGCATCTCCGGCGAGGCGCACAGCCTCGGCATCGTGACCAACTGCACCATGCTTTTCGGTCATCTTGAAAGTCACGCCATGCGTGTGGACCATCTGCTGCGCCTGCGCGCGCAACAGGATGCCAGCGGCGGTTTCACCTGCTTCATTCCGTTGCCCTTTCTCACGGCCAACAACCGCCTTGAACTTCCCGAAGACCGCACCGGCCCGGTCCGCGGGCTGGATCAGCTCCGCACCGTGGCCGTCTCCCGCCTTCTCCTCGACAATATCCCGCATATCAAGGCATACTGGGTGATGCTCGGCCCCAAACTCGCGCAGACCGCCCTGTGGTACGGCGCGGATGACCTGGACGGCACCATCGTGGAAGAGCGCATCGGCCATATGGCGGGCGCGGAATCCGCCCAGGGGCTGACCATTCCCGAGCTGGAAACCATGATTCGCGCTTCCGGCTTCCGTCCGGTGCGCCGCAATGCCGTTTTTGAACCCATGCCGGTGTCCGGGCCGGAAACCACCGCGTGCGGGGCCGCGGAGCTTCGCAAGGAGACATGCTGATGGAGTTCGCGCCCGCGCACAGCCCCTTTGATGAGTGCGGCCCCGATTTTGCGGATGTCGCCACCGCCGCCGGGAAGGCCGCCGCCGGCAAGCGTCTGGACCGCCGGGATGCAGAGGCCCTCTATTTCCGGGCGAGTCTGCACACCCTCGCGCGGCTGGCGCATGCCGCGCGTCTGCGCCTGCATCCCGAACCGGTGGTGACCTATGTAGGCGACAGAAATATCAATTATTCCAATATCTGCGTGTGCGGCTGCCGTTTCTGCGCCTTTTTCCGGCCTCCGGAAAGTCCTGAAGGTTACGTCATCAGCCGGGAGGAACTCGCGCGGAAGATCGAGGAGACCCTGCGCCTCGGCGGCACCCAGATACTGCTACAGGGCGGCCATCATCCCGACCTTCCGCTGGAATGGTACGAGGACCTGCTCCGCTGGATGCGGGCGACATGGCCCAAACTGCACATCCATGCCTTTTCGCCGCCGGAGATATGGTTCTGGTCGGAAAAGTTCGGCCTTCCCGTGCCCGAGGTCCTCAGGCGGCTCAGGGACGCGGGGCTGGATTCCCTGCCGGGAGGCGGAGCGGAGGTGCTCCAGAACGACGTGCGCCGCCAGGTTTCGCCCAACAAGTGTTCGGCCGATGCGTGGCTCTCTGTCATGGAGGCGGCCCATCGCCTCGGCATGAAGACCACGGCCACCATGATGTTCGGCCATGAGGAGGAGCCCCGGCACCGGCTGGATCATCTTTTTGCCGTGCGCGCCACCCAGGACCGCACGGGCGGTTTTACGGCCTTCATTCCCTGGACCTTCCAGCCCGCAAATACCCGCATCCGGTGTCAAAGTCTGCCCGCTCCCGCCTATTTGCGCCTGCTCGCCGTTTCGCGGCTGGTGCTCGACAATGTGCCGAACATCCAGGCTTCATGGGTGACCATGGGGCCCCAGATAGCGCAACTTGCGCTGTTTTATGGCGCCAATGACTTCGGTTCGCTCATGATCGAGGAAAACGTGGTGGCGGCTGCCGGCGTTTCCTACCGCATGACGCGCAGGGAGATCGAGGCCGTCATCCGGACCGCCGGATTCACGCCGGTGCAGCGGACCATGGACTATCGCCCCGTGGAGCCGCATGCGGCGCGCCCCGGAAACTGACGTTCCCGCCAGCGAGGTCGTACACATGCCCGACACTGTCCTGCGCATGGGGCGCATCAGCTATCTCAACGTGCTGCCCATCTATCACCCGCTGGAAGCGGGCATCCTGCCGCACGATTACGAGCTTGTATCCGGGCCGCCGGCCCTGCTCAACGACATGATGGCCCGGGGCGAACTTCATGTGTCGTCCTGTTCCTGCTTCGAGTACGCTCGCAGACCTGAGCGCTACTATCTCGTGCGTGATCTTTCCATCGGTTCGCGCGGACCCGTCATGAGCGTCCTGCTGCTGTCGCGTGTACCTGTGGAGGAACTCGGCGGTCGTGAACTCCTTATCAGCGGCGAAAGTCATACATCCGTGGCGCTGCTGCGGCTGCTCATGCGTGACAGATATCGGCAGCGGGTCGGTTATGTGACGGGGCAGGTCTCGGCGGCCCTGCGCTCGGTAACGCCGCCAGTGGCATTCCTCGCCATTGGCGATGAAGCCCTGCGCCTGCGGCGGCATCCGGAGTATCCGTACCGCGTGGATCTGGCTGAAGCCTGGCGTGAGTGGACGGGGCTGCCCTTTATTTTCGGCCTCTGGGTCGTGAGCCGCGACGCCGCCGACAGGGGCCTGTTCCGCAGTGATCCGGGCGAACTTTTGCGGCGCGGGCGCGACTGGGGGCTCGCGCACATGGATGTCATCCTTGACCTCACTGGCCACGGTTGCCCCCTCAGCCGTGAAGACCTGGCACGCTACTATCGTGAAGGTCTGGTTTTCAGCCTTGGCGAGGAAGAACTGCGCGGCTTGCGTCTGTTTTATGAAAAGCTCGCCGGCACAGGTCTGATAGCCGCCGTTCCGCGGTTGCGCTTTTTCAAGCTGGAGCGCACCATGCGGGCCTGAAGTGACAATTATTCCGCGTTGTTGACCTTTCGGGCGCCCTGTTTCCCTTTCAGGAAATACGCCGTGAGTTGAGGCGGAGAGCCCCCGGCATCCAGCTATCGGCGGAATGCCGGGGGCCTGTTTTCTGCGTCAGATCACCGCAGGGCCGAGAGGATGGCGTCGGCCGAAACCTTGCCCAGGGGCTTGCCGTCCACAATGACGGCCGGAAGTCCGCTCACGCCGTAGTAGCGGCAAAGCTGTGTGGTCTGGTACATGTTCACGTTGCCCGCGTTGTAGCAGTATCTCGCCACATCCAGCTCGTCCGCTGCGGGGACCGGGGGGCGCAGCCGGGAAAGATAGCCGTAATGGATGGGATAGTCCGTGGCGTTCGCCGTGGCATCGTACTCGTTTTTGAACGTCCTGACGTTTCCGGCGCGGCGCTGGGCGGCCTTGACCTCATTCCAGCGGTCGAGGGCGTAGGTGAGATAGGCCATGGCCTGTCCGGGCCGGAACTGCGCGATCCAGATGGCAAGCCCCAGAAGGTCCGTGCCGTAATTTTCCGTGCTGTTGCCGAAAACGACGATCTTGCATTGCTGCGGTGAAAGGGAGTGGCTGGCCTTGACCACCGCTTTCCAGACCTCGGCGCTTCTGGGCGAGGAAAAGTTCAACAGGACAAGTATTTCGTGCGGAGCCGTCCGTTCACCAAAAACCACGGGATAGATCTCGTTGCGCCAGTTCTTGCGATGGGCCGCTTCACCTTCGATGGTCGGCACCGCGCCCCCAAGGGCGCCCAGCATTTGCTGACCTTCCGCGCTGAGTTCCCGCGTATTGGGCAGCCTTGTCTGCATATAGGGGTTGAAGGCATTGGCGCCACCGCCTGGGGCGGCGCCCGAAAGCGCCGCCTGTTCCGGAGCCGCGTTGCTTCCTTCCCGGTCGGTGGCGGCGCATCCCAGAAGCAGAAGCGCCATCATGAGTGTCGGCACAAGTCTTGCGTGCATCTTCTCCCTCGTTGCTGAACTGTTCACGACATGATGTCGCCGTCTGTCGCCTCGGCTGCGGCTGTTTCAAGGTGACGCAGCCATATTTCGGCTATGCCCGGATATTCAGCCATGCCCCTGAGCACGGGCAGACACAGACGGTTTTCTCTCTCGATGCGCGAGCGCCATGATTGCGCGCCCTCTCCGGCCATGTCGCGCAGGGCATGCTGTCCCACCACGGAAAGCAGGGGCATGAGCCAGACCCGCGCCGACGAAAGCCGGGGCAAAATATATTCCAGCGCCATGGCGCCGCCCATGGTGCCCACATGGACACGGGCATCCAGTGCCTCAAGTGCCAGCGCGAGGTCGGCATAGCGGGCCGCGGCCGCATGCCGCGCGCCGTGGCCCATGAGCACCACATCCTCGTCGGGCTGCCGGGCTGAGGGCAAATGCCGCGCCAACGCCCGCGCCGCATCCTCCACATCAGACGGTGCGGCCAGGAGCGGCGCGCCCACCCGGCACCGCATGCCGGGCGCCTGATCCGCCTCGGCGGCAGCGGCGCACACTTCCTCGTGTTCCGCTCCGGCGATGGTTTGCAAGGGTTGCAACGCCACCTGGGTGAAACGTTCAAAACGAAGCCGCCGCAACGCCTTGCGGACGGAATCACTTTTCTGGCGCGCCCGCGCCAGACGTTCGCGCACCAGAGGCGAGGTGAACGCCCAGCGCACGGACCAGCCCGCGAAACGGGCACGCACCATGCCGTCAAAAGCCTGCAACGCCTGACGGCCCTGGGGGGTGCCCGCGCCGAACGCCACCAGAAGAATCGCCCTTCTCATGCCGTTTCTTTGTACGTCACTTGCCGGTTGGCCGCAAGCCACGCCGAGCGCCCGGCATGCGCTGGATGGCCGGGATACCCCGGCTGACGCGTCTTTCCGTGTTGACCAGCTTTTTCCTTGGCGCTAGAGTCGCGCCAGATACCAGAGGCGTGCAGTGCATGGCCGCGACGGCAGCAGGAGGTCAGGTATGGCGAAGGCATTGGTTCTTGGCGGAACCACCGGCCTTGTGGGACAGGCTCTGGCGCGGACGCTCGCGGCCGCTGGCTGGGAAACGCGGACGTTCAGCCGCACGGAAGGCAATCTTCTCGATCTGGACTTTCTGCGCGGACTGCTGGAAGCGAGTGGCGCCGATGTCGTCTTTAACGCGCTTGGCTGGACGCGCGTCGATGCCGCCGAAGAGCATCCCGAGGAGGCCCTGCTCGCCAACCGGACGCTTCCGGACGCGCTGGCCCGGACGCTGGCCGCGATGGGCCATGGGCATCTGGTGCATTTCAGCACGGATTTTGTTTTTTCCGGCCCGCATGACGGCCCGTGGCGTGAAACGGACACTCCGGCGCCTCTCAGCGTCTATGGGCGCACCAAACTCGCCGGTGAGGAGGCCGTCCTGAATGCCTTGCCGGACAGAAGCTGCATCGTGCGCACGGCCTGGCTGTTTGGCCCGGGCCGTTCAAATTTCGTGGATGTCATCCTTGAGGCATGCCGCAGGCGCGATACCGTGAGCGTGGTGCACGATCAGGCAGGCTCGCCCACCTATACGCTGGATCTTGCCCAATGGTGCGAAAAACTTGCGCGGGCGCGGGCCATTGGCATCTGGCACGCTGTCAACAGCGGCGTGGCAAGCTGGTGCGAGCTTGCCAGCGAGGCCATTGCCCTCACCTCCGGACCGTGCCGGGTGGAACCCATTCCCGCCGCGGACTGGCCGCAGGCTGCGCAACGCCCCGCCAATTCGGCGCTGGATAATGGCAAATTGGCGGAATTTCTCGGGGAAAAGCCGCGCCCCTGGCCCAGGGCCCTGCGTGAATATCTGTTTGGTGAATACCTTCAGGACCGGGGGGGGAACGGGCGTTGAAGCGCTGCATCAGAAACCGCGCTGCCTGCAGCCTGCTCTGCGCCGTGGCCGTTCTGCTTGTGGCGGCGCGCGGCCCGGCTTTCGCCCGGCCACAAAATCTGGCCCAGCTTGCCGACATCACACGTTATCTTGTTGATGTGCCCATGCCCGGGCCCATCACTTCGCTCTACCGGCCAAGATACAATACCGTTGCCGAGGCCGACCTCAAGATGACGCATGACGATGTCGCCTTTGTCGTGATGCTTCCCGGAGGGCCGCGCATCTATCCGCAGCGGTATCTTGTCTGGCATCAGGTAGTCAATGAACTCATCAATGACCATGCCTATGCCATCACCTATTGCCCCATTACGGGCACGCTCATGGCATATGATGCCTCCATGCAGGGACTCAACCTCATTTTTGATGTGGAGAGCCACAGCAGTTCGGAGGGGACTTCCGGGTTTCTCTATGACGGCAACAGCGTCCTGACGGACCGCAATTCCGGCAGCCTCTGGCTTCAGGAGACCGGCATGGCCTTTGACGGCCAGCTTCTTGGGCGCGGCATGCCGACGCTGCCGGTTTTCTGGACGACCTGGGGCGCCGCGAGCCGCGTTTTTCCCGACGCGCCGGTGCTCGCCAAACCATACGGCAAGCGTCCTTACGGGCGCGACCCTTACGGCAGCTATCTCAAGAAAGACACCTATTATGACAATGACATCCTGGCGTACCAGCCGCGTTGGCTGGACAGGCGCTTTCATCGTAAGACGCCCATGCTCTGTCTGGAATACGAAAACTTTCTGCTTGCCGTGGATATTGGCTACGTCAAAAAAAAGGGCGCGGTGAATTTTTTTCTCGGCCCCGCGCCGCTGCTGGCCGTCCATGACAAGCGTCTGGATGTCATACGCATCTACAGCCGCCAGATATGGGCCGATCCTTTCCTCTTTGTGATGCGGGAAGGCAGGCTCATGGACCTCAATACCCGCAGCATCTGGGACACTGCCACCGGCAAGGCCACGGAAGGCAATATGCGCGGCGCTTCCATGAAAGAGTTTTTCGGGGTCTATTCCATGTGGTTCGCCTGGTACAGCCTCAATCCCGAGACCCTGGTCATCCCCGGCCCCGGTGAAGTTCCGGAGAACCTGCTCTCGCCCGAGGCGCCGGGGGTGGGGGATGCAGCGCCGGAGAACGAGCCCGGAAAAACGGAACATTCATTGCCCGGGGCGCCTCGTTGGGAACCAGCCCTGTAGGAATGGTGCGCGCGCCGCGCGAAAGGCCCGACGGTCGCGCTCCCACAGGGCGGCGAGCGCTTGCAAGCGGTGCGGTTTGCGGCTAAAAATTTTTGCGGATTCGTGAACCGGGGCGCTCCGGCGCCCGAGAAAAGGAGCAGAGAATGGCATATGTGCAGCGCGTGATGGAGAGCCTGAAAGAACGGTACAGCTGCGAGCCGGTCTTTCTTCAGGCTGTGCAGGAAGTCTTGCAGAGCCTCGCGCCCATCCTTGAAAAAAACGGCAAATATGAGGATTACCGTATCCTGGAACGCATCACCGAGCCGGAGCGCATCATCACCTTCCGGGTGGACTGGGTGGATGACCAGGGCAGGATCCAGGTCAACCGCGGCTACCGGGTCCAGTATAATTCGGCCATCGGCCCGTACAAGGGCGGCCTGCGCCTCCATCCGAGCGTCAATCTGGGCATTCTCAAGTTCCTCGGCTTTGAGCAGATTTTCAAGAATTCGCTCACCGGCCTTGCCATCGGCGGTGGCAAGGGTGGCTCGGACTTTGACCCCAAGGGCAAGTCGGAAATGGAAGTCATGCGCTTCTGCCAGGCGTTCATGACCGAACTGTTTCGCCATATCGGCGCCACCATCGATGTGCCCGCCGGCGACATCGGCGTGGGCGGCCGCGAGATCGGCTTCCTGTTCGGCCAGTACAAGCGGCTTACCAGGAGTTACGAGGGCGTGCTTACGGGCAAGAACCTGCTGTTCGGTGGTTCCCTCGCGCGGACCGAAGCCACGGGATATGGCGTGGTCTATTTCGCCCAGGCCATGCTTCAGGACCGCAAGGAAAACCTGGAAGGCAAGCCCTGCGCTGTTTCGGGCGCCGGGAACGTGGCCATCTACTGCTGCCAGAAGCTCCATGAAATCGGGGCCAGGCCGGTCACGGTGTCGGATTCGCGCGGCATGATCCATGACCCGGACGGCATCCGTGTGGATGTGCTGCGCCAGGTCAAGGAAGTGGAGCGCGCCTCCCTGACGCGGTATGCCGAGCTCGTGCCCTCGGCAAAATACACGCCCGTTGCCGACTACCCCAAGGGACGCAACGCCGTGTGGAACGTGCCCTGCTTTGCCGCGTTCCCCTGCGCGACGCAGAACGAGCTTAATCTGGCCGATGCGGAGGCCCTGCTTGCCAATGGCTGCAAGTGCGTTGCCGAAGGCGCCAACATGCCTTCCACGCTGGACGCGGTACATGCCTTCGTCAAGGCTGGCATCGCCTACGGGCCGGCCAAGGCGGCCAATGCGGGCGGCGTTGCCACGAGCCAGCTGGAAATGGCCCAGAACGCGAGCATGCAGATTTGGGATTTTGCCACAGTGGATCAGAAGCTCCACGGCATCATGAACAATATCTACAAAAACGCTGCCGAAACCGCGAAGGAATTCGGCCAGCCCGGCAATCTCGTCATGGGCGCCAATATCGCCGGCTTCCGCAAGGTGGCGGATGCCATGATCGCCCAGGGCGTCTAGCTCTTCGGATTCCGATGGGCTGTTCACTCTCGCCGGAACGGGAAGGGTGGACAGCCCATTGCCATCTTGTCCCTCCCGCGTGTTGTCAGCAGGAACGGAGCGGCCCCGCCGCCTCCGCGCCAGACCGTTTGAAATTGCGGCAACATGCCGCCCGCAACCATTCCGACCGGAATCTTGCTGGAACAAAAAGAATGCCAAGGTCTTTTGGACGTTGGCATTCTTGACTGTACCCCAATATGGTGCGCCCGGCAGGAATCGAACCTGCGGCCTACAGCTTAGGAGGCTGTCGCTCTATCCGACTGAGCTACGAGCGCGTGAGAGCATTGGTAGGCTGTAAAGGTACGGCTGTCAAGGGTTTTCTATTGCCGGAGACAGGCCGGCCCGCAATGGCCGCGTGTTGGCCGGACGGATATGAAGCAATGCGGGGCCGGGTGGGCTCCTCTGCCGGAAGCGGTATTCCCGGGCGTCTTAGAGCATTTTGTGATTGAAAATATCCATTTTCAATGGCGGCGCCGTCCGCTATTTCACGTCCCGAACGCGGTCTGGATGCTGCGTCATCCGTTCGAACGCAGCGAGTTACGGATGACGACAGTAATTTGTTTTACCCAAAAGGACATCAAAGAAACTGCTGTTGCCATCCGTAAGCGGCAGAGCCGCCAACGGCTACCGCGTCTCCAGAGCGGTTTGGCTACTCTCATTCCCAAACCGCCCTACGTCTCATGTTCGTTGCGCGCGCCGGCGCGTGTTTTGCCGCCACCTTCCAGCCGCGCGAGAATCCGGTCATAATAGGGGTCGTGTTCTTCCAGCTGCAGGGAGCGTTCATGCCGCATGCGTGCGCGGAGTATCAGAAAGCGCAGCCGTTCCATCTGGCGCAGGCGTTCACGCTCGTCATCACAGGTTTCAAGCAGGTCGGCAAGCTTTTGGATATCTTTCCGTTCTTCAAGCTCCGGCGGAAGGCAATTGGCATTGCGCAGAATGGTATAGGCCATGCGAAGCTCTTCGGGCACATGACTCATGTCGTCCAGCTGCAACGGACGTCCGGCGCCGGGGAGGTTGTCGAACTCGCCGCGTTCCAAGGCTTCCTGGATGCGTCGTTCGGCAATGGCCCCAAGGATCGATAGTTCTCCACTCATGCGTCACCGGCCGGAGGGACTGTGTTCCCTGTCTGATCCGTTCCCCAGCGGCGCTTCCAGTCCATCAGGAGCTTGAGCGCTTCCAGCGGGCTGAGTTCCTCCGGTTCCAGGTGTTCCAGAAGCTGGAGCAGGGGATGCGGGGGAACAGCTTCCGGCGCCGCCCGTGGAGGTCGGCCGACGCTCCCGGCGGCTTCCGCCGCAGGCGCCGGGTTCAGATCCATGCCCGGCAGCGTCAGCGAGGCGGCCACCAGATTCTTGCGTCCGGTTTCCCTGCTGCGCTCCAGGGCGGCCAGAATGGCCCGCGCGCGATGGACCACCGGTACGGGGACACCCGCGAGCCGCGCCACCTCAACGCCATAGCTCCTGTCTGACGGGCCCGGCACCAGCTTGTGCAGGAACAGAATATCGTTATTATGCTCGCGGATGGCGATATTCATGGTGAAAACACCGGGGATGCGCCCCTCCAGCGCCGTCAGCTCGTGATAGTGGGTGGCGAAAAGCGTCCGCAGTTCACCGCCGCCACGCGCCGCGAGGTCTTCCACCACCGCCCAGGCCAGGGCCATGCCGTCATAGGTGCTGGTGCCCCGGCCGATTTCGTCAAGGATGACGAGGCTGCGTTTCGTCGCCTGGCGCAGAATACGCGCCGTCTCCATCATCTCGACCATGAAGGTGCTCTGCCCGCGAGCCAGGTCATCCGAAGCCCCCACCCGTGAGAAGAGGCGATCCACAAGGCCGATGACGGCCTTTTCGGCAGGCACCATGGAACCCATTTGCGCAAGAAGGCAAATGAGCGCCACCTGCCGCAATACGGTGGATTTGCCCGCCATGTTCGGCCCGGTGAGCAGGCAGAGGCGGTGGCTGGCATTCAGGCGCAGGTCATTGGGCACAAAATTCGCGCTCCCGACCATGCTCTCGACCACCGGATGCCGCCCCTGCCGGATATCCAGCTCCGAGCCTTCGGTGAGAGTGGGACGGCGCCAGGCATTGCGGCGGCCGACCTCGGCCAGGCATTGCCAGTAGTCAAGATGCGCGAGCAGATCCGCCATGTGGACAAGACGTGCGCGCTGGTCGGCAATGTGGGCGCGCAAATCCTGAAACATCTGGTATTCCAGACTTTTGCGCTTGTCAGCAGCGGAGAGCAGTTCCTCTTCAAGTGCCTTGAGTTCTTCGGTGGTAAACCGTTCGGCATTGACGAGCGTTTGGCGGCGGATGAAATGCGGCGGTGGCGGCCCGGAATATGCCGCGCGCGAAAGCTCGTAAAAGTAACCGAATACCCTGTTGTAACCCAGTTTCAGCCGCGTCAGGCCGGTTTTGCGCTGTTCTTCCTCCAGCAGGCGCTGGAGCTTTTGTTCGCCATGCTCCACGAGATCGAGCAGGGCGTCCAAATCCGCGTTGAAACCCTCCCGGAACAGCCCGCCATCCGTGATGACGGCGGGCGGACTGTCGACCAGGGCAGACTGGAGCAGGGCGGCGCAATCCTCAAGATCGTCCCATGCCCTGAGAAGCTCGTAGAGGGGTTCGGGCAGGGACTCTCCCCTGCTCTGACTTTCCGTGAGATAGCGCCCATCCTCCGGGCGGATCAGCGTTGCCCGCACTGCGGGCAGGGCGGCGAGGCTTTCGCGCAGGGCGATGAAGTCCCTGGGGGAACTCCGGTTGAGGCAGATGCGCGTGGAAAGGCGCTCCAGATCATAGACCTTGTCCAGCGCGACGCGGAGCGCGGCCCGCAGTTCGTCGTTGTCGTGCAGGAACGCCACGGCCTCCTGGATGCGGCGGATGGGCGCGGCTTCACGCCAGGGGTGGCGAAGCATGTCTTCCAGAAAGCGGCCGCCCATGGGCGTCATGGTCATGTCAAGGGTATGCCGTAAGGTTCCCTTGCCCTTGTGGCCATTGAGGCGGACAAAAATTTCAAGATTGCGCTCGGTGATCTCATCCACCAGAAGGCGGCGTCCGAGATTGAGTGGCCGGAAGGGCATGAGATGGTCCGGACTGCGCTTCTGGGTCTGATCCAGATAGGCAAGCAGGGCGCCGCAGGCGCGCATGAGGGTAGCCTTGCCCTCCAGCCCCAGAGCGGCGGCTTCGCGAACGCCCTGGGCCGCCAGCACCCGCTCCGTGGCGCGCTTGTTGTCGAAGTGCTGCGCCGGCATGCGGACCAGCCGGATATCCTCCAGAAGGCAACGCGGCGGGACCTCCAGCCCCTCGGGCACCAGAAGCTCCCGCGGCGCGAGTTTCTGCGCCCATTGCCAGAGGTCCGCCTCTTTCCTGAATTCCACTCCCGACCACTGCCCGGTGGAAACATCCGCCCAGGCAAAGGCGCTCCGCCCCAGGCCCGTATCGTGGCAGACGGCGCCAAGGTAATTATGGCTGCCCGCGCCAAGATTGGCATCGTCCAGCACCGTGCCCGGCGTGAGAACGCAGGTGACCGCGCGTTTGACAATGCCCCTGGCGTCCCTGGGGTCTTCCACCTGATCGCAGATGGCCACGCGGTAACCCCGGTCCACCAGTTGCGCCATATAGCTCTGCGCGGCATGCCAGGGGACGCCGCACATGGGAATGGCATTCCCGCCTTCCTTGCCCCGGCTGGTCAGGGCAATCTGGAGTTCCCGCGAGGCTGTGGCGGCATCCTCAAAGAAAAGTTCATAAAAATCTCCCATGCGATACATGAGCAGGGCATCCGGGTACTCGGCCTTGATGCCCAGATACTGCTCAAGCATGGGGGTCAGTTTTGGCGGAAGTTCAGGCATGGCCCAAGCGCTGGCTGATCGGAAAGGAGGTGTTGGATTGCGTGCGGAGAGAGCTTCCCGCATGGGGGAATGCCGCGAACGGCCATTCCCCCATGCAGCCGGAAAAAATCAGGCCCGGGAGTTGGCGGTTTCGCCGGATTCCTTGGGGGCAGCCGGGACGGCGGCAGGCGACGGCGCAACGGGCGCCGGGGCGGGATCTGCGGTTTTCTTGTGATGGAAGAGCGAGTGCTTCGCGCCGTCACCGCCAGCAATGTCCTTCTTGAGCCTGGCGAGTTCCTTTTCCAGCGAGGAAATATGCCAGCGGGATTTCACCAGTCTGGCCGAGGTATTGCACCTGTCCCAGAAAAGCAGCGCCAGCGAAAGGAGCGCCCCCACAAAGAAAGCCGCGATCACCAGGAAATAGAAGGGCAGCGGTATGGACGTCATGGGAGGGATGAAGAAAAGATTCAGCGTCAGCTCAAGTTGCTGCGAAAGCGCGGTCTGGTTCTGGAAAAAGAACACCAGCGCCAGAAAAATGAGGAGGGCGAGCACAAGGGCCTTGATGTAGCGCATACGATTCTCCTTACAGCAGGAACTGACTCCGGTTTTTCCGGAACGCGGTTCCGCGAAGGGCCTGCGCCCGCGCGGCTCCCGGCCCCATGTTTTATTGGGCGGGTTGCCGCGCAGGGGAGCCATTCCCCGGCGCGCGCGACCCGGAAGCGCGAAAATGCGGCAAGAGTTCGGCATAGGTCCGGCAAAGATGCTCCGGCAGGGTGCGGACCTCATCCATAACCGCCATGAAGGAAGAATCGCCATTCCAGCGGGGAACCAGATGAAAATGCAGATGCTCGCGGATGCCGGCGCCCGCGGCCTCGCCCTGGTTCAGCCCCACATTGAGGCCCTGACAGTTAAAGTGACACTTGAGGATCGTGGTGCAGCGTTGCAGAAGCTCCATGATCTCGCGGGATTCGTCGTTCGTCAGGTCTTCAAGCGCCATGACATGCCGGTAGGGACACACCATGAGATGCCCGTTATTATACGGGAATTTGTTCATGATGACGAAACTGGCCTTCCCACGATACAGCACCAGACGTTCGGCGTCTTCTTCCGTTCCTTCCGGCAGGCAGAAAACACATTCGTCGGGCTTGGGGCCAAGAATGTACTCGATACGCCAGGGTGCCCAGAGCTGTTTCATGATACCACGACTATACACGCTCCCATTGAGCGGGGCAAGCCTTGAAATGGACCCGGCGCGCGCTCAGCCGTTCCGGTGCGGCAATTCAAGCCTCCGGCGTGCGCGCCAGGGACGCCACCAGCGCGAGCTGCGCCTTGGCGTTGGGGGCCTCGCCGTCCAGCTTGGCGCGCAGGGCACTCGCCAGCAGACGTCCGAAGTCCGGTCCCGGCGTGAGCCCGAGCCTGCACAGGTCCTCGCCGGTGATGTCGGCCTTTTCCCGGCGCCATTGGGTGATGTAGCGGGAAAGGGTCTTTTCAAGACCGGGGTCCTCTTCCGAAGCCATGAGATACAGCAGAAATTCCAGGGAGAGCGGCCGCAAGAGCTCGCAAAGCGTGCTCACGCGGGAGGTGCCCGCATGGGCTTCCGCCTGCCAGGCGGCCAGCCTGGGACGTGCCGCGCGCATGGTCTCCCGCTGGCGCATGAACTCGTTTTTCCGGCTCTGGGGAAGCCCGAGGCGGGAATAGTTGCCAGAGGTTTCCGCATAGTTCAAGTGATGATTCAACCCGAGGAAATACAGGAGCCACGGCTGGGCCGTTTCCTCGAAATACAGCAGCCGGTACCAGGCGAGTACCTCCTTGATCCGCCGCAACAGGGCGCGTTTGACAGGCGAAAGCGCCAGCTGCGGGGAAAGCGCCTGCAGGATGCCGAGTTCGTTCAGGCGGTTGAGGCAGGCATCCGCATCTTCTTCATCGCATATATGGCGAAATTCGTTGAAGAGTCGCGTTGATGACAGCTTGTCCAGCAGGTGCAGCGGCAGGATGTTCCTGATGAGTTTTTCCGTGCCGGGACCGATGCGGAACTGGTAGCGTTGTTCAAAGCGCACGGCGCGCAGGCATCGCGTGGGGTCTTCCACAAAACTCAGTGTATGCAGGACGCGGATGAGGCGGTCCTTGATGTCGCGCCGCCCACCGAAAAAATCCACCAGTTGCCCGAAGGGGTCACAATCCAGCCGGATGGCAAGCGAGTTGATGCTGAAATCGCGCCGGAACAGGTCCATCTTGATGGACGAAAGCTCCACCGTGGGCAGGGCAGCGGGATACTCGTAGTATTCCAGCCGGGCAGTGGCGACATCAATGCGGTTCTCCCTGCCGTCGGCATCCTGGAAGATGACCACGGAGGTGAGGAATTTCTGGTGCTCGCGGACGCGCCCATCCAGTTGTTCGGCAAGGGCACGCGCCAGGGCGATGCCGTTGCCCTCCACCACCAGATCGATATCCTGATTGGGCACATCCAGCAGGAGATCGCGCACAAAGCCGCCCACCGCGTACACGGGAAGACCGAGCCGCTTGCCCGTGGCCCCCGCAAGATTGAGCAGGTCGCGGGTCTGCCGGGGCAGGCGGTCATGGATGAGTTTGCTCACATTCCGCTTTTTCCCGGCTTCCTGGGGCGAGGGGAGGCGCCCGGCCTCACTGGCGAACACATTGATGAGGTCCGTGCGCGTCACCACGCCGATGACGATCCCTTCATCGACGATGGGCACAAGCCGTTGCCGCGCGCCGACGATGACATCCGTCAGTTCCTTGATGCCGGCCCCGGGGGGGAGCATATGGACGCGCCGCTGCATATATTCCCGCACCGGTTCCTCGCCCAGACCGTGGGCGCGTGCCCGTGAGGCGGTCTGCGCGTCCAGGAGCCCCACGCAGACACGCGTGCCCGGCTTGAAAACCGGCACGGCCTTGAGCCCGAAATGCAGCATAAGTTCATCCGCTTCCCGGAGGCTGGCCCCGGCCTCGATGCCCACCGCGGGCGACGACATATATTCACCCGCGTTTTTTTCCGGGTTGGCCTGGTCATACAGGCGACGCAGGATAGTCTCGCGCACTTCGGTGATCATTTTGGAACGGACGGATGCGGACGCCGCATATACATGGCCGCCGCCCCCAAGCTCCTTGCAAATATCGCCCACATTGACCGCATCGCTGCGGCTGCGCGCCACCACCTGGATCCTGTCGCCCATCAGGCCGATGGCGAAAAGGACCGTGAATTTTTCCATTTCCATGAGCCGGTGGGCGAGATAGGCAAAATCCCCCAGATAATGCTCCAGCGAAACTTCCGCCAGCACCACGGGAACATTGTTGACCAGATAGGTGCGCGCGGATTCGAGCAGGCTGTTGAGCGCATGGATATGCAGGCTCGTCAGCTCGTGGGCCGCCATTTCGCTGATCTGGTTGACGTCCATCCCGAGACCGAGGAGCCATGCGGCGGCATGAAAATCCTCTTCGGTGGTGGAGGAATAGGTGAAGGAGCCCGTGTCGCCATAGATGCCGAGGCCAAGAAGTGTGGCCTCCTCGGGGGACAGGTGTTCGCCGCGTTCCCGCAGGGCAAGGGCGAGGCTGGTGGTCACCGCGCCGCAGCGGGAAAGGTGGACGATGTCCCCGGGGATGTCATCCGCCGAATCCGGATGATGATCCCAGACCTCGATGCGCAGGCCGGGCCGGTCGAGAAGCGGCGCCACATGCGGCACCCGGCTGCGCTGGCGCGTATCCACCAGAACCAGACGGTCATATTCCTCCCAATGGATGGCGTCGCTTTCAACCAGATCATGGGCCGCGGCGTCCAGCGCGGCCACCACCTTTTGCAGGCCGCGCTCCTGTGTGCCCGGAAAGAGCAGGGAACACGGCGCATAGAGACGCCGGGCGGCAAGCATGGCGGCCAGGGCATCAAAGTCGGCATTGGCATGGCAAGTGATCAGGGTGCGCCCGGAAGTGTTCATGGAGTGGCTCTCGGCGGGTTATGGAGCGCTGCGCGGGTGGAAGCGGCGGTGGATGCCGCGCAGCCGTTCCGCCTGCACATGGGTGTAGATTTCCGTCGCGCTGATGTCCGCATGCCCGAGAAGGGTCTGGACGGCGCGCAGGTCCGCTCCGCCCTCCAGCAGGTGCGTGGCGAAGGAATGTCGAAACGTATGCGGGGAAATGGAACGGCGGATGCCCGCCGCCAGCGCCAGCGCCTTGATGCGTTTCCAGATGAACTGACGGCTCAGGGGCTGCCCCGAACGGTTGACGAACAGGTGGTTCCCCGCGGGATGGAAGAGGGGACGCCAGTTGCGCAGATAGTCGCCCACGAGGCGCACGGCAAGGTCATGCAGAGGCACGAGGCGTTCCTTGCCCCCCTTGCCGAAAATCCTGATCAGGCCGCTCTGGAGGTCAATGTCCGCCACCGTGAGTTCGCAGAGTTCCGAAACGCGCAGGCCCGCCGCGTAGAGCAGTTCGAGCATGCAGCGTTCGCGCCGGCCATTTCTGGTGTCCATATCCGGCTGCGCAAGCAGGCGCTCCATTTCCTCCCGGCTCAGGACTTCGGGCAAATGCGTCGGCAGGCGGGGATTCTCCACCAATGCGGCGGGGTTGGCCGCCAGCACGCCTTCCTCCACTCCATAGGCAAAAAAGGCGCGCAACGAGGAAAGACGGCGCGCCAGGGTGCGCCCCGTATTGCGCCGCCCCCGCATCCACGCCAGATAGCGCAGGAGGTCGCCGCCGGAGGGAAAGGCTGCGGCACCGGCATCAGGTTCCCCGGCCGCTTCCGCCGCAAACAGAAAAAAATTCTCCACATCCCGCCCGTAGGCTTCCACCGTGCGCGGGGAGAGCCCCCGCTGCGCCAGCAGATGGTCAAGCCATTGCGGGAGCAGGGCGATAAGCCGGGAGCGGCGCCCGGCGGAAGAGGGATCGGCGGCCATGGGACATGCTAGCCCTGATGCCGCCCATGGGCAAGAGGATGCCGCGGGCGGCATGGCATGTTTTTCCTTGGCGGACAGGTATCCGGCGTCTATACTGATTGGCAGGCGTTCGGGCGGCGCGCCTGCCGCGCACGATCCACCAGAGGAAATGGCCCCATGACAACGGAAACCACTGCCGCGTATGTGAGCCTTGGCTCCAACTGCGCCTGCGCCGCGCGCATGCTGGAGGAGGCGGCACGGCGGCTGGCGGCGCTTCCGGGCGTGACGGTCGCGGCGGCTTCTCCCGTTTACAGCACAGAACCCCAGGAGTATGCCGACCAGCCGTGGTTTCTCAATCAGGTGCTGGCGCTTGACGTGGAACCTTCCTGGCGGCCGCGCTCCCTGATGAGCGCCCTGCTGGAACTCGAAACGGCCATGGGCCGCGTCCGGGATCCGGCGCTTCGTTTCGGGCCGCGCGTCATTGATCTGGACCTTCTTCTCTTCGGTTCGGAACGCTGCGCGGAGGACGACTGCACCGTGCCGCATCCGCGTCTCCTGCGACGCGCCTTCGTTCTGGTGCCGCTTCTTGATGTGGCCCCGGAACTGCGTATCGACGGCGTGACGCTTGCCGGGGTGCTGCGGCAGCTTCCCTGCCGGGTCTGCGGGAACAAAATTTTCCAATGACGCGTCAGCCGGCGTGTGATAAGTCTGAATGTCCGCGGCGGTGGCACATGCCAGCGGCGCGGGCAAAATCTCTGCCCCCCAAGGAGCATGACAATGTGGAAATGGTTGATCCTGGCTGCGGCCGCGTATGCCCTTTACCGGCTTTTTGCCAATGACCTGCTGAAAAAGAAAAAAACCGGAGAGGCCGAAGATGCCGCCGACCTTGAACGCAAGGTGGCTGCCGGAGAAATGGCCAGGGACCCGGAATGCGGAACGTATGTCGCCGTGGACAGCGCCATTTCCGTGCGCGATGGGGAAACGATCCACTACTTTTGCAGCTATGAGTGCCGCGAAAAGTTCTTGCAGCGTCTGGAAGCCGGTGGCCGGGTCCTCCCCCCGCGCCATGAGGAGGAATGAGGCGCAGGGCCGCGCCCCGGCGGTCCCCATGCCGCCGGAACGGGGGCGGTTCTCCGCAAGACAAAAAACGCGCGGGGGCCCATGTGAGCAGGGCCGTCTCTGCGCCTCTTCAGCGCAATTCCCGCTGCACCACCTCCGCCAGATCGTTGGCGTACTGACGCACCTTGTCGGCGTTCTCGCCCTCCACCATGACCCGGCACAGGGACTCGGTTCCCGAATAGCGCAGGAGCACACGCCCTTTGCCGTCCAGCTCCGCCTCCAGTTTTGCCACGGCTTCCGCGATGGCGGGGCGTTCCTCGAAGGGCAGGCGCTTTTCCACATGCACATTGACAAGGCATTGCGGAAAGGGCGTGAGCAGACCGGCAAGCTCGGAAAGGGGCTTTTCCTTTTCGCGCATGATGCGCAGTATCTGGAGCGCGGCCAGCAGGCCGTCGCCGGTGGTGCTGTAGTGGCGAAAGATGAGATGCCCCGACTGTTCACCGCCGAGCATGGCGCCTTCGCGGCGCATGGCCTCCACCACATACCGGTCGCCCACAGGGGCGCGCAGAAGGGTGCCGCCGTGCTCGCGCATGAATATCTCCAGAGCGAGGTTGCTCATCACCGTGGCCACCAGAAGATTGTTGGGCAATTCGCCGCGCGCCATCATGGACTGCGCGCAGAGGGCCATGAGCTGGTCGCCGTCAAGGATGTTGCCCTGTTCGTCCACGACGATGAGGCGGTCGGCGTCACCGTCGAGGGCCAGGCCCACATCGGCGCGCAGTTCGCGCACCTTGGCGGCCACCACTTCCGGATAGAGGGAGCCGCAGTGGTCGTTGATATTGGTGCCGTTGGGCGATGTGCCGATGCGGAATACTTCCGCCCCCAGTTCCTCAAGCGCGAGCGGAGCGACCTTGTAGCTTGCGCCGTTGGCGCAGTCCACCACGATGCGCAACCCGGCAAGGGTAAGATGGGGAGGAAAACAGCTCTTGGTATAGACGATATAACGGCCGCCCGCGTCCTCGATCTTGGTGGCGCGTCCGATGCTGCGGGCATCGGGATAGGGCCACGCCATATCCTGATCGAGCACCATGGCCGCGATCTCGTTTTCCGTCAGGTCGGGCAGCTTGTAGCCGTCGGCATCGAAAAACTTGATGCCGTTGTCGGAAAAAGGATTATGAGACGCGGAAATGACCACCCCAAGGTCGGCGCGCATGTTGCGCGTGAGAAAGGAAATGGCGGGCGTGGGAAGCGGGCCGGTCATGATGACGTGCATCCCCGAGGCGCACAGGCCCGCCGTGAGCGCGGATTCGAACATATAGCCGGAAAGACGCGTATCCTTGCCGATGACCACCCGGTGCCGGTGTGGTCCGCGCCGGAAGCGCACGCCGGCGGCAAGGCCCAGGCGCAGGGCCACGTCCACGGTCATGGGCGCGACATTGACCGTGCCGCGCAGGCCGTCTGTTCCAAAAAGTCGTTGAGCCATCTGCCGCCTCCGCACTCCGGAAACTATTTGGGGCTACGCGTCACCGTAACTTCATCAGTGACGGGATTCAAGAGCGTCATGCCCTCGGGCAGGCGAAAACGGGGCTTGACCTTTTTGCTCTCGCCCATTTCCATGGCGGGCGGCAGGACGCTCACTTCAAGCTGACGGAGATAGCTCGCGCTCTTGGCAAGCGCTTCCGGCACCTCCACAAGCACCGTGAGTTCGGCGGGCGTCACCGAATAGCGGTGCTGCGCATCGCTCTCCACGGCGATGTGGCAGCGGCGCGAAACAACGGTGCGCCCGCTTGTGATGGTGTACCGCACGCGCACCGAGGGCGGGGTCGCGGTCACAAGGCTTGGCGTATCCAGAATGGTGCTTTGCTGCACCGTCGTGCCTGCCGCCTTGGGATCAAGCATGATGGTCAGCGGCACATTGGAAATGGTGCTGACAACGGATTCCGGCCCCCGCAGGATGACGGTGGCCGGCGAAACGCTCACATTCTCCACTGTCAGCGCGCCGCCGCGCAGGGGCGAGTCCACAATGGTGCGCACGGGAACGCTGCGTTCCAGCAAGGTATCGGCCTTGACCACGATGCGCGGCGGCTGGATATCCACCACTTCAAAGGCGCGGAAGGCGGGGCCCAGTTCGTCGCCCGCAAGTGGAACGATGGTGACGCCCTTCTTGATGTCCGAAAGATCGACGGCCTCATTGAGGCGCTGGCGGGGGATGGAGCGCAGCAGGGTCTCCGGCCCGCGCAGTCGCACCGTGAGCTTGCTCACAAGCCCGTCAGTCACCACCAGATTCGGCGGGATGCCGTAGTAGTCGATATTGACTTCCACCTGCGCTTCAAGCCGGTCGCGCACGCTCACCACATACCACATGGCCGAGGCGAGAAGCACCGCGAGAAGCATGGAAAGCGCATGCGGAGCGCGCCCGAGACGCCCGTTTTCCGCGGGGGCGTTCCGTTGGTCAGAGAATTTCATTGAGCACCTGCCGCAGGCGTGTGGCGTCCAGAGAACGGACGAGTTCCCCCTTCATGGCCACGGAAATTTCCCCGCGCTCCTCGGAGACGGCAATGGCCACGGCATCGCTCTCGTTGGTGATGCCGAGCGCCGCGCGGTGCCGGGTGCCGAAGTTCTGTCCCTTGGCGACAGCCAGGGGGAGGATGCAGCCGGCAGCCATGATCCGGCCCTTGCTGATGACGACGGCCCCGTCGTGGAGCGGCGCCTTGGGATAAAAGATGTTCATGAGCAGCTGGCTGGAAAGCAGGGCGTCCAGCCGCACGCCTTCGCGCTTGATCATGTCCCCGAGGCGCATGCTGCGCTCAATGACGATGAGCGCGCCGACGCGCAGGCGCGCCATCTCCATGCAGGCTTGCACCACTTCATCCACGCCGCTCTGCAGAAGCTCCCGCCGCCGGAAGAACCGGTGCGCGCCCATTTCACCCAGCGCCTGGCGGATGTCGGCCTGGAAAATGACGACGATGAGGATGAAGAGCGAACCGAAAATATATTGCAAAAGCCATGAAAGCGTATAAAGCCCCAGCGCGCGCGCCGCGAAATAGAGCACCGTGAGCAGCCCCAGGCCCGTAAGGACGGCCAGGGCGCGTGACCCCCGCAGCAACTGGATGACCTGGTACAGCAGGAGACTGACCAGGGCGATGTCCAGCGCGTCGCGCCAGTCAAAGATGAAGTGCTCGAATACCATGCGGTTTTCCTTTACGCCCCGGCATCAAACCGCCGCCGGAGGGACGGCGGCTCAGGCACCGGCAAGGGCCGCCGCAAGACGCAGGGCGCCTCTGACCGCGCCCGCATCGTGAACGCGGTGCCAGCAGACACCCCGTTCCCACAGAAGCGCCGATGCCGTTTGCGTGGCCGCGCCGCGTCCGCCGACGGGCAGGTCCAGAAGATCCCCGAACAGGGATTTCATGGAAAGCCCCACCAGCAGCGGGCGCCCGAACTCCAGAAACCTGTCCATGTGCGCGAGGAGTTCCAGATTGTGCGCCAGGGTCTTGCCAAAACCGATGCCCGGATCAAGCACGATGCGGTCTTCGGGAAGGCCCGCGGACACAAGGCGGTTGAGCTCACGCTCGAAAAACTCGCGAACCTCGCGGCAGACATCCGCATACTGCGGCGCCGCCTGCATGTCCGGTGGCCGTCCCTGGCTGTGCATGAGCACATAGCCGGGTTTGCGCTCCACCAGCACATCAGTCAGTTCCGGGTCCACACCGCAGGCCGAGACATCATTGATGACCACCGCGCCCATGTCGAGCGAGGCTGCGGCGGTGGCCGCATGCACCGTATCCACGGAAACGGCGAGGTCCGGTATGCGTTCCCGCACAGCGCGCAAGACCGGGAGCAGCCGGTCAAGCTCTTCCCCCGGGGCAAGCGGGCGCGCGCCGGGGCGGCTTGATTCCGCCCCCATGTCCAGCATGTCCGCGCCGGCATCCCGGAGTGCCTGCGCCCGCGCGAGCGCCGCCCCGCCCGTGGGGTGACGCCCGCCGTCATAAAAGGAGTCGGGCGTGAGATTGAGGATGCCCATGACGCCAAACGGCGCGGCGAGCCTGACGGCATCGCCGCCCGCCACCCTCCATGGTGGCGGGACAGCCCCCGGGGGGGCGGCCGACACGGGACACCGCATGCCCATCAGCGGCGCCGCCGCGCGTTGGAAGTGCCGCGTTTCCAGATCATTCCCTGGGGCTTCCCTTGGCGTTTTCGTCGCGGTTTTCCGAAGCATCGGCCGCGTTCGGCGCTTGCGGCTTCGCGTCCGGAGATGCCTGCGTGGAGGTTTCCTGGCTGTCCTGCCCGTCGCCCCGGTCTCCCGGGTTCCCTGCCGCCGGGAACGCCTCGTCGGATTCGAGGACAAAGTCCGTTGAGGCCGTGTCTTTGGACGCGCCGTCCGAAGGTTCGGAATCGGCGCTCACCTCCAAAGGGGGGAGGGGCTTGCCTTCCATGAGCAGATCCAGATCATCGCCGGTGATGGTTTCGCGTTCCAGCAGGGCCCGGGCAATGCGGTGCAGGATCTCCGCATTGTCTTCAAGCAGCTTGCGGCACCGCGCATGGGCCTCTTCCACGATGCGCTTGACCTCGGCGTCCACAAGGCGCGCCGTGTCCTCGCTGAAGTTCTTGTTCTGCACCCATTCGCGGCCAATGAATACCTCTTCGCCCGTTTCGCCGATGGAGAGCGTGCCGATGGCCTCGCTCATGCCCCATTCGCAGACCATCTTGCGGGCCATGCGCGTGACGCGCTCGATGTCGTTGGAGGCTCCGGTGGTGATGTCGTCGAGGATGAGTTCCTCAGCCACGCGTCCGCCGAGGAGGACCACGAGATTGTTGCGCAGATAGGTGCGCGAATAGCCGTGCCGGTCTTCCTCCGGCAGCTGCATGGTCACGCCGAGGGCGCGGCCGCGGGGGATGATGGTGACCTTGTGGACGGGATCGGAACCGGGCAGCAGCCGGGCCGCCAGGGCGTGGCCGCCCTCATGGTAGGCGGTGATGCGCTTTTCTTCATCGGAAAGGATGAGGCTGCGGCGTTCGCGTCCCATGAGGACCTTGTCCTTGGCAAACTCGAAGTCGCGCATATCCAGCTGGCTCTGATTGAGCTTGGCCGCCTGGAGCGCCGCCTCGTTGACGAGATTTTCCAGATCCGCGCCGGAAAAGCCCGGCGTGCCCCGCGCAAGGACCTCCAGGTCCACCCCCGGGTCAAGGGGGGTGCGCTTGGTATGCACTTCAAGGATGCGCTTGCGGCCGCGCAGATCGGGGGTGGGCACCACCACCTGGCGGTCAAAGCGGCCTGGCCGCAGCAACGCCGGGTCCAGCACGTCCGGACGGTTGGTGGCCGCGATGAGGATGACGCCCTCGTTGCTTTCAAACCCGTCCATCTCCACAAGGAGCTGGTTCAGGGTCTGTTCGCGTTCATCATGGCCGCCGCCCAGACCGGCGCCGCGCTGACGGCCCACGGCGTCGATCTCGTCAATGAAAATCAGGCAGGGCGCGTTTTTCTTGCCCTGAACAAAGAGGTCGCGCACACGCGAAGCGCCCACGCCCACGAACATTTCCACAAAGTCCGAGCCGGAGATGGAAAAGAAGGGGACCCCCGCCTCGCCGGCCACGGCGCGCGCGAGCAGCGTCTTGCCTGTTCCCGGAGGGCCCACAAGCAGGACCCCCTTGGGGATGCGGCCCCCGAGGCGCGTGAATTTTTTGGGATTGGACAGAAACTCCACCACTTCGGAGAGTTCTTCCTTGGCTTCGTCCACACCCGCCACATCGGCAAAGGTGACGCGCGCGTTTTCCTGATTGAGCAGGCGCGCCCGGGAGCGCCCGAAGCTCATGGCCTTGCCGCCGCCATTCTGCATCTGGCGCATGAAGAACACCCAGACGCCGATGAGAAGCAGCATGGGAAACCAGGAGACCAGAAGCGTCATGTACCAGGGGGATTCCTCCGGCGGCTCGGCCCTGATCTCCACCTTTTTCTCGATGAGGCGGTTGACAAGCCCCGCGTCCTGGGGCGCATAGGTCTGGATGCTCTTGTTGTCCGAGGTCTTGCCGATGAGGGTCTGGCCCTGCATGGTCACGGAAAGCACCTGCCCCTCATCGACCTTGTTGAGAAATTCGGTGAACGGCACCCGTTGCGCCCCTGTCTGGGGCTGCTGGAACATATTGAAGAGCATCACCATCGCCAGGACGATCACCGCCCAGAGCATCAGGTTGCGGCTGAACTGGTTCAATACTGCCTCCGTTGCGATTTGGCCGCCCCGGTGCGGGCGCGCCTGTCCACGCGGAATACGGCTGCGGCTTCGCGCATGTCGCACGCGTGCGTTGCCACCGGGCGCCTTTCCGGCGCAAGCCACTCTCCATATAATATTCTTCCCGTCCTTGGCAATGGCTGCGGCGTGGGCGTCTTGACGCGCTGTTTCGAATGGCATACCGTTGCCTCCTTTCCGCGCGAAAGTCGGGGGACGGCACATGGAGGTCGTCGGACGCGGAAAGCAGGGGAGAAGGAAGGGGGCTTTGCGTGGACAATCGGGATCAACGGGAAAAGGGCGCAAGACCTGCTGTCAGGCTGGGCACCAAGTCGCCGCATGCGGCCTACTTCATGCCCATGCTCGAAAGTTTCGCCGGGCGCAACGAACTCAATGAAGTCATCAAGAACCGCGTCACCAAAGCCTGCGATCTGCTCGACGCGGGCAAGCCGCTCTTCCCCAACGACTTTCGCAAAGAACACAGCATCGCCTGGGTGCTTGAGAAATATGGCCCCGTGGAGGGCGAGGCGCTGGACGGCATGGAGGATGTATTCGCCATTGCCGGGCGCATCGTCTCCCTGCGTTCCTTCGGCAAGGTGGCCTTTTTCCACCTCATGGACCAGAGCGGCAATATCCAGTGCTATGCCTCGCGCGAGCATCTGGACGAAGAAACCTACAAAATCGTAAAAAAGCTTGATGTGGGCGATATTGTCGGCGTTTCCGGGCACCTGTTCCGCACCAAGACCGGCGAACTGACCATCGCCTGCCGCTCGTTGCGCCTGCTGTCGCGCTCCATGCGGCCGCTGCCGGAAAAATACCATGGCCTCAAGGACATGGAGACGCGCTACCGGCAACGTTATGTGGACCTCATCGTCACGCCCCGGAGCCGGGAGATATTTGTCAAGCGCAGCCTCATCGTGCGGGAATTCCGCCGCTTCATGGAAGATCACGGCTTCATGGAGGTGGAGACGCCCATCATGCAGCCCATTGCCGGGGGCGCCACGGCCAAGCCCTTCCGGACGCACCACAATGCCCTGGACCTGGAGCTTTTTCTCCGCATCGCTCCGGAGCTGTATCTCAAGCGGCTGCTGGTCGGCGGTTTTGAAAAGGTCTTTGAGCTCAACCGCAATTTCCGCAACGAAGGCATCGACACCCGGCACAACCCGGAATTCACCATGTGCGAGTTCTACTGGGCCTATGCCACCTTTGAAGACCTCATGGACTTTACGGAACAGCTTTTCGCCCATATTGCCCTGAAGGTTTGCGGAAGCACCGTGGTGCCGTATCAGGGGGAGGAGATCGACCTCACCCCGGGGCACTGGCACCGCATGAGTTTTTACGATTCCCTGACAAAAATCGGCGGCCATCAGCCGGAATTTTATAACGACTATAACAAGGTAAAGGCATATATTCGCGAACGCGGCGAAAAAACGCTGGAAAATGAGTGTCTTGAAAAGCTCCAGGCCAAGCTTTTCGACCTGGATGTGGAGGGCAGGCTCATCCAGCCGCACTTCATCTATCATTATCCCACAGCCATTTCACCCCTTTCGCGGCGTAACGACACAAGGCCGGAGATCACGGACCGCTTCGAGCTGTTCATCACCGGGCGGGAGCTTTCCAACGCCTTTTCCGAACTCAATGACCCCGTGGATCAGCGGCTGCGCTTTGAGGAACAGAAGCGGGAACGGGAAGCGGGCGACGACGAGGCGCACAGCATGGATGAAGACTACCTGCGCGCCCTTGAATACGGCATGCCCCCCGCGGCGGGGCAGGGGGTGGGCATTGACCGTCTTGTCATGCTCCTGACCGATTCTCCTTCCATACGCGAGGTCATCCTTTTCCCGCTCCTCCGCCCGGAATATCAGGCATCCTGACAATTTCGCGGGCAGTTTCCCGAAAGGCAGGGCGCGGCGGCCGAAGCCACCGCGCCCTCTGTGCGTGGTATGGGGAGCAACCTCTACTGCGGCAGCAGCTTTGCGTACTCGGCGCTCTTGACATGCTGGCGGAGAAATGCCTGGGCTTCCTTGCGGTTCCCCGTGACCGACGTGACCATGAATACCTCCCCCTCAGTGGCGACCCACGCCTGGCAGGGCATTCCCTGTTGCGTGAACGAGAAGGTGTACTGACCATTCTTTTCCACCGGGGGCTTTTCCGCCTTGAACTGCTCGGCGAACATGCCCGCGATGGTCTTGGCGTCGGCGGCGCCGCGCGGGCCGACAACCATGGTGACCACGGCGCTTCCCGCTGTCCGCGCGAAGATGGCGCTGGTCATGCCCTGGTTTTCCGTGGGCGGCATGATGGCTTTCCAGTCCTCGGGCACCGAGACCGTGTAATATTTGCTGGTCAGTTCTGTCGGCCCGGCGGGAGCCGCCGCGTCAGGAGCCTTGGCGGCCTTTTCCCCGGCCTGGGCGGCGGGGGCGTCCGTCGTGCCCGCCGCTTTCTCCGCCGCAAATGCGGGCGCGCTCAGGCAGAGCACCATGAGCAATGTGGTTATGCGTTTCAGCATTTTTTCTCCTTGGTGAATGTTCCGGCCGGCAGCATGACACGTATCGGACCTGAAGATGTTCACTGCCGTGCCGGGCGCAAGAGTAGCCAATGGCGCGGACAATGACAAGATTCGGCGCCAGCCCCTTTCATGCGGAAAACGGCGCCGTTGACAAGGGGCGGCGTGTCGGAACATAGTCCGGGAAAGAGAAATGCTTGCACTGAAACCACGCGGCGGCTGTCAGGGATCCCACCGCCCTGCGCGTTCTGTCCGCGCATTCTCCACTCCGCGGGGCGCCCATGATCCGCATCCAGGAAATTCTCGACAAAGTTTCCGCCAATAACAAAAACGCCAATCTTGAGCTCATCCGGCATGCGTATGTCTATGCGGCCACGGCGCACGCGGGGCAGACGCGTCTTTCCGGCGAGCCGTATCTTTCCCACCCGCTGGCGGTGGCCTCCACGCTTGCGGAAATGGGATTCGACGAACCCACGGTGGCGGCGGGGCTTCTCCATGACACCGTGGAGGACACCAAGGCGACCATCGAGGAGATCGACGAGAATTTCGGCGAGGATGTGGCCGATATTGTCGACGGCGTGACCAAGATCAGCATGATCCCCTTTGAGAACAAGGAGGAGGCGCAGGCCGAGAATATCCGCAAGATGATCCTCGCCATGAGTCACGACATGCGCGTGCTCATGGTCAAGCTTGCCGACCGCCTGCACAACATGCAGACCCTGGATTTTCAGAAGGCGCACAAGCAGCGGCGCATCGCCCAGGAAACCATGGATATTTACGCGCCGCTCGCCAATCGCCTGGGCCTCAATGTGCTCAAGCGGCGCCTGGAAGACCTGAGCTTCAAGTATCTGCGCCCCGACATCTACAATCAGATCGACCACTGGCTGGATACGCACCAGGTGGTGGAAAAGCACATCATCGACAAGGTCGTGGACCTCATCCGCGACCTTCTGACCTCCAATGCCATTGAAGGCCAGGTGTACGGACGCATCAAGCACAAGTACAGCATTTACAAGAAAATGCAGTCCCAGTCCCTCACGCTTGACGAAATGCACGACATCATGGCCTTCCGCGTGCTCGTCAAGGACATCAAGGACTGCTATGCCGTCCTCGGCCTTGTCCACTCCCAGTGGAAGCCCGTTTACGGGCGTTTCAAGGATTATATCTCCATGCCCAAGGCCAACGGCTATCAGAGCCTGCACACCACGGTCATCGGGCCGGAGGGCGAACGCATCGAGATTCAGATACGCACCGAAGAGATGCACCGCCAGGCCGAGCATGGCGTGGCCGCGCACTGGCTCTACAAGGAAAAGGGCCGCGTCAACAGCAAGGACCTGGAGCAGTTCTCCTGGCTCAGGGAGATTTTTGAACGCCAGGGCGAAGAGGCCGATTCCCGGGAGTTCATGCACTCCCTGAAGATGGATCTGTTCAAGGATGAGGTCTACGTCTACACCCCGGCGGGCGATGTCAAGGAACTGCCCGAGGGCGCAACTCCGCTTGATTTCGCCTTCCACATCCACACCAAGGTGGGGCAGCACTGCGCCGGCGCCAAGATCAACGGGCGGCTCATGCCCCTGGGCACGGAACTCAGGAACGGCGACATTGTCGAGATCGTCACCGACCCGGCGCGCAATCCCAACCGCGACTGGCTCAAGCTCGTCAAGACCGCAAGGGCGCGCAGCCGCATCCAGCGCTATCTCCGCACCGAGGAGCGCACCCACGCCGTGACCCTTGGCCGCGACATGCTCGAAAAGGAAGGCCGCAAGGTCAGCCTCAATGTCGGCAAGGCCCTCAAGGAGGGGCACCTTGCCCTTGTGGCCCAGGACCTGAACTTTGAAAGCGTGGATGATCTGGTGGCCGCCGTGGGCTACGCCCATGTGACACCGCGCAAGGTCCTCAACCGGCTGTATGCGGTCCTGCACCCGGAGGCCGTGTCCCAGAGCGCTCCGGAGCCGCCGAGCGTCAAGGAAAGCAAGGAGGCCGCGCGCCGCAAGACCGAGGGGGTCGGCATTTCCGGCGTGGACGGCGTGCTCATGCGCTTTGCCAAATGCTGCAATCCCGTGCCGGGCGACCCCATCATCGGCTATATCAGCCGGGGCATGGGCATCACCGTTCACCGGGCGGACTGCCCAAATGTGGCCAACATGGAGCCCGAACGGCTCATTTCCGTCCACTGGGAAGGGACGGAGGCCGAGCAGCCCTATGAGGCGGGGATATTCATCATCGCCCAGAACGTCGCCGGCGTTCTGGCCCATGTGGCGCAGGTCATTGCCGACAGCAGCATCAATATCACCGGCCTGAACATGGATACCCAGGTGGACGGCAGGGCGCGCCTCAGGTTCACTGTGGAGGTGAAGAGCGCGACCCAGCTCTACCAGCTCATTGAAGCCATCCGCGCGTTGCCCGACATCCTCGAAGTGGTGCGCGACACGGAGGACGCCTGAGCCTGCCGGATGACGAAAAGGACGCCCAGCGCCTCCGCAGGCCGCTCCCCGGCGGGCATGACTTGCAAATTCATGCGGTACAGGCTATGAGCAGAGGCTGTTTCTGAAACCATAAAGGCAGGTGTCGGCCTCGGCCGATGCCATCCCACACCTCTGGAGGTGCGTTTTGTTCGAATCCATCGCTTTCGCCATGGGCACGCCCCAGGCCGGGGGCGCCGCTCCCGAAGGCACGGATATGCTCATGCAGTTCCTGCCGCTCATCCTCATGTTCGTCATCTTCTGGTTCCTTCTCATCCGCCCGCAGCAAAAACGGGCCAAGGCGCACAAGCAGATGCTCTCCGAGCTCAAGCGCGGCGATCATGTGGTGACTTCCAGCGGCATCATCGGCAGAATACTTGAAATCGACGACGAGCAGGTGCTTCTCGAAAGCGGCGACTCCAAGCTTCGTATCTCGCGCGCGGCCGTGGGCGGTCTGATCCAGTCCAAAACGGCTGCCGACCCGGCTGAAAAGAAATAGCGGACGGTTCCGTCCGCACCGTGCCGACCGCATGGCCGCGCGTTTCCCCGGCGGGAACGCGCGCCCTCCGGTCGGTGGTTCCCCGTCATTCCCGGTCGTACCGGTCGTATTCTGGAAGGTGAACAATGGGTCTGCGGTGGCGACTCGGCATTTCCGTGCTGGTTTTTTTGCTCTGCCTGGTCTATGCCTTGCCGAGCATTCCGGGCATCGGGACGGCGCTGGAGCGAATCCTGCCCTCCAGCAGGATCAATCTCGGCCTTGACCTCAAGGGCGGCATCCATCTCACTCTGGGCGTGGATGTGGCCAAAGCCGTCAGCAACGCCCTCGCCCTTGCGGGGCAGGATGTGCGCCGCCTGGCGCAGGATGAGAAGATCGTCGTTCTCAGGCCCCGCGTCGTGGGGGGCACCACGCTGGAATTTGTGCTGCCGCGTGCCGAGAACGAGTCCAGGCTCCAGGAACTTCTCGCCCGGCACTTTCCGCAGCTCGAGGTGGACACGCCGCAACGCGGCGATGCCGGCCAGTTGCGTTATGTGGCGCGTTTCACGCCGGATGAGGTCTCGCGCCTGGAGACCATGGCCCTGGATCAGGCCCTGCGCACCATCCGCAACCGTATCGATCAGTTCGGCGTGGCCGAGCCTGATATTCGCAAACAGGCGGGAAACCGCATCCAGGTGCAGCTGCCCGGCATTTCCGACCCCCGCCGCGCCGTGCAGATCATCGGCCAGACGGCGCATCTCGAATTTCACCTTGTCCGCGACGATGTGGACCCGGGCAAGGCCGTGCTGCCTTCCGGCGTGGTCGTGCTGCCGCTGCTTGAGACGACCGGGGGCCAGAAGCAGGAAGCCCGGAAGGAAGGGCGCATCGCCGTTGAAAAGGACGCCATGCTCACCGGCGAGGATGTGGCCGATGCGCGGCCCGCGTTCGACCAGATGAACCAGGCGTATGTGACCCTGAATTTCAACAGCCGCGGCGGTCGCATTTTTGAACGCGTCACCGGCGAAAACGTGGGACGCCGGATGGCCATTGTCCTTGACGGCAAGGTGTATTCCGCGCCCGTCATCCGCGAACGCATCGGCGGCGGCAGGGCGAGCATTTCGGGCAACTTCACCACCGCCGAGGCGCAGGACCTGGCCATTGTCTTGCGCGCGGGCTCCCTGCCGGCTCCGGTTTCCGTGCTGGAGGAACGCAGCGTCGGCCCCTCCCTGGGGCAGGAATCCATCGACAGCGGCATACGCGCGGCCCTGGTCGGCGCGGCCCTCGTCATCCTGTTCATGGCCATCTATTACGGCATGAGCGGCGTCATCGCCGACATTATGCTCTGCTTCACCATGCTCATCGTCATGGCGGGCATGGGGGCCTTTGGCGCGACGCTGACACTGCCGGGCATTGCCGGTATCGTCCTGACCATCGGCATGGCTGTTGACGCCAATGTGCTCATTTACGAACGCATCCGGGAGGAACTGCGCCTCGGGCTCACGCCGCTGGCGGCGGTGAAGGCCGGCTTTGACCGGGCGGCCATTTCCATCACCGACTCCAACCTGACGACCATTATCGCCACGGTGGTGCTCTACCAGTTCGGCACGGGCCCGATCCGCGGTTTCGCGGTCACGCTCTCACTGGGCATCATTGCGTCCATGTTCACGGCGATCTTCGTTTCCCGGTCCATTTTTGAGGAATGGGCCAGGCATTGCGGGCCAAAGGGCATCAGCATCTAGGCATCCACATCCGCAGCAGCGGCATCCGGGCGCGGTCCGGCGCAAGCGCCGGCCGGGCGCATGGAGAACCCACCATGGGCTTTGCATTCATCAAGCACGACACCAATATCGACTTCATCGGCAAACGGCACTGGGCCTATGCCATTTCCATCCTCTTCCTGCTGGCCGGTCTTGCCTCGGTGCTCTGGGGCAACGGGCTCAAGCTCGGCATCGACTTCGCGGGCGGCGTCATCGTCCAGGTGCAGTTTTCCAAACCCGTGGAGGACGAGGCGCTCAAGAAGAGTCTCAATATTCCCGAGCTTCCAGGGATTTCCACCCAGCGTTTCGGCGAGGGAGGACGGGACTATCTGTTGCGCTTTTCCAGCTCCGAGACTGGCGACGCATCGGTATTGCGCACCAATGTGATCAAGGCCCTGGCGCAGGCATTCCCCGACAATCCGGTGGAGATCCAGCGCCTTGAGGTCGTGGGTCCCAAGGTGGGCGATGATCTCACCAACAAGGCGCTCAGCGCCCTCTATTATGCCGTGCTGCTCATTGCCGTCTATATTTCCGGCCGGTTCGAGCAGCGCTGGATGGCAGCCGCCATCATGGCGGCGGCGCTCTGGGGCGGCATGTATCTTTTCAGCTTCACGTCCATCGGCATGGGCTGGCAGGTCATGGTGGCGCTTGCCATCACTCTGGTGGTCTGCTTTGTGCTCAAGCTGAACTTCGCCCTGGGCGCCGTTGTGGGCCTGCTGCATGACGTGTTCATCACCGTCGGCCTGCTTTCCATCCTGAATGTGGAGATCGACCTCAATGTCATGGCCGCGCTCCTGACACTGGTGGGCTACTCCCTCAACGACACCATCATCGTCTATGACCGCTTGAGGGAGAATCTCCGCGCGGCGCCCCAGCTTGATCTTGCCTCGCTGATCAATCGCAGCGTCAACCAGACGCTCTCGCGCACCATCCTCACCAGCGGCACCACCTTTGCGGCCACGCTTTCCCTCTTTCTGCTCGGCGGCGGGGTGATCCATGACTTTGCCCTGACCATGCTCATTGGCGTATTCGTGGGCACGGCCTCGTCCATCTATGTTTCTTCCGCCATCCTCCTGGCCCTGGGCGATACGGATTTTTATGTCCACGCACAGGAAAAGGAAAACTACGAGCGTCCCGGGGAGCACGGCATCGTCTAGAATGGCCGTGCCCCTGGGGCTTGCGGACGCGCGGCTGGTTTGCTCCGGCGGCGTTTCCGGCCCCTTTCCGACCGCCCCTGCGGACTCCCCGCGGGGGCGGTCCTGTTTTTTCAGGGAAAAAGTTTATTTTGCGGCGCATGACATATTGACGCGGCCTCAATCAGTCTTAAGGTACTAGAAGTGAAGTGGTGCGCCGTTCGACGAAAAACGGCCGCTGTTTCCGGCGGATGCATCCACAAGAGTTCCTGCCCACAGGCGGAGTTCGCAAGGGAGAAAACGAAATATGGCCGTCTCATATAAGGATTATTACAAACTGCTTGGCGTGGACCGCGGCGCCACGGTCGAGGATATTTCCAAAGCCTACAAAAAGCTTGCCCGCAAATACCACCCCGATCTCAATCCCGGCAACAAGGAGGCCGAAGAAAAATTCAAGGAGATCAATGAGGCCCATGAGGTCCTCAAAGACCCTGAAAAGCGCAAGCTCTATGACCAGCTTGGTCCCGACTGGCAGAACGGCCAGCAGTTCCAGAACGGCCAGGGCTTCGAGAATATGCACTTCAACTTCAATGGCCAGGATGTCAACGGTTCCGACTTTTCGGATTTCTTTGAGAGCATCTTCGGGGGCGGCGGCCGGAGTGCGCGAGGCGCCCAGTTCGGGCCGGATCCTTTCGGCGGCTTTTCCTCCCGCCCCAGGCGGGGCCGTGATGTGGAGGCGGAACTTCCCCTCACGCTTGAGGAGGTCATGCGTGGCGGCAAACGGAATGTGACGCTTCAGATGCCCCACGGGCCCAAAACTCTGGAAGTCAATGTGCCCGCGGGCATCCGGGATGGCGCCAAGCTCCGGCTTTCTGGCCAGGGCGATCCGGCCCCGGGCGGTGGCACGCCCGGCGACCTCTTTCTTCGCATCCGGTATCAGCCGCATGCCCGTTTCAGGGTCGACGGCGAAAATATCCACTGTGATGTCGCGCTGGCTCCGTGGGAGGCCGTTCTTGGCGCCAAGGTTCCCGTGCCCACACTTGAGGGCGAGGTGGAGCTGACCATTCCCGCCGGCTCCAGCTCCGGCCGCAAGTTTCGCTTGCGTGGCAAGGGGCTGGGCACCGCCGCGAAACGCGGCGACCTGCTCGTCAAGGTGATGATACGTGTCCCCGCGGAGCTGACCTCCGACGAACGGGAACTCTGGGAGCGGCTTGCGGCCACGTCGACCTTCAAGGCGCGCGCCTGACAGGGCGTCCGGTATGAACAGCCACGCGCACGCTGGCTGCATATTCCGAGGATGGAATCATGAGCATGACAAGAAAATCTTCCTCCTTGCCGACGCCGTCCAGGGTGCTCGCCTGGGAGGAATTTATTGAAGTGACCGGCGTAACGCCGGAACATTTGCAGGAACTGGTGTCTCTGGGCTGGATAGAAACGCGCGTCAGCGCCTCCCAGGCCCGGATGTTCCACGATGCGGACGTTTATCGGGTGCGCAAACTGGAACGTATTTGCGGAGACTTTGAACTGCCGGTGGTGGGCGGAACCATCATCGTCGACCTGCTTGAGCGCATCGATCGTCTGGAGCAGATGGTGCGCGACTTGCATGCCCTGGAGGACTGAGTCCCGAGGGCGCCCGTCAGACTGACGGATTTTACCAGATAACGACCGGTCCGCCTGTCCGCAGGGGCGTGGCAGTCCGGACAGGGTGGGGAGTACATATATGGACATCAACAAGTTTACGGAAAAAGCCCGGGAAGCCATTGGCGAAGCGCAGACCATCGCCGCGGGGATGGGGCATCAGGAAACGGATTGCGAACACCTCGCGCTTGCGCTGGTGCAGCAGGAAAAAGGCATCGTGAGCGCTGATCTGGAACATATGGGCATCCAGCCGCGCGCGTTTGCCGTGGCGCTGGAGACGTCGCTGCGCAAGCGGCCTTCTGTTTCCGGCGGTGGAATGGACCCCAACAAGATCATGATCACTCCGCGCCTGGCGAAGGTCCTTGGCGATGCGCAAAAAGACGCCCAGCGCCTTCAGGACGAGTTCGTCAGCGTGGACACGCTCTTTCTGGCCCTTACGGATGTGGAGCCGTCCTCACCGCTCGGCGAGGTATTCAAGGAATACAAGATCACCCGCGCCACCTTTTCCAAGGCCATGGAAGAAATGCGCGGCGGCGCGCGCGTGACCAGCGCCACGCCGGAAGATACCTTCGAAGCGCTGAGCAAGTACGCCCGCGATCTTGTGGAAGCCGCGCGTCAGGGAAAGATGGACCCCGTTATCGGGCGCGACGCGGAGATCCGCCGCGTCATCCGCATCCTTTCCCGGCGTACCAAGAATAATCCCGTGCTCATCGGCGAGGCGGGCGTCGGCAAAACGGCCATCGTTGAGGGGCTGGCATTCCGCATCGTCAAGGGCGATGTGCCCGAGGGCCTGCGCGGCCGCAAGATATATGCTCTGGACATGGGCGCGCTCATCGCCGGCGCCAAGTACCGCGGCGAATTTGAAGAGCGCCTCAAGGCCGTGCTCAATGAGGTGGAGAAGAGCGAGGGGCAGATCATCCTGTTCATCGACGAACTCCACACCATTGTGGGCGCCGGCAAGACCGAGGGCTCCATGGATGCGGGCAATCTCCTCAAGCCCATGCTGGCGCGCGGCGAGCTCCACTGCATCGGCGCCACAACGGTGGACGAGTACCGCAAGTATATCGAAAAGGACCCGGCTCTGGAGCGCCGCTTCCAGCCCGTTCTTGTGGAAGAACCCACCGTGGAGGATGCCATCTCCATCCTGCGCGGCCTCAAGGAGCGTTTTGAGGTCCACCATGGCGTGCGCATCAGCGACTCCGCCATCGTGGAGGCCGTGGTGCTCTCCAACCGCTACATTCCCGACCGCCAGCTCCCGGACAAGGCCATCGACCTCATTGATGAAGCGGCGGCCATGATCCGCACCGAGATCGATTCCCTCCCGGCGGACCTTGACGAAGTGAACCGCAAGGTCATGCAGCTGGAAATCGAGCGGGAGGCCCTGCGCCGCGAAACCGACACTGCTTCGCGTGAACGTCTGGAAAAGCTGGAAAACGAGCTTGCGGAACTGCGCAACGAGCAGGCGGCCATGCGCAAGCAATGGGAGAACGAGAAAGGTTCCATCGACAGCGTGCGCGAACTCAAGGAGCAGATCGAGCAGACCAAGCTCGCCATCGAGCAGGCCGAACGCGCCTATGACCTCAACCGTGCCGCGGAACTCAAGTACTCCAAGTTGCTCGAACTGGAAAAGAAACTGGCGGAAGCCTCCGGCGAAAAACAGGATGGCGACGGTCCGCGCCTGCTGCGTGAAGAGGTGCGACCGGACGATGTGGCTGAGATCGTTGCCAAGTGGACGGGCATCCCCGTGACCCGATTGCTCGAATCCGAGCGGGAAAAGCTCCTGCGGCTCGGCAATCAGTTGCACGAGCGCGTGGTGGGCCAGGATGAAGCCGTCACCGCCGTGGCGGATGCCGTGCTCCGCGCGCGCGCGGGACTTGCCGACCCCGCGCGGCCCACAGGCTCGTTCATCTTCCTTGGTCCCACGGGTGTTGGCAAGACGGAACTTTCCAAGGCGTTGGCCGAAGCGCTCTTCGACACCGAAGACAACATGGTGCGTCTCGACATGAGCGAATATATGGAAAAGCATTCCGTATCCCGCCTCATCGGGGCCCCTCCGGGATATGTGGGCTATGACGAGGGCGGCCAGCTTACCGAGGCCGTGCGCCGCAAGCCGTATTCCGTCATCCTGTTCGACGAGATCGAAAAGGCGCATCCGGATGTCTTCAATACGCTGCTCCAGCTTTTGGACGATGGCCGCCTGACGGACAGCCAGGGCAGGACAGTGGACTTCCGCAACTGCATCGTCATCATGACCTCCAATATCGGTTCCATGCACCTGCTTGACGGCATTGCCCTTGACGGAACCCTCAAGGAAGGCGCGCGCGAAAAGGTCATGGAAGACCTGCGCAACCACTTCAGGCCGGAATTCCTCAACCGTGTTGACGAAACTGTGGTCTTTCTGCCGTTGCGGCGCGACCAGATCGGCAAGATCGTGGAATTTCAGCTGCGCCGCCTGCGCGCGCGGCTGGAAGAGCGCAAGATCAAGCTGCACATGAGTGAGGCGGCGCGAGACTTCGTGGCGGAAGCCGGGTATGACCCCGTCTATGGCGCGCGGCCGCTCAAGCGCTATCTCCAGCATGCGGTGGAAACCCCCCTGGCGCGTGAACTTGTCAGCGGCAAGATCCACGATGGCGAGGAGGTGCATATCGAGGTCAAGGAAGGGAAGCTGGCGTTTGAAGCCAGACCGGCCAAGGACTAGAACGCTTTCGCAGTGAACGTGCGCAACCGCGCTGGCGGCAGCGTTAGCTGGCGCCAGCGCGGTTTGGATAATAGCATTACCAAACCGCTCTAAACAGAACTGGGGCGGCGTCGCCGCCTGACATGGATACAGAAAGACCCCGGGGAAACCGGGGTCTTTCTGTATCCGCGACATCGGTGTGGAACGTCCGGAACAGCGCGGCGCTGTGCCGCGCCGTCTCAGAACTGGCAGAGACGCTGTGCCGGAATGATGGTGAAATTGTGACGGTTGAGCAGGTCCACCGCCTCGTCCACCTTGTCAAAGCGGAAGATCATGACGGCGCGGCCCAGCTCCCGCTGCACAAAGGCATACATATATTCCACATTGATACCGTTGCTGGAGACAAGTTGCAGCACGCTGTCCAGGCCACCGGGCTCGTCCGGCACCTCCACGGCGACGACGCTTGTGCGCCCGAGGGTGAAGCCTTTCTCCTTCAGCACGTTCTTCGCTTTTTCATGATCGCAGACGATCATTCGCAGGATGCCGAAATCCGACGTATCCGCCAGCGAAAGCGCGCGGATATTGATGCCGGCCTCGGCCAGGGTGTGGATCACCTCGGCAAGGCGCCCGGCGCGGTTTTCCAGAAAAACGGACAACTGTTCTGCCTTCATGGCACAATCCTTTTGGGGTATCACAGGTTAGCCCTTGTGGGTATCGTCATGTCCCGCAGGGGCTTTCTTCTCCTGCGCCGTGATGTCGATTTCATCCGGCTCGGACGAGGCACGGCGGAAATTCCTGATGGCCCGGCCCAGTCCGCCGCCGATCTCCGGCAATTTCTTCGCGCCGAAGATCAGCAGGACAATGAGCAGGATAAGCAGAATCTGGTTGGGGCCGATACTGAACATGCGGATGCCTCCGACGGGGTTTGCTGAAAGGACACTGCCTTTGCCCGCAAAGATACGGCGTCACCGCCCCGAGGTCAAGGCTCCCCCCTGTATTCCGCGGCATGTGCGCAGCGCGAAGCCCAAATGCCGCAACTGCGCCCGCGGGAGGATGCTCCCTCCGGAAATGCTCGCCTGCGGTGAGGGATCCATGCCGAAGCTTCCGGACAGTGCCGCTTCCGGACGCATCCCGGACAGGCGGACGCCGCCTCATGGCTCAAACAGTTCTCCGGCCTGCGTCAGCCTCTTCCCGATCTGCGGCTCTTGCGTGTCAGGGGCGCGGATGGCCTGTGCCGGGAGGCGTTGAGAGACATCTGTACCTTTTGGGGCGCATTGGGATGCCGGAAGCCCGCTTCCAGCAGCCTGCGCGCGGCGGCATCCCGCCGTTCACGGCTTGAGGCGCCAAGCACCACCGCCAGGAGCTTCGTTCTGCCCCGCGTGGCCGTAACGACGAGATTGTAGCCGGAAGCGACCGTCCAGCCGGTTTTCAGCCCGTTGACCCCGTCCACGGTCCCCAGCAGGGCATTGGTGTTCCGCATGGTCATGCCCCGATGCAGAAAATAGCGCATGCCATGAAAACGCATGGCCCGGGGATGCGCCTTCAGATAGGCCCGGCAAAGCAGCATCATGTCCCGGGCGCTGGTTTTCTGCCCGGGTGCCGGAAGCCCGGTGGGATTTTTGAATACCGTGCGGGTGAGCCCCAGGCGCCTGGCCTTGCCGTTCATTTGGCGCACAAAAGCGCGCGTGTCGCCGCCAACTTTGGCGGCCACGGCCATGGCCGCGTCGTTGCCCGAGACGACAGCCATGCCCGTGAGCAGGCGCACGAGGGGTATCCTGTCCCCGGCGCAGAGATGCATGGAAGAGCCCCCCACTGCGGCGGCCCCGGAGCGGACGGGAATTTTCGTATCCAGCCGCAGGCGCTGCGCCTGTACCGCGTCCAGCGCCAGATACATGGTCATGATCTTGGTCAGTGACGCGGGGGGGATGGCGGCATCGGCATTTTTCTCATAGAGGACGCGGCCGGTGCCGAGATTGACGAGGATGGCGGAGCGCGCCGTCAGGCCGGATGCCGCCGCCATGGGGGGAAGCAAGGCCAGGCACAAAAGCAGCCCCCCGAGACAGCTGGCGGAAAAACGGCAAAAATACCGGCGCATGGACTCTTCAGACCTGTGGCCGGTAGTAGCGGTTGCCTTCCTCCACTGCCTGCATCGCAAAGGCCAGGATGACCGGTCCGGCGATGAGGCCGACCGGCCCGAACGTGCTCAGACCACAGAGGATGGCGAGGATAAGGACCAGAAACGGCGCCCTGATGCCCTGGCGGAGAAAGAACGGCCGCAACACATTGTCCACCCCCGCCACAGCCAGAGTGCCCCAGAGCGCCAGCCCGACAGCCGCCATGGTTTTGCCGCTGAACCAGAGGGAAATGCAGAGCGGCCCCCAGACAAGGGCCGTCCCGACCACGGGGATGGGCGCGACCAGGGTCGCCAGCATGCCCCAGAATGCGGGCTGGTTGACGCCGGCCACGGCAAAACCGATGCCGCACAGCGCGCCCTGCGCCAGGGCCACAAGGACGATGCCGAGCATGATGGCCTTGAGCGCGCGGTGGATGGTTGAGATGAACCGGTCCAGAATGCCGTGGGGAATGTGAAAAATGCGGCATGTCACCTTGCGGATGCGTCGGGAATAGATGGTGAACAGCACCGTAAGCGTGAAAAAGAGAAAGGTCGTCCAGAATACGGTCATGGTGCCGCCCACAAAGCCGAAACTCCGGCTCACGAGCATGCTCACGGCATCGCTGAACAGGGTGTCGAGGTTGACGATGGCTTCATTGAGGGCCCTCTCGATACTCGGATATTCCGCCAGACTGCGGCGCACGGCGTGAAAATACTCCAGCCAGTGCGGCGGAAGCTGAAAATTGTTGGCCTGAAGCTCCCGCAGGCGGGCAAGACCGGCAACCGCCTGCGGCGAGACAAGGAGCACCAGAACGGCCACGGGAATCAGAAGGGAAGAGATGATGACCGCCACATAACCGCCAATGGGCACATAGCTGGACAGGGCAAGAAGCAGCCGCTGGCGCCGGGAATCCGGGAAATCATGTTCCAGATGTTTGCGCCAGATGCCGGTTTCCCGCCGGAGACGGCGGTAGAGCGGCAGCGTCAGGCAAGAAAAACAGGCGGCCATGAAGATGGTGATGGGGTTGGGCCAGAGAAGCATATACAGCGCCAGCGCGGCCAGAAGGTAGAGCAGGCGCGGCAGGGAGAGAAACATAGGCATTCCTTGGAAGGATATATGAAGAACGGCGGAACCGCTCCGGAGCGGAAGCGCCGCCGAGGGCGGCACCGGGGCTGGAGAAAGGTACGGCATGCCCCGTTTTCCACCGAGAATGGAAGAATCTACCAGCCTTGGCCCTGTCTGCCAAGTGCCTGCCCAGGTGCCGGATGCCATCAGGAAGCGCAGAGGGACGCGCAGGGACACCAGCGGCAATGGACATCCGGACGGCCCTCAAACCTGGGGGAGCGCTCCATGTGCCGAAGCAGGAGTGCAAGCGCCACACCGCAGCCGGAGCGGGCGGCCTTCAGTTCCTCGCCCGCAAGACCGTCAAAAAGCGGGTGTTCTTCGCCCTTGCAGCGAAGCTCCACCAGGGCGGCATCCCCCACGGCATCCCCCTCCCGCGTTTCCAGCATGGCCACATAGGCCGGAAGCTGCATGCTTGGCAGCCGCTCGCGCAGGGCTTCAAAACCCGTTTCCAGACGCGCCAGCGTGTCCGCATCCGGAAGCCCGCGGGGTCCCGTGCTGTCGGCCAGCGCGCAGACAGCGGCGGCTTCGGCGAAGAAGGCGCTGTCGCCCCAGAGGGTGTAATCATGTTTCCTGATGCCGCCGGTCTTGTAATCCAGCACATGCAACAGGCCATCACGGCGATCGATGCGGTCAAGGATGCCGGTGAAGGAATAGGGGCGTCCCGCCAGGGAAAGCCGGGCATCGATGCGTTGTTCCAGGGCGACGATGCGGGTCTCCTCGGGCTGGTGTTCAAGAAACTCCCGCAGGCGCACGGGAACCGCGGCTTCAAGCATGAGGCACGCATCCGCAGGGAGCAGATCGCGCAGCCGCGCCTCGTCAAAGGCTTCTTGAAAACAGGCAAGGGCCCTGTCCTGCGTGATGTCGCCCCTGCATACCTTTTTGCCGAGATACGGCGCATACAGCGCGCGCAAGGCGGCGTGAAGGCAGGTGCCCACGGCGGCGGGGTCATCGCCTTCATTCACTTCCTGCCGGGGCCTGAGGCGGCACAGGTTTTCCCAGACAAAACGCAGGGGACAGCGCAGATAGACATCAAGCCTGCTGGCGGAGAGCGGTCGCCGCAAAAAGGCGGCCATGGCCGCGTCCAGCTGCGGCGTGCGAAGCAGGGACCTGGCTTCTCCGGGCGACTGGCGCACTTCGCAGGTTGCCACGCGCAGGGGGGGCGCTCCCGGCACCAGCAGGCTGTTATTTTGTTGCTCAACATCCCAGAGAAGTTCTTCCACAAAACGGCTGCGGAGCTTTTTGCCGTCAAAAAGCGCGGAGTGGCTCACCCCTTCCTGCCAGTAAAAATACGCTTCGCGGGCACCCGCGCAAAGCCTGCGCAGCGTATATGCCGCCACGCGTTCACGGCGGCGCGCGTCCGGCAGGCCAAGCACCGCGCGGAGAGAATCCGGCAGAAGCGCATCCTGACCGGGGTTGCCGGGCAACACATCGTCTGTCGCGTCCACGATGAACACCCGGTCAAAATGCAGCAGGCGCGTTTCAAGCATGCCCAGCACCTGGACACCCACAAGAGGATCCGCCTCAAAGGGAATGCGTTCGCGCTCCAGCAACTGACGGGCAAGGCCATACAGCAGTGACGGTGGAAAAACTTCGGACGCCAGGGCATTTTGCCGCAACTGCGGCGCCACATGCCGCATGAGCCGGAACAGCGCTTCCGCATCCAGGGGAAAACGGCGCCAGATGTCGCCGCCATGCGCAGTCAGAAAACCATGGATATTGCCAAGCCATGTCCCGAGCCCGGCGGTGGTCTCCACACCGTCGAGGGCGTCAATGACCACGGCAACGCACCGCTCCAGAAGGGCGGCGAGGGGCGGCGGCAACTGCTGCCGGCAGTCGGCAACGCAGGCGGGAAGGTCCACATATCTGCTTCCCTGGCGGATGAGCGTCTCCAAACGGCGCAGGCCGTCGCGCAAGACGAGGGTTTCTCCCTCCTCCGTCCGGGTCTGGAGCATGTTCAGGTAGGGATGCCGCAGGACATGGAGCAGGGCGCGCCAGTGATACCGGCCATCTCCGGCGCGGCTTTCCTCCAGCCGGAAGAGGGCATCCACAAGACGAAACAGCGGCGAACGCGCAAGTGGATACCCCATGGAAACATTGACGTCCTTTTCCGGCAAATGGTGCAACACCGGCATGAGCAGTGCGCTGTCCGTCAGGACGACCGCCGTGGAGGCTGCGCCGCCGCGTCCCAGGTCTGTGCCGAGGGCCTCCAGTTGCGAATGGAGGTCATACCCGGCGAAAAATTCCAGATGCGGCTTGTGGCGCGCCTCATTTTCAGAAAGGGGAACCGCCGCTTCCGCGCGCGCGCGCCAGCGGCGCATCCAGGCGGCCTGTTCCGCGCAGGACCAGTGCGGGCCCCCGGCTTCCAGCAGGCCGGGATCGGTATGCAGACAAATCCTGGCCCCGGCCCGCCACAGGGACCGGAGCAGCGTCTCTTCCGTCCCGCTCAGAACGGAAAATCCGGCGATGAATACGGGGCGATCCTCGGCGGGCAGCAGAAGCGGCGGGATTTCGGAGGCTCCCCGCGCGGCCAGAAACTGTTCAAGGCCGGGGGTCGTCCAGCCGCGTTCCTCCAGCAGCTGGCGCCATGCGCGGCCTATCCTGCCCATCGCTCCCAGCAGGGCGGCGGCAGGTGCCGTCACTTCGCCTTCCAGATGGGCCAGGTCCGCGGGCTCCAGCCCATGGGTGAACATTTCTTCCAGAAGCGCCGCCAGACGCAGGCCCCACGGCAGGAAACGGGCCATGTCCATGCGCGCGAAACGCGCCTCAAGGGCGGTGTCCTCCCGGGCGAGGTCGCGCACGCATTCGTGCAGAAGCGCCCCCTGATCCAGAGGATTGGCGAGGATTTTCGCCCGGCCGCCCATTCCGGCGCGCCACAGCGCGACCAGCTCGCTGAAAGGGAGCGTCCTGGGCAAAAGACCATGATAGCCCTGTTCCGCGAATATCCGCACGATATAGCGCCAGGGACGCTGGTGGGGAACCACGATGAGGGCATTGCCCGGACGGCCGCCGCTCAGTCGCTCCACGGCAGCCGCAAGGTCCGGCAGAAAGGGGCGCTGCCAGGGAAAGATGAGGAACGGGTGCATGCTCATGGGCGCCCTCCGCCATCCACCGGAACGGCGGGCGCCCCGCATGGCGGAAGCAGCGCGGCACAATCCGGCACGAGCTCCGAAAGCGACGCGCGCGTCACCAGCTGAAAACGCTTGAGGTCAAGATAGACCAGAAGCCCGCGAATTTCTCCGCGGTCCGCCCCCTGCAAATTCTCCATATAACGGCGGACCTGACGCGCATGCCCGGGGTCCGGCCGGCCGCTCTTGTAATCAATGATCAGCGTTCCCCAGGGTTCGCGCACCAGCAGGTCGAGCCGGAGCAGGCTGCCATCCGCCGCCAGCAGTGGCTGCTCCGGACGTCCGCGCGAAAGCCAGTCTGCGGCCTGGGGCAGCGCGGCGAACCAGGCAAGCGCGTCAACAAGGCCGGTCCGGAACGCGGTATCCGCCGGGGGGGGCACTTCGCTGCGCGCAAGGGCGTCGTCCACGGCGGCTTCGGCATCCCGGCGGGCGTTTCCGGAACAGCACAGGCGCTCAAGACATCCATGGAGGAGCGTACCGCGATCTTCCGGCCGAAATATCTCCGCAGAGACCGGATTGCGGAAAATCCTCAGCCGGGGCAGCCACTGCATGGGCCGCCAGGCTTCAACGCTCTCTTCCGGCATGGGGGCGTTACCGTCCTCAGGGGAGGCGGCGGGGGAAGCGGCACACGGAGTGGGGGGAGCCGCGCGTTCCGGGGCTTCGGCGTCCCCGGGGCCGTTCCCTGCCGCACCGGGGCGCACCGGCGCCCCGGGCGGAACGCCAAGCGCGAACGGGGGGGCCAATTCCGCGCGATCCCACAGGGAATCCAGTGTTTTGCCGAGTGAGGCAAGTTTCTCCAGAGCAGGCGTGCCGGTACGAAAAATATGCAGTTCGTCCCTGGCGCGGGTGAATGCCACATAGAGCAGGTTCAGCGCTTCGCACGCCTGCGCCGCCAGGTGTTCGTAATGGCTGGCGCCGCAGACCCTCCCGCCGGGCACGGCCAGTCGCAAGCCCTCATATTCGATCACTTCCGGATGCCGGGACGGACGGATGGTAAAACTCGTCCACGGCACGATCACGCAGGGCGCGGCAAGTCCCTTGGCCTTGTGGATGGTCATGACGCGCACGGCATCCATACCGTTGGGCATGGGCGCCTTTTCCTCTCCTCCATGACTGCGCCAGTGTTCAAGAAAAGCCCCCAAGGAGGCGAATCCCTTCGCCTCGGCGTATTGCAGGACTTCGAGAAAACGGCGCAGAAAGGTTCGCTCCGCCGGAAAGCGCGTTTCCGCATCCAGGCGCAGCAGCCATTCCCGCGTGGCGTCATAGGGCGTAAGCAGGACGGACTGCGCATGGAACGGCGCGAATACCCGTTCCCATATGTCGGGCCATGCGCGCCTGAATCTCTGGAATAACGGCCCTGTGCCCGCTTCCGCGCACCAGTCGTGAAGTTCTTCCCACAGTATCCCGCCGGCCAGAGGATGGCCGAGGACGAGCGATCCCGTGAGCGTGGTCCAGAACGCGACATCGTCCTCCGGCGTGTCCAGAAAATCGAGAAAGGCCACGATCTGCGTGATGAGCGGATGCTCGGAAAGCAGCAGGCTGTTTTCCGTGATGACGGGAATGCCTTCGCGAACAAGAGCCTCGGCCACGAGCCGGCCGTTCTCATTGCTCCGCACAAGGACAAGGATGTCCGAAAGGGGGCGGCGCGGCATGATGTCCTCGCGCAAGAGTTCGCAAAGCCGGCGAAGGACGGCTTCGCGCAGTTCGTCCGCACATGAGGCGTCAATGCGCTCCGCATGGACGAAACCGCCGCTGTTTTCCCCATGGGGGGGGCATTTCTGGGCGGCCCCGGCAAAGGCTCCACAGAGGCGCCGCACCGCGGCGTCCATTTGCGGCGGCGGCATGTCCGGCACAAGCGCCCCCAGTATCTCCCGCGCGCACTCCTCCTGCGCCAGGGAAGAAAAAACGCTGTTATTATGCGCCACGATCCGTTCCCGGCTGCGATGGTTGTAGGGCAGTTCCCATGTGCTGGAACGGGTCAGCCGGGTAAGCTCCCCATCTTTCAGGACGGCATTGAACAGGGCCGGATCGCCGCCCCGCCAGCTGTAGATGGATTGCTTGACATCCCCCACCCAGGTGAGGGAACCGCCGCGCGCAAGGGCGTCCGCAACGAGGGGGCGCAGGGTTTGCCACTGTTCGCGGCTCGTGTCCTGAAATTCGTCCACAAGAAAATGCGTGAGCCGGGAACCGAGCCTGCAAAGCGCATCCGGAACGCCATGGTCGCCGGAAAGCGAATCCGCTGCCCAGCGGGGGATGAGGACTCCGGGTATCCAGCCTTCCTGTTCCCGATTGAGGAGGAACGCCTCCACAAGCGTTTGCGCCAGACGGACAAACGGGAGCAGCCCAAGCGCGGGGAGCAGGCGCTCACGGCATTCCCGGCAGTGGCGCGCCGCTTCGACAAAATGCGCGTGCGCATTCACCACGGAAGCGGGCACCGGACATTTTTTAAGAAAGAGCGCCGCGGCATCCTCTGTGGCGGCGGTACGCGAGCCACAGCTTTCAAAACTCCCGGCGGCAATGGCCGAAACGACGTTCCTGGCGGGTTTTTTCCAGGTAATCCCCGCGGCCCCGGCCACGTCAAGGAACTGTCGCGCCGCCGCGCACGCTGCTCTCTGAGAATCTTCAAGTTTAACTTTAATTTCTGTTTCGGAAGCAAGATTCTCCAGGCGTCCCCGCAGGACATCATCAATGACCAGACGAAGCGGCTGCCGGAGCTTTTCGCCCACAAGAAAGCCCCTGCTGTCGCTCCTGAGCGCCAGGGCGCGGCAGGCGGAGCGCACCAGATCGCGCATGGCCGCATCTTCCCGCCAGGCGTGTTCAAGCACCAGGTCATAGTAGGGGGTGAGCGCCTCTTCCGTGGCAAAGGCTGGTTCAAAATCCGGTGGCAGGCCGAGGTCAAGGGCGGCGGAACGGACGATGAGATGGAGAAGGCTGTCAATGGTCCGGATATTGAGCGAACTCATGTCGCGCAGGACGGCGTCCACCCATCGGCGCGCTTCCGGGGGGGAAAACGGCACGCCGTCATCAGGATTTCCGAGCGCCGCTTCCTTCAGGCGCCGCAGGACGCGCTCGCGCATTTCGGTTGCGGCGGCGTTGGTGAAGGTAATGGCGATAATGTCGCCCCAGGCGTGGGCGCCGGGGACAAGCGCGCATCCCGCCGATGGCCTGCCGCCGTCAGGGCCGCACTCGGCGAGGCGTTCAAGAAAACGCCGCGTCAGCTCCCAGGTTTTTCCCGAGCCGGCGGACGCCTGTATCCGGCAAAGCCCGAAGTTGCCGTCGGGCTTCATGCCGGTGGGAGCATGCCCTTGAGCATGCCCTGGCCGGTGGATTCCAGCACCGCGCGCCAGAGATCGGAATAAATGTTCAACCGGCGCCGCGTGCGGGTCACAAGCTGGAGCGGAAGATGGACATAGCGCTCCTGTATCTTGCCCACCACCATCTCCGTGCGCCCGGCCATGGCCGCATGCACCGCGTATTGGCCGAGAAAACCGCAATAGACCTTGTCGCCCGCCTGGGCGGCCACGGAACGGATGATATAACTGGGGTCGATGTACTTGATGGAATGCTCCATCTTGCGCTCGCGCAGGTAGCGCGAAATTTCCATCTTCAGGAGATCGGCCACATTGCCGAGCACCCGGTTGCCGGAAGCGTCCGTTTCCGTGTGGTGCGCGAGGAGATGCTGACCAGCGCCTTCAGCGGTGACGATAACGCAGTGGCCGCGTTCGCGCAGACGCTCTTCCACGGCGGGGAGCAGGCCGCCGGGGCCTTCAAGGCTGAAGGGGGCCTCGGGAATGAGGACGAAATTCACTTCCTTGAGGGCAAGGGTGGACTGGGCCGCGATAAAACCGGATTCCCGCCCCATCAGCTTGACCAGGCCGATGCCGTTGGGCGTGCCGCAGGCTTCGGTATGGGCGCACTCGATGGCTTCCGTCGCCTTGAATACCGCCGTTTCGAATCCGAAGGACTGAGGAATGAAATTGATGTCGTTATCAATGGTCTTGGGGATGCCGATGACGGAGATCTTCAGCCCGCGCTTGCGGACTTCGGCACTGATGGCCATGGCCGCCTTCATGGTGCCGTCGCCGCCGATGACGAAAAGGGCGTTGACATTGCTGCGCTCAAGGGTATCCACGATTTCGTCCGCGGGCTGCGGGCCGCGCGAAGAGCCGAGAATGGTGCCGCCGAAACGATGGATGTCGGCCACCACCGAGGGCGTCAGTTCCATGGGCGCATGGGCATATTTGGGGATGAACCCTTCAAGGCCGTAGCGGATGCCGATAATGGAAGGAACATGGTAGGCGTGGTGCGCCTCCATGACGATGGCGCGAATGACGTCGTTGATACCGGGACAGAGGCCGCCGCAGGTGACGATGGCGCACTTGGCGCGCGAGGTGTCAAAATAGAGCTTGCGCCTCGGGCCGGCCGCCTCGAAGTTCACGCGGCAGGGTTCCGCACTGCCGTCGCCCAGCTCCTCATCTATCACCACCGGAATTTTCTTGTTGTCGGCCCAGGTGCGGTAGGGGAGCTTTGACTCCAGCTTGCAGGGGCCCAGTGTGGAAATGGTGGTATCCAGCGCGCATTTTTCCATGGCGTTCCTCTTTGGGTCTAGGCATCGGCGCGTTCCGCCGCCTGTGCGGCCATGGCCGCGATGGCGAGCGCCAGGAAGGCGTCCAGCTCAAGGCCCGCCGCGGCGCATTGCCGGATATTGTCACGATTGACCGAGGCCGCGAAGGCTTTGTCTTTCATTTTTTTTCTGATGCTCCGGGGTTCCATGCCTTCAAGCCCCGTTGGCCGCATGCGCGCCGCAGCGGCGATGAGCCCCGTGACCGTCTCACCGCATCGCAGGGCAAAGTCGAGCCGGCTTGCGGGAGCGCAACCGGTCATTTCGCCATTATGGGCGCGAATGGCGGCAAGGCAGGCCTCCGGCAGCTTTCCGGCGAGCAGGTCCGCGCCGTCAAGGCCGTGGCGCTCGGGATGCCCGGCAGTGGCGGGATAGTCCACATCGTGCAGCAGCCCGGTAAGCCCCCAGGATTCCTCATCTTCGCCAAAATGGCGCGCCATGGCGCGCAAGACCGCTTCCGACGCCAGGGAATGCTGGAGCAGGGCCGCGCCCAGTCCCTGCCGCGCCAGGAGTTCCAATGCTTCCGTTCGTGTGATCATGGCATCCTCACCTGAAAATATCAGTCTACGGCAGCAAAGGGGGCTTGACAAGTACAACGCAACGTCCGCGGCCGGGCGCCCCGACTTCCGGTTGACAGGCGCCGCGATATGGTCGAAATATATCCATTCAGTTCCGGCACGCTGGACAAGGTGCCGATTCTCCTGTGTCTGATTGCAAAAATTCTGCAAAGACTTTTGCAGGATCATTTGCGGAAAACATGGTTTTTCGCTCACTTACGGTGGCTATCCGCCGCAAACCCCTTACGGGTTTTGTAGTGTCCGCTTTTGCAGGCAGACACTGGCATATCACGACATGTCTATATTTGGCATACGATTCCACGCTCTCGGACAGACAGAATACTATTCGGCTCCGGACGACTGCAAGCCCGGCGATCTGGTCTTGATCGAGATGGATCAGGGCGCCGCTCTGGGGAAGATCGTCTCCGGGCCGGTCAGTCCGCTGCCAGGCGCAAGCGAGGCGGACCTGCCCGGTATCCTCCGCATGGCCGATGCCGACGACAGGGAGACGGGACGGCGAAACGCCGCGCTTGCCCGTGAAGCCATGGACTTTTGCCGGGAGCGCATCCGCGAGCGGCGCCTGGACATGAAGCTTGTGGACGTGGAAGTCTTTTTTGACCGCAGCAAGCTCATTTTCTACTTTACCGCGCCGGTACGCATAGATTTCCGTGAACTGGTCAAGGACCTCGTGCGCGAATACCGCGCGCGCATCGAACTGCGCCAGATCGGCGTGCGCCATGAAACGCAGATGCTGGGCGCTGTGGGCAACTGCGGCATGGTCTGCTGCTGCCGCCGTTATTTGCGTAAATTCGCTCCCGTGACCATCCGCATGGCCAAGGAGCAGAATCTGTTTCTCAATCCCGCCAAGATTTCCGGTATCTGCGGACGGCTGCTCTGCTGCCTTTCCTATGAGCAGGAAAATTACGAACGCTTCCACCGCAATTCACCGCGCCCCGGCAAGAAGTACATGACCTCCCGAGGCGCCATGAAAGTATTGCGCGCCAACATGTTTCGCAATTCTCTCTCCGTGCTCACGGAAGGGAATGAAGAACTTGAACTGACACTTGAAGAATGGCAGGGACTGGAACCGCATCGTCCCGATGCGCCGCAGGCGGCCGCCGATTCGCGCCGCGCCGGGGAACGGCCCCATCGCGAGCCCGCGGCCCGGCAGGCCGGTATGGATGTCCGGGACATGGATACCTATGCGGAGGAGGGGGAAGTCTCCGCCAGAGAGGCCGCAATCTCCCTTGACGGAGAAGGGGAGCCGGGCGCGGGCGTTTCCGGCGCGGAGCACCTTCCCCACCGCCGCGGGCGAAAGCACCGTGCGCACCCGGCAGAGGGCGCGCGCCACGGCGTCCGGGCGCATGAAGCCCCGGGAGCGGGGACGCCGCGCCCCGCAAAAGATGGCCGCCCGTCCGAGCGCTCCGCGGAACAGACCGATAAAGAATGATGGAGCCTTGAGTGAATACCTTCTACATCACCACGCCCATTTATTATGTCAATGCCAATCCCCATCTCGGGCATGCCTATACCACCATCGTCGCGGACGCGCTGTCCCGGTTTCATCGCTGCATGGGTGAGGACACGCTGTTTCTCACCGGCACGGATGAGCATGGCGACAAGATCGTCCAGGCGGCGGAAAAGCGCGGCATGACGCCGCGCCAGTTCGTGGACGAGATCAGTGGGCGTTTCCGCGCGCTCTGGCCCCGGCTCGGGATAGCCAATGACCGCTTTGTCCGCACCACGGACGAGGCGCACAAGCGCGCTGTCCAGAAATTTTTGCAAAATGTGTATGATGCGGGCGATATTTATTTTGGCGAGTTTGGCGGCCATTACTGCTATGGCTGCGAGCGCTTTTATACGGAAAAGGAGCTGGAAAACGGCCTTTGCCCCCAGCATCTGACCAAACCGGAATTTATCAGCGAAAAAAACTACTTTTTCCGCATGTCGAAATATCTGCCGTGGCTGCGGGAGTATATCGAGGCCAATCCCGACTTCATCCGGCCGGAGCGCTACCGTTCCGAAGTGCTCGCCATGCTGGAATCCGGCGCCCTGGAGGACCTGTGCATTTCCCGCCCCAAGACGCGGCTCACCTGGGGCATTGAGCTGCCCTTTGACAGCAACTACGTCTGCTACGTCTGGTTTGACGCACTCATCAACTATATCAGCGCCCTGGGCTGGCCCGACGGCCCGGACTTTGCCCGCTACTGGCCCGGGGAGCATCTGGTCGCCAAGGATATCCTCAAGCCGCATGCCGTTTTCTGGCCCGCCATGCTCAAGGCTGCCGGGCTTCCGCTGTACCGGCACCTCAATGTGCACGGCTACTGGCTCTCGCGGGACACCAAAATGTCGAAATCCCTCGGCAATGTTGTGGACCCCCTCGCCACCGGCGAGCGCTACGGGCTGGATGCCTTCCGGTATTTTCTCCTGCGCGAGATGCACTTCGGGTCGGACGCCAGCTTCAGCGAAGAGGCGCTTGTCGGCCGCATCAACGCCGATCTTGCCAATGACCTCGGTAACCTCTTCAGCCGTGTCCTTTCCATGACGGCCAAATACTTCGGGAGCCGCATCCCCGAAGGCGCCGTGCAGACCGACGCGGACAGGAGCATCGCGGAACTCTGCGCCTCGTCCATGGAAAACTACCTGCAACTTTTCCGGAACGTGCGGTTTGCCCAGGCTCTGGAAGCCCTCTGGGAGCTGGTGCGCGCCCTCAACAAGTATGTGGACAGTCAGGCGCCATGGACATTGCACAAGGAAGGGCGGCAGGAACGGCTTGCAGCGGTGCTCCACATCCTGCTTGCCTGCATGCGCAAAATCGCGCTCTGCCTCTGGCCGGTCATGCCGAAAGCCTCGTGCGCCATGCTTGGCCAGCTTGGCGAGGAAGTGCCGGAAGGAACCGCGCCAACGTGCGATCTTGCGGCCGAAGCGGCCAGCCTCAACGGTTTGCGGACCGGCGCGCAAGCGGCTTCCGCCTCCAATCTTTTCCCGCGGATCGAGATCGCCGCCGCGTCTGCGGCACAGGAGGCAAAGGAAAGCTCTGCCGCGGGGACTTCCCCCCAAAAAGTTCAGGGAAAGGATAAAAAAGCGCCTGCCGAAGCCGGGGGCCGGGAGATGCCGGAAATCAGCTTTGACACCTTCAAGACCCTTGACCTGCGTGTGGGAACGGTGCGCGTGGCCGAACGGCATCCCCAGGCGGACCGTTTGCTGCGGCTGCTCATCGACTTTGGCGAAGGCGAACCGCGTCAGATACTTTCAGGCATCGCGGAACACTATGCTCCGGAAACGCTCGTCGGGCGTCAGGTGTGCGCGGTGCTCAACCTGCCGCCGCGCAAGATTCGCGGACTCATGTCCTGCGGTATGATACTGACGGCAGGCGAGGGCGAGTGCTGCCGCCTGCTTGAACCGGACGAGGCCGTTGCCGCGGGAAGCCCCATAGCCTAGGACGCGAATTCCCAGCGGGCGTTATTCCGCGCCATCTTCGGCGGGAGCCGTCTCCTTCGCCATTCTGGAGGGATCGCGGAACAGCCGCTCCAGCGCGACAGCTTCCGCCGGAGTCAGGTTGAACCGCATGCCCGCCTCGTCCAGCAGGACCTCAAGGTGTTTTTCCGGACAGCGTTCGCGTTCCCCATCCAGATAGAGCAGGGCGCGGCGCACGAGTTCACTGTGGTGGATAATGGTCGGCATGGCAGCACCTTTTTGCAAACCATAGGCGCACGGCCCGCCACTGGCAAGGCCGCGCGCAAGATTCGCTCCTCGCGGGCACTCAGGGATATATGGACGATCTGCTGACATCGCTCATTCTGAGCATTGTGGAAGGGCTGACCGAGTTTCTTCCCGTCTCCTCTTCGGGGCATCTCATCCTGGCAGGCGACCTGCTCCATTTCACGGGCGAGAAGGCGGCCACGTTCGAGGTGGTCATCCAGCTTGGCGCCATCATGGCTGTCGTTGTCCTGTACTGGAAACGCTTCTGGGGCCTTGTGCGCCCGCAACCCTATGTGCGTTTTGCCGGCGCGCGCGGATTGTGGCTGCTGTTCCTTACCTCGCTTCCCGCCTGCGTGGCCGGGTTGCTGCTGCATTCCTATATCAAGCAGTATCTTTTCCGGCCCGCCACCGTGCTTGCGGCTCTGGTGGTCGGCGCCCTCTGCATGATCCTTGTGGAACGGCGCAAGCGCAAGCCCACTTGCGTGAGCCTGGACGAGCTGACGCCTTCCCTGGCGCTTGGCATCGGCTGTTTCCAGTGTCTGGCCCTGTGGCCCGGTTTTTCGCGTTCGGCGGCCACCATCATGGGCGGCATGCTTTTGGGCGCCCGCCGCGCCCTGGCAGCGGAATACTCCTTCATTGCCGCCGTTCCCATCATGATGGCGGCCACCGGCTATGATCTGCTCAAGAACTTCTCCCTGTTCACGGCGGCGGATGTGCCCTTTTTTGCCGTGGGCATGATCGGCGCCTTTGTTTCCGCGCTGCTGGCGGTCAAGGTATTCGTGGCCCTGGTGGGAAAAATGACCCTTGTGCCCTTTGCCGTGTACCGGCTGGCGCTGGCGCCATTCGTCTATTATTTTATGGTGCGCTGAACGGGAAAGAAAAAGGCCCCCGGAAACGTGCAAAAATCGCTTGCCAAGCAAGGGCAAGTCGCGTAGAAGGTGCGTTGCGCGTCCACTGCCATGTGGCAAGGTAGCTCAGTTGGTCAGAGCATGCGGTTCATACCCGCAGTGTCGGGGGT